>NZ_AP014637.1:2120000-2430000 GCF_000829415.1 Pseudomonas sp. StFLB209 | reverse complement strand
AGATCGCCGCCGCCGCAGAACAGCAGAGCGCCACCGCCGATGAGATCAATCGCAGCGTGATCAACGTCAGCGATATTTCCCAGCAGACCTCGGCCGCCAGCGAAGAAACCGCCGCTTCCAGCGTCGAACTGGCCCGTCTGGGCAACCATCTGCAGACTCTGGTCAGCCGCTTTATCGTCTGACGTGCCCCGTATCACAAGCGCGGCAGGCCGCGCTTGTGTTAACTGCATCACCCTCTGCAACCGTTCAGAAATGTCCTACGACCGGTTCAGGTCGACTCTCCCCGACTCCTGCCGATGCGCTCATGACGCATTCAATAGCGCAGGAGCTTCCCGATGTTTGCATTGATCAACCGCACGCTCGACAACCTGAGCGTCAGAGTCAAACTCACCCTGGGTTTCGGCCTGGTCCTGGCCTTGACCCTGGCCATCACCCTCACCGGCTGGCACGGCCTGGACAACATGATCGAACGGTCCGAGGCGATCTCGTCCATCGGCCAGCTCAGCAACCTGACCAAGGACCTGCGTGCCGAGCGGATCATCTTCCGTGAAGAAAGCACCCCGCAGAGCGCTGCTCGCGTTGAAAAACGCCTCAACGAACTGGAAAGCCATCTGGGTGTGCTGCGCAAGGAGGTCGAAAGCCCGCAGAGCCTTGACCTGCTGACGACACAAAGCCGGATCATCGCCAGCCTGGAGAAGACCTTCGCCGAGCTGAGCCTGCAACGTCAGATGCGCGACCAGACCAGCCAGAAGCTGGTGCAGCAGTCGGCGCAGGCCGTCGCCGCTGTTGGCCAGGTGGAAACCGAGGTGCTCAAGTCACTGAGCCAGGAACAGGACAACGCCGAGCGTCTGGAAGAGTTCACCAATCTGGCGCAGCTCAAGCAGCAGATCCAGCTGGCCCGCTTTCAGGTCCAGGCCTACACCTTCAGCGCCAAACAGGAAGATGAACACGCCGCCGTAACGGCGATCGACGAAGCGCTCAAGGAGGTTCAGGAGATTGCCCGCGAGCAAGCCGAAGACAATCTGCAAGCGCTCAAGCCAGCTGCAGAAGCGCTGCAACAGTACAAGGAACAACTGGGGCGTTTTCGCGATGCGCAGGCGGGGGTCGAGCAAAGTCAGGAGGCCATGGAAAGCCTCGGCGACCAGATGCTCGAATCGGTGGCCGAGCTCATCAGCCAGCAAGGCGCACAGCGCGATGATCAGGCCAGCCGCTCGCGCACCGCGCTTACCGGGGTCGCCGTGCTGGCAATGGGTATGGGATTGCTGGCAGCCTGGGTGATGACCCGGCAGATCATCGTGCCGTTGCGCCAGACCCTGGCGGCCGCCGGGCGTATCGCCCAGGGTGACCTGAGCCGCAATCTGATCGTTGAGCGCAATGATGAGCTGGGCCAGTTGCAACGCAGCATGCAAGACATGACCGAGAACCTGCGCGGGCTGCTCAGCGGCATCGGCGATGGCGTCAACCAACTGTCCAGCGCCGCCGAGCAACTGTCGGCAGTCACTGAGCAGACCAGCGCCGGGGTCAACAGCCAGAAGACCGAAACCGACCAGGTCGCCACCGCCATCAACCAGATGGCCGCCACCGTACTGGAAGTGGCCAGCAGCGCCCAACAGGCCTCGAACGCGGCGGTTCAGGCTGACCAGCAAGCCCGCGATGGCGATCGGGTGGTGGGCGAAGCCATCGGCCAGATAGAGCAGCTGTCCCAGGAAATGCTCAACTCCACCCAGGCAATGAATCGCCTGCGCCAGGAGAGTGACAAGATTGCTGGCGTTCTGGATGTGATCAAGTCGGTGTCACAGCAGACCAACCTGCTCGCCCTCAACGCCGCTATCGAGGCCGCTCGTGCCGGCGAAGCAGGACGCGGGTTTGCTGTGGTGGCCGACGAAGTTCGAAGCCTGGCGCAACGCACCCAACAGTCCACCGAAGAAATCGAAGAGTTGATCGCCGCCCTGCAAAGCGGCACGCAGCAGGTGGTCAGCACCCTGGACAACAGCCGCAGCCTGACCGAGCAAAGCGTCGAACTGAGCCGCCGGGCGGGCGCTGCGCTTGAGCAAATCACCCGCACCGTCACCGGCATCCAGGACATGAACCGCCAGATCGCCACCGCCAGTGAGCAGCAGAGTGCAGTGGCCGAACAGATCAACCGCAGCGTGGTTAATGTGCGCGAGATCTCGGAGCAGACCGCCACGGCCAGCGAACAGACGGCCTCCTCGAGCATTGAACTGGCGCGGCTGGGCACCCGGCTCAAGGAACTGGTGAGCCGTTTCAAGGTTTGATTATGCGAGGCTGGCCGGCAGGCGACTGACGTCCTTATCAAACAAGATCACAAACCATTGATCGGGAAGGGATACCCGGTAGGAGCGGCCGAACGACGATCCGCTTTAGCCGCTTACTGTTCAGATAAGCACTGCGGACCCAGTGGGAGGGGGACTCTGCCCGCGAAGAAGCCGGTAAAGTCACAGTATCTGCTGCGACTTTGCCGCCGTCTTCGCGACCAAGGTCGCTCCCACCCAATCCTGATCTGAAATACAGTGGGAACGAGCTTGCTCGTGAAGGCGGCATTACATTCACAGCAAATGTGCTGCCTCGCGCATCAGGCCGGCACCGGTACCGGTTCAGGCCTGACCGGTTGCAACGGCAACAACGGCGCATGCGGGTCGGCGTCGATGGACGCGTGCCAGGCCGCCAGCCACTCAGGATGCCGCTGGCTCCACACTTGCTCGTGCAGGCGCGACAGAGCGACCGGGTCACTGAGCAGCATCAACCGCTCATGATTACCAAGCTTCTCTGGCCCGGCCTGCAACGCCTGCTCCACCCGCTCGACGCGCAAGGCCTCGATAGGCGCAGCCTCACGGTGTCGTGAGGTGGCCATGGCACAGGCCAGGGCGTTCTGCTGCGGATCGACCACGGCCCGAACGAAGCCGTCATTAAGGGCATGCCAGCGGTTCTCGTGGGTGTACTGATCAGTGGAGATCAGTTCCTGTGGCGTGTCGTACTCCTCAGGAATCAGGAACAGCTTCTCGTCACGCGCCTTCAGGCCCAGGCCGGTACGGCTGGAAATCACCGAGACGGGAATCGACAGCATCAGCGACACCACGATAGGCGCCAGCCACCACAGAAAGCTCGGGTTCAGCCAGGCCACCAGAGCGGTCCACAACACCCCCAACAGGGTCTGCGGACCGTGACGCTTGATGGCCTCGGACCATGGTGTGGAGTCGTCGTCACGCTGCGGTGAGTTCCAGGTCGCTGCCCAGCCGAGGAACGCGGCCAGTACGAAGCGGGTATGAAACAGCATGCGCACCGGTGCCAGCAGCATCGAGAACAGCATCTCGACGAACATCGACACCGTGACCTTGAACTTGCCACCGAACGACTTGGCGCCCTGAGCCCAGATCAGGATCACACTGAGCAGCTTGGGCAGGAACAGCAGCACGATGGTCGTCGAGAACAGGGCGATGGCTTTTTCCGGGTGCCACTGTGGCCACAACGGGTACAGCTGGCGCGGCTCCAGGAAGTAGGTCGGTTCCATCAGGGTGTTGACCGCCAGCAGCGCGGTGGACAGCACCAGAAACAGAAACCACAACGGCGCTGACAGGTACGACATCACCCCGGTGAGGAACACCGCACGGTGGACCGGGTGCATCCCCTTGACCAGAAACAGGCGGAAGTTCATCAGGTTGCCGTGACACCAGCGTCGATCACGCTTGAGCTCGTCGAGCAGGTTGGGCGGCAATTCTTCGTAGCTGCCCGGCAGGTCATAGGCAATCCACACGCCCCAGCCGGCACGGCGCATCAGCGCTGCTTCAACGAAGTCATGGGACAGAATCGCACCGGCGAACGCACCTTTACCGGGCAATGGCGCCAGGGCGCAGTGCTCGATGAACGGCTTCATGCGAATGATCGCATTGTGTCCCCAGTAATGGGATTCACCCAGTTGCCAGAAGTGCAGGCCGGCGGTGAACAGCGGGCCGTAGACGCGGGTGGCGAACTGTTGCAGACGCGCGTACAGCGTGTCCATGCCCGACGCCTTCGGCGCGGTCTGGATAATCCCGGCGTCCGGCGTGGCTTCCATCAGGCGCACCAGGCTGGTCAGACACTCGCCACTCATCACGCTGTCGGCGTCGAGCACTACCATGTAGCGGTAGTCGCTGCCCCAACGGCGGCAGAAGTCGTCCAGGTTACCGCTCTTGCGTTTCACGCGGCGACGGCGACGGCGATAGAAGATCTTGCCGAAGCCATTGGTTTCGCGGCACACGTCAAGCCAGGCCTGTTGCTCGGCCACGGCGATGTCGGTGTCGTTGGTATCGCTGAGGACGAAGAAATCGAAGCGATCCAGGTCGCCGGTGGCAGCCACCGACTCGAAGGTCGCACGCAGGCCGGCAAACACCCGTGGTACGTCTTCGTTACAGATCGGCATCACCAGCGCGGTGCGGGCACCGGGTTCAATCGGCTCGTTACCCGCACTGGCTCCGGAGATCCGGTACTTGTCGCGCCCGGTCAGCAGTTCCAGAAAGCCCATCAGAGCGGTCCAGAAACCGGCCGACACCCAGCAGAACAGAATGCCGAACATCAGCAGGATGGTGGTCTGCAAGGCATACGGCAGCACCTGCATGGCGGTCTGCACGAAGGTCTGGCGGGTGATCTCGTCCAGCGACACCAGTGACCAGCCCTGGTACGGCAGGATGCCCTTCATGTACCAGCCCGCCACGGCGGTCTGGCCGAGCATCAGCAGCAGCAGGATATAGCGACGAATCGAGCCTACGGTACGCCAGCGCGACTTGGGCAAGTCCCGCGGCAGATCGCTGTAGTCCGGCTTGGGCGGATTGGTCTTGCCAGTCAGCCGCCGCCAGCCACGCACCAGAATATTGGTGCGCCATGGCTCCGGCACGACCCGGGTACGCTTGATCGGCGGCGCCACCTTGAGGCGGATCCGGCCGTTGGCATCGACATCGAGCAGTTCGGCTTCGCGCAGTTCGTCAGCAGTCGACAACGCCAGGCGGGTGCCCACCGAGGCCTGGGCGGCCTCGTCGGATGCACTGCCAGGCTGCGCCGACAGGCGCCGGTGCAGTTCGGAGAAAGACGTGCAGCCGGCCAGTTCGGCGCGCTGCTCGTCACTCATTGGCAGGTGTGCCAGGTACTCGTTGAGCGACTCTGGCACTGGAACGGAATTACTCATCGCTAGGCAACTGGTAGCTCCAGGTCTCGGTCAGGACTTGCAGAGTCTTGGCCGGTTCTGGAAGGGTGGGCGCAGCCTCGGCAGCAGGCTGCTGGGCGTCTTTGTTGGTGGCATCGGCATCTTTACCTGCTTCAGCCTTGGCCACTTCAGGCTTGCCAGCCTCAGGCTTGGCGGCCTCGGCCTTGCCTGCTTCAGGCTTGGCCGCTTCAGGTTTGCCTGCATCGGCCTTGGCGACTTCGGCCGCTTTGACCGCTTCAGCCTTGACCACCGCTTTGTCGTCTTTGACCGCGTCTTTGGCAGGCGACTTGGCAGCAGCCTTCTTCTCTTCATTGGCCACCAGCACCGCTGGCTCCTTGCCTGGCTCTGCTGGAACTTCACGCAGCAGGTAGGCACGCATCTCGACCGGACGGCTGGCGTCCTTGACCTTGATCCTCAGGCTCAGGCGGTAGCCTTTGGTGACCGGGTTGTAACGCAGGGTGTTTTCGACCAGCTCGGTGTTTTCATCGGTGGTCACTTGGCTGCGAATGGTCTTGTCTTCTGGCTGCGCAGCCAATACAGGACCGACAAAGTCGACCTGGAAGGCAATGCTGCCGTCAGGCTGGCGAATCAGGTTGGCCTGACGCACATCACCCAGAGAACGCAGGGTCTGCTTGACCCAGCCCAGATCTGGCGAGTGGATGGCGTTTTCATCCTTGGTCCAGTGGATCCGGTAGTTGAACTCCATCGGCTCACCCGGAGCCGGCAAAGTGTCAGGCTTCCAGAACGCCACAATGTTGTCGTTGGTCTCGTCGGCAGTCGGGATCTCGATCAGCTCGACCACGCCCTTGCCCCAGTCGCCACGCGGTTCGATCCAGGCACTTGGACGCTTGTCGTAGCGATCGTCGAGGTCTTCGTACTGGCTGAAGTCACGACCGCGTTGCAGCAGGCCGAAACCACGCGGGTTTTCCACCGAGAAACTGCTCACAGCGAGGTGTTTGGGGTTATTCAACGGACGCCATACCCACTCACCATTGGCTGCCTGGATCGACAGACCGCTGGAGTCGTGCAGCTCTCGACGGTAGTTGGACATGCGCGGCGGCTGATGGGTGCCGAACAGGAACATGCTGGTCAACGGCGCCACACCAAGCTTGGTGACCTTGTCGCGCAGGAACACCCGCGAGCGGACGTCGACGCGGCTGCCGCTGCCAGGACGCAGGATGAACTGATAGGCACCGGTGGCACGCGGCGAGTCGAGCAGCGCGTAGATCACCAGGTGGTTGTCGTCTGCACCCGGCTTTTCGATCCAGTATTCCTTGAAGCGAGGGAATTCTTCGCCGGACGATACGGCAGTATCGATGGCCAGACCACGGGCCGACAGGCCATAGACCTGGTCCTTGCCGATCACGCGGAAGTAGCTGGCGCCCAGCATGGTCATGATTTCGTCGAGCTTGTCATCCTTGTTGATCGGATACAGCACGCGAAAACCGGCGTAGCCGAGTTTCTCGGTCGCCTTGGGGTCGAACTTCAGTTCGCCGAAATCGAACCGCGAAGGATCGTACTTGATCTCCTCGACCGTGGTAGCGGTGACTTCGTTGATCTTCACCGGCGTGTCGAAATGCATGCCCTGATGATAGAACGACAGCTTGAACGGAATCTTTTCGCCCGCCCACTCGGCCTTGTCTTCGCGGAAACGGATTTTCTGGTAGTCCGCGAATTTCATCTCACGGAACTCGCCCGGCAGGTTGCTCTTCGGAGCTTCAAACTTCTGCCCGGCCAATTCCTTGGCCTTTACCGCCACATCATCAAGATTGAATGCCCATAGCTGGCCTGAGCCAAGCAGGCAAAGCATGGCAGTGCCAGCCATCAACGCGCCACGCAGCCGCGTTACAGGTTTTTTTGGAGCATTACAGGGACTAACGATCACGAGCAACCCTCGCCGAAAACAGATGAAAAAACCAACGGCCAGCTATCCAGTGCCGGTTGGCGAGCATTGTTCCGACTGCGAAAGGGGCCAATGATTCCCCAAATCGCTGCCGAAGGTTTATTTGCCCGACCGTCCGACAGGCCACCAATGATGGCCATTTAGCGCGCGATTATCCTGTAGCGCGCGCCACAACGCATCAGGTGTGACAAAGTTTTTATTGCTTGGTTACCCAATCGATACAGGACGCAGCGTTTGAGCGCTTTTTTCAGGTCTCGAACAGGAAAGTCACAGGACCGTCGTTGGTCAGGTGAACTTGCATGTCAGCTCCGAAACGCCCGGACTCGACTCTTGGATGAACCGTTTTTGCCTGTTGCAGAAGATAGTCGAAAAGTTCGGCCCCGAGAGCCGGCGGCGCTGCTTTGGAGAAACCCGGACGCAAACCGCTGCGGGTATCAGCCGCCAGAGTGAACTGGGAAACCAGCAACAGACCGCCCTGCACGTCGCGCAGAGACAGGTTCATCTTGCCGTCGGCATCGCTGAATACCCGGTAGTTCAGCAGCTTGTGGAGCATCTTGTCGGCACTGGCCGGCGTGTCTTGCGGCTCTACCCCCACCAGAACCAGCAGGCCCTGGTCGATAGCCCCGACCACTTCACCCTCTACTTCAACACGCGCGCCACGCACGCGCTGTAGCAAGCCTTTCATCAAGCATCCTTAACACAGAGAGAGGATGGCCGAGCCGCAGACACCGGGCCGGCCAGACAGATCAGGCCTCTTCAGGCGCCAGATCCAGCAACTGGCGGGCGATCTGCGCCGCGGCCCGTACCAGTGCATCAGTGATACCCGGCTCGGCGGCGGCGTGGCCGGCCTCGCGGATGATTTGCAGTTCACTGCCCGGCCAGGCCTGATGCAGGTCCCAGGCGTTGTCCAGCGGACAAATCACATCGTAGCGGCCATGAATGATGATCCCCGGCAGATGGGCAATCTTGTGCATGTCGCGCAGCAACTGGTTGTCTTCCAGAAACGCATTGTTAACGAAATAGTGCGACTCGATGCGGGCAATCGACAGCGCCCGCTGCGGCTCGCTGAAGCGCTCGACCACCTGCGGATTGGGCCGCAAGGTGGCGGTGCGTCCTTCCCAGCCAGACCAGGCCTTGGCCGCGTGCATCTGGGCGATCTGGTCGCTGCCGGTCAGGCGTTTGTAATAGGCGCCCAACAGGTCATGCCGCTCTTCGACCGGGATCGGGGCCAGGTAATCCTGCCAGTAGTCGGGGAACAGCCGGCTGGCACCGGACTGGTAAAACCACTGAATCTCCTGCGGGCGGCACAAAAATATGCCACGCAGGATCAACGCGTGCACGCTTTCGGGGTGCGCCTGGGCATAGGCCAGGGCCAGGGTCGAGCCCCATGAGCCGCCGAACAGCACCCATTTTTCGATACCCAAATGCAGGCGAATGCGCTCCAGGTCTTCGATCAGATGCGCGGTGGTGTTGTTTTCCAGGCTCGCGTGCGGCGTCGAGCGGCCACAGCCGCGCTGGTCAAAGGTGATAATGCGGTACAGGGTCGGGTCGAAATAACAGCGGCTTGCCGCATCGCAGCCAGCCCCCGGCCCGCCATGAATGAACACCACCGGCAGCCCCTCGGGCGAACCACTTTCATCGACATAGAGCACATGCGGATCTTCCACGGCCAGATCATGCCGGGCGTAAGGTTTGATCTGTGGGTACAAAGTCTGCATAGCGGCTCCATGTTCCGGTTCGAGGGCGTCATCAATACTGCCGAGGTCATCATAAACCCGAAACGAGTCATCAGCATGCTGCACGTTGATGATCGTCCGTTTCTGAACGCCAAGCGTGCGAACCAGAGCGCGCAGCTCCGGTCAGAGACCCCATGCGGTTTTTTATTGATTGCGATTTTTTCAGGAAATAACCGGCGACACGCCTACAGTCAAATAACTTGAGGGCGCCTCTAAAAACGTGAGCGAGACAGCCAGCGCAAGGCAAAAACAGGCGAGCAAGCGGAGTTTACGGGGTGTAAATGAGCAGTGTGAGCCTGTTTTTAACGCAGCGATGGCAACGCAGGCCGTTCTTAGCGGGGCCGTTGAACCTTCACTCGTCTGATAGCTTGAGGTCGTAAAGATGTCTCAGGAACCACTTGTTCGCGACGCTGAAGTGGCCGCATTCCGCGCCGCTGTTCTCGCCAAACTCACCTATGCAGTGGGCAAGGACCCTGACCATGCGTTTGAGCATGACTGGTTCGAAGCGGTAGCCCTGGCTGCCCGCGACCATATGGTCGAACACTGGATGGACCATACCCGGCAGATCTACCGCAAGGTTCAGAAACGGGTGTATTACCTGTCGCTGGAGTTCCTGATCGGCCGCCTGCTTTACGACAGCCTGAGCAATCTGGGTCTGCTGGAAGTGGCCCGCGAGGCGCTGACCGAACTGGGTGTGGACATCGAGCGTATTCGTCTGCTCGAACCGGATGCCGCGCTGGGCAATGGCGGCCTGGGCCGTCTGGCCGCCTGCTTCATGGAGAGCATGTCGACCCTCGGCATTGCCGGGCATGGCTACGGCATCCGCTACGAACACGGCCTGTTCCGTCAGGCCGTGGTCGATGGCTGGCAACAGGAGCAGACCGAAAACTGGCTGGACTTCGGTAACCCCTGGGAGTTCGAGCGCCCTGAAGTGGTCTACCCTGTCGGCTTCGGCGGCTACGTCGAAACCGTACCGGGCGAGGATGGTGAAACCCATCAGGTCTGGCGGCCCGGCGAAACCGTGCGCGCGATTGCCTACGACACCCCGGTGGTCGGCTGGCGCGGCGCCAGCGTCAACACCTTGCGCCTGTGGCGCGCCCGGGCCATGGAAGACCTGCACCTGGAGCGTTTCAATGCCGGCGATCACTTTGGCGCGGTAGCCGAGGTGGTGCGTGCCGAGAGTATTTCCCGCGTGCTGTACCCGAACGATGCCACTGAAGCGGGCCAGGAATTGCGCCTGCGTCAGGAGTACTTCTTCGTTTCGGCGTCGCTGCAAGACCTGCTGCGCCGCCACCTGAACATGCACGCCACGCTGACCGACCTGGCCGATCATGCGTCGATCCAGATGAACGACACCCACCCGTCCATCGCGGTGGCCGAGCTGATGCGCCAGTTGATCGACACCCACGGCATCGCCTGGGACCAGGCCTGGAAGATCACCGTCAACACCCTGTCCTACACCAACCACACCTTGCTGCCTGAAGCACTGGAAACCTGGTCAGTAGGCCTGATGGAGCGCATGCTGCCGCGCCACATGCAGATCATCTACCTGATCAACGCCCAGCACATCGACGACCTGCGCGCCAAGGGCATCCATGATTTCGACGTGCTGCGCGCCGTCTCGTTGATCGAAGAAGACAATGGCCGCCGGGTACGCATGGGCAACCTGGCGTTCCTCGGCTCGCACAGCATCAACGGCGTTTCGGCGTTGCACACCCAATTGATGCGCAAAACCGTGTTCGCCGACTTGCACAAGCTGTACCCCGAGCGCATCAACAACAAAACCAACGGCATCACCTTCCGCCGCTGGCTGTTCCAGTCCAACCCACGCCTGACCCGGATTCTGGTCGAGACCCTGGGCGAGGACGTGCTGGACAACGCTGAAACCCGGCTGATCGACCTTGAGCCGTTTGCCGAGAAAAGCTCGCTGCGCAAGCAGTTCGCTGACCAGCGCCTGCATAACAAACGCGCCCTGGCGGCGATCATCCAGGATCGCCTGGGCATTGCCGTCAACCCGGCGGCGATGTTCGACGTTCAGGTCAAACGGATCCACGAGTACAAGCGCCAATTGCTCAACCTGTTCCACACCGTGGCGCTGTACCAGGCAATCCGTGCCGAACCCGGTACTGACTGGGTACCGCGGGTAAAGATCTTCGCCGGCAAGGCAGCGGCCAGCTATCACTCGGCCAAGCTGATCATCAAGCTGACCAACGACATCGCCCGTACTGTGAACAACGACCCGACCGTGCGCGGTCTGCTCAAGGTGGTGTTCCTGCCCAACTACAACGTCAGCCTGGCCGAAAGCATCATCCCGGCGGCCGACCTGTCGGAGCAAATCTCCACCGCCGGCCTGGAAGCTTCGGGCACCAGCAACATGAAATTCGGCCTCAACGGCGCACTGACCATCGGCACCCTGGACGGCGCCAACGTGGAGATGAGCGAACAGGTCGGCCTGGAGCACATGTTCATTTTCGGCATGAGTTCGCAGCAGGTTGAATCACGCAAGCGCAGCGGCGACTTCAGTGCCCATCCTGACGTGACAGCCTCGCCACGCCTGGGTGATGTGCTGCAAGCGATTCGCGGCGGAGTCTTCTCACCCGATGACCCGAACCGCTACGTCGGCCTGGTCGATCAACTGCTGGCCTATGACCGCTTCCTGGTCTGCGCCGACTTCGACTCTTACTGGAATGCCCAGCTCAAGGTCGAAGAAACCTGGCACGACTCGAAGAAGTGGTGGCGCTCGGCGGTGCTCAACACCGCACGCATGGGCTGGTTCTCTTCGGACCGGACCATTCGTGAATACGCCACCGAGATCTGGAAGGCACTGGACTGACCGTTTGCCGTGGGGGCGCCCGCCCCCACGGCCACTTGCAGCGCCCCCGAAATTTTTCCTTTCTTGATGTGTCCAACCGGCCAATATACTTACCCTTGTTGCTGTTAAACCGGCCGAAAAGGATGTCATCACGTGCCATGGTTCGTTCTGGTCTTCGGCGCAGCGGCGCTGGGCTACTTCCTCAGTTATCCAGACTCTGAAGCCGGCACGGCCTTCGGTGCACTGCTTGGCTGGCTGGTCTGGCAAGGTTTGCGCTTGCGTGAACTGGGCCGGCAGACCGATGCCCAGGCCCAGCTGCTCAATACGGTGCAAAAGGACCTGCAAACGCTGCAGCAGCGGCTGGAGCAGACCGCGCCTGCCGGCCTTAGCGGCCAGGCTGCTGCCGCCTCTGTTCCGAGCCCGCCGCCACAAGCCGAACTCCATCCAGAACCCGAACTGGTCTGGGAGCTGCCGCCCATGGCGGCGCAAAACACCCCGCAAGCCGATGCCTGGCAGCCTGGCCAGCATGCTCCAAACCTGTTCGAACGGGCTTTGGGCGCAGCGCGCGACTGGCTGCTTGGCGGCAATACCGTGTTGCGGGTCGGGGTGGTGCTGTTGTTTCTTGGCCTGGCCTTTCTGTTGCGCTATGCCACCGAAGGCATGGTGGTGCCGATCGAGGCGCGCTATGCCGGGGTCGCGGCCAGCGCCCTGGCCTTGCTGGGCCTGGGCTGGTGGCTGCGCGGCCGTAATCCGGGATTTGCCCTGATGCTGCAAGGCACCGGGGTCGCCGTGTTGTACCTGACGGTGTTCGCAGCAATGAAACTGCATCCGCTGCTGGACCCGACCCTGGGGTTCGCCCTGCTGGTAATCATCATGGCCTGCTCGGCGATTCTGGCGGTGGCCCAGGACTCGCTGGCGCTGGCCTGCGCCGCAACCCTCGGCGGTTTTGCCGCGCCCTTGCTGGCATCAACCGGGCAAGGCAGCCATGTGGCGCTGTTCAGTTACTTTGCCCTGCTCAATACCGGTATTTTTGCCATTGCCTGGTTCAAGGCCTGGCGACTGCTGAACCTGATCGGCTTCATCGGCACCTTCGGCATCGGATTTGCCTGGGGGCTCAACACATACACCCCTGCCCTGTTCTGGAGCACCGAGCCGTTCCTGGTGCTGTTCTTCTTGATGTACCTGGCCATCGGCTTGCTATTTGCCCGACGCAAACCGTTACAAGCGCCGCAGCCAACTGCGCATGACAGCCCCGCAGCACAGCTGCGCTGGGCTGCCCGGCAAAGTGACTACGTCGATGGCAGCCTGCTGTTCGGCACACCGCTGGTCGGCTTTGGCCTGCAATACGCAATCGTTGAACACCTGCAGTTCGGCGCAGCCTTCAGCGCGCTGGTGCTGGGTCTGGTGTACATGGGCATCGCCCGCCTGCTGGCCAGTCGCGCCACCGGGCAAACCCGGTTGTTGCTGGAAGCCTGCCTGGCCCTGGGCGTGGTGTTTGCCACGCTGGCGATCCCGCTGGGCCTGGATGCGCAATGGACGACCGCCGCCTGGGCAATCGAAGGCGCGGCAGTATTCTGGCTGGGCCTGCGCCAGCAGCGGTTGCTGGCCCGCGGCTTTGGTTTGTTGCTGCAACTGGCCGCCGGCCTGGTGTTCAGCGCCCAACTCAGTGACAGCTACCTGCTGCAAGCGGCGGCCAGCCTGGATTTCTGGACCCCGATGCTGCTCGCCCTGGCCGGCTTGAGCAGTGCCTGGTGCGCCTGGCATCTGCGCACTGCGTTGCGGATCGACCCGCTGACCCTGGGCATTGTATTGCTGACCTGGAGCGGCGCTTGGTGGGCGTGTTCACTGGGCACGGCGGTGCTGCGTTTTGCCCCCCAAACCTGGCAACTGACCTGGCTGCTGCTGGCCGCAGCCGTCAGCGTGCTGCTCTGGACGCTAGTGTCTGCCCGCCTGCGCTGGCCGGGGCTGGCCTTGCTGTGCTGCGCCTTGATGCCGGTCAGCGCCCTGCTGCTGCTCGGCGCGTTGGCCAATGACTACCATCCGGCCGACCATGGTGGCTGGTTCGCCTGGCTCGCGGTCATTGCCGTGCACCTGCTGAGCCTGCGTCGTCTGGCCGATCAGTTGCCCGACTGGGTACAGGATGGCGCCCATGCCTTGGGCTGTTGGGTGATATTGGGCGTATTGGCCATGGAACTGCGCTACCTGCTGCTGCAACTGGCCGAGCAACGCAATGCCTGGCGCTGGCTGGGCTGGGCGCTGTTGCCGAGCCTGTATCTCTGGGCCATGGCGGCGCAGCGCAACTGGCCGTGGCCTGTGGCCGAGCGGCCGCGCGCCTACCGTCAATGGGCTGGCGCGCCATTGGCAGCGCTGATGCTGCTGTGGTTCTGGCTGGCCAATGCGCTCAGTGATGGCAGCGCCGCGCCCCTGCCATACATTCCGCTACTCAACCCGCTGGAGATCGGTCTGTTACTGGCCTGCGGCGGCATCGTGCTGTGGCTGCACAGACACCTGCCGGCGTTTGGCATCGCCCCGGCCAGGTCGAGCCAATTGGCAGCACTGGTCGCTGGCAGCTCGTTATTCGCCCTGCTCACGGCGATGGTGATGCGCACCGGCCACCACTGGAGCGATGTGGCCTGGGATACCGCTGCCTTGCTGGATTCCATGCGTGTGCAGGCAGGCCTGTCGATCGTCTGGACCCTGATGGCCCTGGCCTTGATGATCGGCGGACACCTTAAGGCACGCCGCGAGGTATGGCTGGCCGGCGCAGCGTTGATTGGCCTGGTGGTGATCAAGCTATTCTTTGTCGAACTGAGCGATCGCGGCTCGCTGGAGCGGATTGTTTCGTTCATAGGTGTTGGCATATTGCTATTGGTAGTGGGATATTTCGCACCACTACCGCCGAAATCTTCTGTCATAAAAATCGGCGACGAGCCCGGTCATCACCCCCTGCAAGACCCGGCAAAACCGTGAGGAACACTGCTTGAGCCGTCCGCTGATGATGAAAATCGCCGCACTGGGCATGGTCTGGTGCGCGGCGATCAACGCCCACGCCCAGGACAAACTGGCCGATTTCGCCAGCCAGACGCCGCTGACCGTGAGCGGCGAAGGCCCGTGGTACAAGCTGCAATTGCCACTGGCCGTACAGCTCAATGCCCGCCAGGCCAATCTGGGCGATCTGCGGGTATTCAATGCGCAAGGTCAGGCCATGGCCTATGCCTTCACTCGCGACGCTGCGGTGATCGAAACTGAAGCAGAGCCGATTGCAGTGAAATGGTTTCCGCTGTACAGCACCGCAGAAGCCAGCGACAGCGCACCGGGGATTCGTATCGAACGCTCCAGCACCGGCGCCCTGATCGAAGTCCAGCCGCTGGGTGCCATTGAAGCGGGCGAAGAGGTGCTGCGTGGCTGGTTGCTCGATACCAGCACCGTCCAGGCACCGCTGGAGCAGTTGATCATTGACTGGAGCACCGAGCGCGAAGGTTTTCAGCAATTCAGCATTGAGGCCAGTGACGACCTGCAAAGCTGGCAGCCGTGGGGCGAAGGCCGGGTGGCGCGCCTGTCGTTCGCAGATGAGGTGGTCGAGCAACGCGAGGTCGGCTTGCCCGGCCTGAACGCCCGCTATTTGCGCCTGCTCTGGTCATCGGCCCAGAACGCCCCGACCCTGACCGCCGCCCATGTGGTCAGCGCCCGCCCGGAAAGCCCGGCACTGCCGCTGAGCTGGTCGCCACCGGTTGGCGGCAGCCTGGCCCAGCCGGGCCAATACCTCTGGCAATTACCGGTCAGCCTGCCGTTGCAGCGGGTCAGCATCGACATCGAGCAGCCCAACAGCCTGGCGCCGGGCACCTTGTATGGCCGCCTGGATGCCAGCCAGCCTTGGCAACTGCTCGGCAGCAGCCTGCTGTATCGCCTGACCCAGAACGGCCAGGACGTCGTGCAAAACGAAATCCAGCTCGACGGCCAGACGGTGCGGCAATTGAAACTGGACGTGGACGAACGCGGCGGTGGCCTGGGCGACCAGGTGCCGAAACTGCGCTTTGCAATGCAGGCGACCCAAGTGGTGTTTCTGGCCCGCGACAAAGGCCCGTTCACCCTGGCCATCGGCAACCCGACCGCCACCGCGGCCAACCTGCCGCTGACCACACTGATTCCTGAACTCAACCCGCAGACCCTGGCCACTCTGGGCAAGGCCGCGCCGGTAGCCGCCAAGGTGCCCGACCTGAGCGCGCCACTGCCTGTAGCGGCGCCCGGCCCTGACTACAAACGTCTGGGCCTGTGGGGCGTTCTGCTGCTCGGTGCACTCATCCTCGCCTGGATGGCCTGGAGCACGCTGCGCGCCATGCGCTCCAGACCCTGATATGCGGCGCCTCTGGCAGCCGTTTTTGCGGCTACGCTTTGCCCACACATGAACCAGCCCCTGCAGATCCGGTCTGACAGGGCAGTATTACCTTGCGACTCGCGCTAAACTGCGCGGGTTTTTTACTCCCCCCTGTTTCGGAGCTATCCATGTCCCGCGTTACCCTGAGTCGCTATCTGATTGAGCAGACCCGCAGCAACAACACTCCTGCCGATCTGCGTTTCCTGATCGAAGTGGTGGCGCGTGCGTGCAAAGAGATCAGCCACGCGGTGTCCAAAGGCGCCCTGGGCGGCGTGCTGGGCAGTGAAGGCACCGAAAACGTGCAAGGCGAGGTCCAGAAGAAGCTCGACGTGATCTCCAACGAGATCCTGCTTGAAGCCAACGAATGGGGCGGTCACCTGGCCGGCATGGCCTCCGAAGAAATGGACAACGCCTACCAGATCCCCGGCAAATACCCCAAAGGCGCCTACCTGCTGGTTTTCGACCCGCTGGACGGCTCGTCGAACATTGACATCAATGCCCCGGTCGGCACCATTTTCTCGGTTCTGCGCTGCCCTAACGAATACCTGAGCCAGAACGAAGCACTGAACGAAAAAGCTTTCCTGCAGCCAGGTTCGCAGCAGGTTGCCGCCGGTTACGCGATCTACGGCCCACAGACCATGCTGGTCCTGACCTTGGGCGACGGCGTCAAGGGCTTCACGCTGGACCGCGAGATGGGCAGCTTCGTGCTGACCCACGAAGACATCAGCATTCCTGAGTCCACCCAGGAATTTGCCATCAACATGTCCAACCAGCGCCACTGGGAAGCCCCGGTAAAACGCTACGTGGACGAGCTGCTGGCTGGCGAAGAAGGCCCGCTGCAAAAGAACTACAACATGCGCTGGGTCGCGGCGATGGTCGCCGATGTACACCGCATTCTGACCCGTGGCGGCCTGTTCATGTACCCGCGTGATTCGCGCGAGCCATCCAAGCCCGGCAAATTGCGCCTGATGTACGAAGCCAACCCGATGTCGTTCCTCATCGAACAGGCCGGCGGCGCTTCGACCAACGGCAAGCAACGGATCCTCGACATTCAGCCTGAAGGCCTGCACGAGCGCGTTGCGGTATTCCTCGGTTCCAAAGAGGAAGTGGCGCGCGTTACCGGTTACCACCAGCAATAAGCCATGCCAGCTCCTTGGCAGGCGTTGCTGGACTGGTGGTTCGGCGATTTCGAATCGGCCGGCGAGACCGCCAGCGCCAGGAACACGCTGTGGTTCGGTAAACGCAAGGCTAACGACACCGAGGCGCACGAGCGCTTCGGTGATCTGGTGCAACAGGCCCTCGAGGGTGGCCAGGAACACTGGCTCAATGACCCGCAGGGTTGGCTGGGCACGATCCTGCTGCTCGACCAGTTGCCGCGCATGATCTACCGCGACACCCCTCGTGCCTGGAGCGGCGATGCCCGCGCCCAGGCACTTTTGCATGAAGGTCTCAGGCAAGGCCATGACCTTAAGCTGTCCCCCGTGCACCGCAGCTTCGCCTACCTGGTGTTGGAGCACAGCGAAAACCTTGACGACCAGAATCAGGCGGTAGCTTGCTTTACCAGCCTGTTGCAGACGGCATCCGATGCCGACCGCGCCTATTTGCGCCAGAGCCTGGACTACGCCGAGCGCCATCAGCGGATCGTTGAGCGCTTTGGTCGCTTCCCGCATCGCAATGCCGTGCTTGGCCGGACCAGCACCGCTGAGGAAATCGCCTTCCTGAAGACATCGGGTTCAAGTTTCTAAATGTAAACCTGCGTCACAAATCGTTTCAATGGTCGGGAACCTGAGAGCATTTCGCTCATCAAAGTTCGTGGCACGGTATCGCTCGAATACCGGCCCACATCTTTCAGGAGCTCTCGTTCATGCCTCTGCGTTACATTGCCTTGCTGGCATCGCTGGTCTTTCTTGGCGCGTGCAACAAGATCAATCAGGAAAACTACTCGAAACTGTCGTCAGGCATGCAAAAAGCCCAGGTCGAAGACCTGCTTGGCAAGCCGACCGAATGCTCTGGCGCACTGGGCATGTCCAGTTGCACCTGGGGTAACGAGAAAACCTTTATCAGCGTGCAGTACGCCGGTGACAAGGTGCTGATGTTCTCTGGCCAGGGCCTGAATTGAGTTATGGCGATCCGACTGCTGCGCTTTGCCCTCGTCGTTCTGGCCGGGTTTCTGGCCATTGGCTTTGCCCACTCGGCAGAGAACCTGGACCCTAAAACGGCCGGCAATATCGACCTTAAACGCTACCAGGGCACCTGGTATGAACTGGCGCGCCTGCCCATGCACTTCCAGCGCGACTGCGCCCGCTCAGAGGCACGCTATCTGCTCAAGGATGATGGCAACGTAGCGGTCACCAATCGCTGCCAGAACCATGACGGCGAATGGCAAGAAGCCAAAGGCACGGCTTCGCCGCAGGTTGAGGGCAAGACCGACAAGCTGTGGGTGGTATTCGATAATTGGTTCTCGCGCCTGCTGCCATGGGTTGGCAAGGGCGATTACTGGGTCCTGTACGTCGACGACCACTACAAGACCGCAGTGGTCGGTAACCCCAATCGCAAGTACCTGTGGTTGCTGTCTCGCACGCCCAGCGTACCGGAATGGGTCAAACAGGAAATGCTCAGCAAGGCTCGCCAACAAGGCTACGACACCAGCCGACTGATCTGGCGCGAGGCGGACCTGAAGGCCGCCCGCAACCAGTAAGGCGGATCGAGCAGCTTCAGGCGATCTTTTCGAACTTCAGATCCCACACACCGTGGCCAAGGCGCTCACCGCGACGCTCGAACTTGGTGATCGGGCGCTCTTCAGGGCGCGGTACATACTGGCCATCGGCAGCCTGGTTACGATAACCCGGCGCCACACTCATCACCTCAAGCATGTACTCGGCATACGGTTCCCAGTCGGTGGCCATATGGAACACACCACCTGGCTTGAGCTTGCTGCGCACCAGTTCAGCAAACTCGGGCTGCACGATACGCCGCTTGTGATGGCGGCTCTTGTGCCAGGGGTCCGGGAAAAACAGCATCAGCCGATCAAGGCTATTATCGGCCACGCAGCGGTTGAGCACTTCGATCGCATCGCAATCGTAGACCCGCACGTTACTCAACCCCTGAGTCAGCACACCGTTGAGCAGCGCACCCACACCCGGTGAATGCACCTCGACACCAATGAAGTCATGCTCTGGCGCAGCAGCGGCCATCTCCAGCAGCGAATGACCCATGCCAAAACCGATCTCCAGCGTGCGCGGCGCAGCGCGACCGAACACCTGGTCGAAGTCCACCGGCGCATCGCTCAGTTGCAGACCGAATTGAGGCAAGCCCTGGTCCAGGCCGCGCTGCTGGCCTTCAGTCATGCGCCCGGCGCGCATCACGAAGCTTTTGATACGGCGGTGCGGACGCGCATCAGCGGCTTCGTCAGCAGGTGACTCTGGATGTGGAACGTGTGGATCAGTCATCAACGGGCTCTTACTTGATCAGGCCATCCAGCGGCGAAGACGCGCTGGCGTAGAGTTTGCGGGGCATGCGGCCGGCCAGATAGGCCAGGCGGCCAGCGATCACCGCGTGTTTCATGGCTTCAGCCATCTGTACCGGATGCTGGGCATGGGCGATAGCCGAGTTCATCAGTACCGCTTCGCACCCCAGCTCCATGGCGATGGTGGCATCCGAAGCCGTACCGACACCGGCATCGACCAGCACCGGTACTTTGGTTTCTTCCAGGATGATCTGCAGGTTGTACGGGTTGCAGATCCCCAGGCCACTGCCGATCAGCCCGGCCAGCGGCATGATCGCAATACAGCCGATTTCCGCCAGTTGACGGGCGACGATAGGGTCATCGCTGGTGTAGACCATGACGTCAAAACCATCCTTGACCAGCACTTCGGCGGCCTTGAGGGTCTCGATGACATTGGGAAACAAGGTCTTCTGGTCGGCCAGCACTTCGAGCTTGACCAGATTGCGCCCGTCGAGCAGCTCACGGGCCAGGCGGCAAGTGCGCACCGCTTCGGCGGCATCGAAGCAGCCAGCGGTATTGGGCAAAATGGTGTAGCGATCCGGCGGCAGCACGTCGAGCAGGTTTGGCTCACCTGGGTTCTGGCCCAGATTGGTGCGGCGCACGGCAACCGTGACGATCTCGGCACCCGAAGCCTCGATGGCCTCGCGGGTCTGGTTCATATCCACGTACTTGCCGGTGCCGACCAGCAGGCGCGACTCGAAAGTGCGACCCGCCAGGACGAACGGCTTGTCGCTGCGAACATTGCTCATCGTGATTCCTCTAGAGATACGTTTTGACCTTTACTCAGACGCGTTGAGAACGTAACGCCATCTGACTCAGCCGCCGCCGATGGCATGAACCACTTCAACCTGATCGCCTTCGCGCAGGGCAGTGGTGTCATGCTGGCTACGCGGCACGATGTCCAGGTTCAATTCCACAGCGACGCGCCGCCCGGCAAGGTCCAGACGGGCCAGCAATGCGGCGACGGTCTCGCCGTCAGGCAATTCAAAGGTTTCACCGTTCAACTGAATGTGCATGCGCGACAGCAGCCATCATTGTTAGGGGGCCAGCATTCTAGCCCGGCCAGCCGGTCTGACCAAGCTGCAGCCGCACCATTCGTCTCAGGCGCTGCCCACCCGCCAGGCCAGCACCCCGAGGATCGACCAGCCGAACAAGAAGCACAGCCCGCCGAAGGGGGTGATGATACCCAGCTTGCCGATACTGCTCAGGGTCAACAAATACAGGCTGCCGGAGAACAGCACGATGCCGGCGGCGAAGGCGTAACCGGCCCAGTTCACCAGACGGCCAGGCATATGCATCGCCAGCAGAGCGACCCCGAACAGCGCCAGGGCATGGACCAACTGATACAGCACCCCAGTCTGGAAAATCGCCAGATACTCGGCACTCAGACGCCCCTTGAGGCCGTGCGCGGCAAAAGCGCCAAGCGCTACACCGGTGAAGCCGAAAAACGCCGCCATCATTAAAAAACCACGAAACATCTGCAGCTCCAGGCAAAAATCGTTCAATCATCTGTGGTCTGTATAATGGCCCGCTCAATCGGTTCGGCCAAGCGATCTCTATGCTGCGTATCCTTTTCCGTCGTCTAGCAAAAGCGCTGCTGTGGTTTGCTGCAGGCAGCTTTGTGCTGGTACTCGTATTGCGCTGGGTGCCGCCACCGGCTACGGCATTGATGGTCGAGCGCAAGATTGAATCATGGATTGATGGTCAGCCCATTGATCTGCAGCGCGATTGGGTGACCTGGGAGCAAATCGCCTCGCCCCTGAAAGTCGCGGTGGTCGCCGGTGAAGACCAGAAGTTCGCTGAACACTGGGGCTTTGACGTGGCAGCCATCCAGGCGGCAATTGCCCATAACGAACGCGGCGGCTCGCTTCGCGGCGCCAGTACCCTCTCCCAGCAAGTGGCCAAGAACCTGTTTCTGTGGTCGGGTCGCAGCTACCTGCGCAAAGGGCTGGAGGCCTGGTTCACCGCATTGATCGAGTTGCTGTGGTCCAAACAGCGCATTCTTGAGGTGTATCTCAACAGCGTGGAATGGGACGATGGCGTGTTCGGCGCCCAAGCGGCTGCCCGGCATCACTTCAACACCAGCGCCGCGAACCTGAGCACCCAGCAGGCCAGCTACCTGGCCGCGGTGCTGCCCAACCCGCGCCGCTGGAGCGCCAGCAGCCCCGGCAGCTACATTGCACGCCGCGCCGGCTGGATCCGCCAGCAGATGCGTCAGCTGGGCGGCGACAGCTACCTGACAGCGCTGGAGGGAAAACCATAACGGCTGGGCGGCGAACACGGAGCGCCGTAGGAGCGGCTTTAGCTGCGAAGCCTTTCGCGGCTAGAGCCACATTCACTTAGGTACTGTATGCCCTCGGTGGGAGCGACCTTGGTCTGGGCGGCATTCCGACGAAGAGGCCAGTAAAGTCACAGCATCTGTTGCAAATGTGCCGACGCTTTCGCCAGCAAGCAAGCTCCCAACGGGATTCGGGCCTTCAAACACATGGTATGGGCATTGGCCATAAACAAAAACGCCCCGACAAGTCGGGGCGTTTTGCACAGTGCTCAGATCAGGCCGCTATGGACGTCTTGAGCTTGTTCATCGCGTTCTTTTCAAGCTGGCGAATACGCTCGGCAGAGACGTTGTATTTCTCGGCCAGGTCATGCAGCGTGGCCTTTTCTTCGGCCAGCCAGCGCTGGTAGAGGATGTCCCGGCTGCGCTCGTCGAGCACTTCCAGCGCCTGATGCAGGTTGGCGGTTGAGTTGTCGCTCCAGTCGGCGTCTTCCAACTGGCGAGCCGGGTCGTAGCGGTGGTCTTCGAGGTAGTTGGCCGGCGACTGGAACGCGCTGTCGTCATCAGCCTCGGAGGCCGGGTCGAAGGCCATGTCCTGGCCGCTAAGACGGCTTTCCATCTCGCGCACTTCACGCGGCTCGACACCCAGGCTCTCGGCCACACGATGCACTTCGTCGTTGTTCAGCCAGGCCAGACGCTTTTTCTGGCTGCGCAGGTTGAAGAACAGCTTGCGCTGCGCCTTGGTGGTCGCCACTTTGACGATCCGCCAGTTGCGCAGGATGAACTCGTGAATTTCAGCCTTGATCCAGTGCACGGCGAACGACACCAGACGCACGCCCATTTCCGGGTTGAAGCGTTTTACTGCCTTCATCAAGCCGACGTTGCCTTCCTGGATCAGGTCGGACTGGGCCAGACCATAACCGGAATAGCTGCGCGCGATATGCACCACGAAGCGCAGGTGCGCCAGAACCATCTGGCGGGCGGATTCCAGATTTTGCTCGTAGTAGAGACTGTCTGCCAGTTCGCGCTCCTGCTCGGGCGTCAGCATCGGGATGCTGTTGACCGCATGCACGTAAGCCTCCAGGTTGGCACCCGGGACCAGAGCATAGGCAGGTTGCAAGGAATTGGTCATACGAAAGAAACCTCCGACTCACATGACTCGTGCAGTTCAGCACTGCGAAATTGACCGGGAACCGCTAGACAAGTTCCCTGAACAAGAAGTCAATTGATTAAAAAACGATCAACCCCGATGCTGATTTACCGGGGGGCGAGCTCACTCAAATGACGAGCCACCGCGATCCATGCACCGATATAACCCAAGAACACTGCTCCAAGCAAGAGCGAGAAACCATCTGCAACAGGAACACCGGCCAAGGCAAAGTCACTGCCATAGAGCCCGGCAAGGTCGATGACCGACTCGTTCAGCCAGTCCAGGCCAAATGCCAGCACCCCCCATGACAGCAGCCCGGCACCAATGCCATACAGCGCCCCCATGTACAGGAACGGCCTGCGCACATAGCTGTCGGTACCGCCCACCAGCTTGATGACCTCAATCTCGGTACGCCGGTTTTCGATATGCAGACGAATGGTGTTGCCGATCACCAGCAACAGCGCCGCCACCAGCAGCACGGTCAGGCCGAAGACGAAGCGGTCACCGAGCTTGAGAATTGCCGCCAGCCGCTCAACCCATACCAGGTCCAGTTGCGCCTGTTGCACCTTGGGCAATTCAGACAAACGGGTGCGCAAGGCTTCCAGCGCCGGTTTGTCGACCTCTTCGGGAGTTACCACCACGACGCCCGGCAACGGGTTGCTGGGCAGCTCCTTGAGCGCCTCGCCCAGACCGGAGTCCTTCTGGAACTCCTTGAGTGCCTGTTCGCTGCTGACATATTCGGCCTCAGCCACACCGGGCATGGCCTTGATCTGTTCGCGCAGGCGATTGCCGTCAGCCTGACCGGCGTCGATATTCAGATACACCGAGATCTGCGCCGCACGCTGCCAGGACCCGCCCAGACGCTCGACGTTACTCAACAACAGCGACAAGCCCATCGGCAGGCTCAAGGCCACTGCCATCACCAGACAGGTAAAAAAACTGCCGATCGGCTGCTTGCCCAGCCGCCGCAGGCTGTCGAGCAGGCTGCTGCGATGGCTCTCGACCCAGGCGGCCAGCAAGGTGGAAAAATCCGGCCCGTCATCATCGTGCGCGCCACGTTTTTTCTTGGGCGGCTCCTGGTCTGCCGCACGGGCCGCGGCGCGGTCGGAAATTTTTGCATTGCTGCGTGACGAGTTGCTCATACGCCGGCCTCCCCGTCACCGATCAGACGCCCACGCTGCAAGGTCAACATGCGATGGCGCATGCGCGCAATCAGTGCCAGGTCGTGGCTGGCAATCAGCACACTGGTGCCAAGCCGGTTGATATCTTCAAATACACCCATGATTTCCGCCGCCAGCCGGGGATCGAGGTTGCCGGTCGGCTCATCGGCCAGCAACAGTGCCGGGCGATGGACAATGGCGCGTGCGATACCGACCCGCTGCTGCTGGCCGGTGGACAGGTCGCCCGGATACAGCGTGGCCTTGTCGGCCAGCGCAACACGCTCCAGCGCCGAGTCGACACGCTTGGCGATCTCGGGCTTGGACAGCCCGAGAATCTGCAATGGCAGGGCGACGTTGTTGAACACCGTACGGTCGAACAGCAACTGGTGGTTCTGGAACACTACGCCGATCTGGCGGCGCAGGAAGGGAATCTGCGCCGTACTGATCTGCCCCAGGTCCTGACCGGCCAGCAGCAGCTTGCCCGAGGTCGGGCGCTCCATGGCCAGCAACAGGCGCAACAGGGTACTTTTACCGGCCCCGGAGTGGCCGGTGACAAACAGAAACTCACCGCGACGCACTCGAAAGCTCAGCTCATGCAACCCGACGTGACCGTTCGGATAACGCTTACCGACCTGCTCGAATCGAATCATGTGCGCTCCCGCTCCGCGAACAGGGCCTGAACGAAAGGTTCGGCCTCGAAAGTGCGCAGGTCGTCGATGCCCTCGCCTACGCCGATGTAACGAATCGGCAGGCCAAACTGCTTGGCCAGGGCGAAAATCACCCCGCCTTTGGCCGTACCGTCGAGTTTGGTCAGGGCCAGGCCGGTCAACGACACGGTCTGGTTGAATTGCCTGGCCTGGTTGATGGCGTTCTGGCCAGTACCGGCGTCGAGCACCAGCAAGACCTCATGAGGCGCGTGCTCATCGAGCTTGCCGATCACCCGGCGAACCTTCTTGAGTTCTTCCATCAGATTGTCTTTGGTGTGCAGACGCCCGGCCGTATCGGCGATCAGCACATCGACACCACGGGCCTTGGCCGCCTGCACGGCATCGAAGATCACCGACGCCGAGTCGGCGCCAGTGTGCTGGGCGATCACCGGGATCTGGTTACGTTCGCCCCAGACCTGCAGCTGTTCCACGGCAGCGGCACGGAAAGTGTCGCCAGCGGCCAGCATGACCTTCTTGCCTTCAAGCTGCAGCTTCTTGGCCAGTTTGCCGATCGTAGTGGTCTTGCCGGCACCGTTCACGCCCACCACCAGAATCACATAAGGCTTGTGCATGGTGTCGATCAGCAGCGGCTGCTCGACCGGTTTGAGCATGGCAGCCAGCTCGGCCTGCAGCGACTGGTACAGGGCTTCGGCGTCGGTCAGTTGTTTGCGGGCAACCTTCTGGGTCAGGTTCTGGATGATCACCGAGGTTGCCTCGACACCCACGTCGGCGGTCAGCAGACGGGTTTCGATCTCTTCGAGCAAGTCATCGTCAATCGCCTTGCGGCCCAGAAACAGACTGGCCATACCTTCGCCAATGCTGGCGCTGGTCTTTGACAGGCCTTGCTTGAGACGGGCAAAGAAGCCGGTTTTCGCAGGTTCTGCGGCAGGCGCGGGGGCAGCAGGCACCAGGGCGGTCTCGGCAACCGGTGCTGGTTCAATCACCGGTGCAGGCGCAGGAATCACTGGCTCCGGGGCGACAACAACAGGGGCTGGCACAACAACCGGCTCTACGACCGGTGCAGGAGCAGAGGCAGCCGGTTCAGGCGCGACAACAACTGGCGCAGGCGTACTGACAGGAGCGACAACCACAGGCTCTACAGGCGCAGGCGTCGGCTCGGCTTGCACCGGCACAACCGGGGCCGCAGGCTCGACGGCTGGCGGTACAACCACAGGCTCAACAGGGGCAAAGGCAGCCGCAGCCACATGCTGCACTTCAGCAGCCGGAGCAGGCTCGGGTTGCGCGTCAGGCTGGACTGAGGGTGTTTCCTGGGGCGCCGGAGCAGGCTCCGGGGCTTTCTTGCGAAACCATCCGAACAGGCCTTTCTTTTCTCCAGCCTCGGCTGGGGTCTTCTTGTCGTCGTTGGAACCAAACATGGAGGACGGCTATCTCAAAGTAGCGAAACGCCCACAGGCGTTCCGGAAAAAAGGCGACATGCCAACAGACTGCGATCAGGGCCGCTTGTTCAGAGTGCGTCTACAAAATGGCTGCACTCGGCAATACTGCGTTGAAATTGACCTCAAAAAGCTCATGTACAAAATGTACACTGCGCTTTTTCGGCCAATCTCGCCTTGTCTTGCCTTCGCTCGCCTATTTTATAAACACCCCCTCGTTAAGCGGCACCCGATTCACCCTTGCCTGAAACAAGTTTCATGGGCCGCGGGCCCTTGAGGGTTGTTCGCGCCGCAAACGGATCAGTATCCTAACACCCCCGTGCCCGCAGACGCTAAGTCCTGGCGGCCCGTCTTACAGGTTCAAATGACCAATGAACGCTTTAGCCCGCCGCGCCGCAGGCCTGTTGCTCAGCACTCTCTGCCTGCCGCTGGCTGCCTTGGCAGCCGATCCGCAACCAACTCATGAATTCACCCTCGACAACGGCCTGAAAGTCATTGTGCGTGAAGACCACCGCGCACCGGTGGTGGTCTCCCAGGTCTGGTACAAGGTCGGCTCCAGCTACGAGACCCCCGGCCACACCGGGCTGTCTCACGCTCTTGAACACATGATGTTCAAGGGCAGCAGCAAGACCGGTCCCGGCGAAGCTTCGCTGATCCTGCGCGATCTGGGGGCCGAAGAGAACGCCTTCACCAGCGACGACTACACCGCTTATTACCAGGTGCTGGCCCGCGACCGCCTGAGCGTAGCGCTGGAGCTGGAAGCCGATCGCATGGCGACGCTGAAAATTCCGGCCGACGAGTTCAGCCGCGAGATAGAGGTCATCAAGGAAGAACGCCGCCTGCGTACCGATGACAAACCGGTCAGCAAGGCCTATGAGCGTTTCAAGGCCATGGCCTATCCGGCCAGCGGCTATCACACCCCGACCATCGGCTGGATGGCCGACCTCAATCGCATGACGGTCGAGGACCTGCGCCACTGGTATCAACAGTGGTACACCCCTAACAACGCCACGCTGGTGGTGGTCGGCGACGTCAAGCCCGATGAAGTGAAAGCCCTGGCCGAGCGTTTCTTCGGCTCGATCCCGCGCCGCGACGTGCCGCCTGCCAAGAAACCGCTGGAACTGGCCGAGCCTGGCCAGCGGCAGATCACCCTGCATGTGAAGACCCAGTTGCCGAGCCTGATCTACGGCTTCAATGTGCCGAGCCTGTCGACCGCCGAAGACCCGCGCTCGGTGCATGCCCTGCGCCTGATCGCCGCCTTGCTCGACGGCGGCTACAGCGCGCGTATTCCGACCCGCCTGGAGCGTGGTGAAGAGCTGGTAGCCGGTGCTTCGTCGCAATACGACGCCTTTGCCCGCGGTGACAGCCTGTTCCTGATCAGCGCCACGCCCAACGTGCAGAAGAAGAAAACCCTGGCCGACACCGAAGCCGGTATCTGGCGCCTGCTCGACGAACTCAAGACCAAGGCGCCGTCCAGCGAAGAACTGGAGCGGGTCCGGGCCCAGGTCATCGCCGGCCTGGTCTATGAGCGCGACTCGATCACCAGCCAGGCCACAACTATCGGCCAACTGGAAACCGTCGGCCTGTCCTGGAAGTTGATCGACGAAGAGCTGGCTGCGCTGCAAGGCGTGACCCCGGCCGACATCCAGAACGCCGCCAAGACCTATTTCACCCGTGAGCGCCTCAGCGTTGCGCACGTGCTGCCTGAGGAGAAGAAGGCCAAATGATCATGCGCAAACATTCGCTGCCCGGCCTGTTACTGGCCGCCTCGCTCAGTGCGCTGGTCGCCCTGCCCGCTGCTGCCAATAATGCCGTAGCCCCTGATGCGCCGCGTGGCGACGCGCCACTGGGGCAAAACCTGCAATCGCTCAAAGAGCTGGACGGCAAAGCCCCGGCACGCCGGGAAATGAACATCCAGAGCTGGACCACCGCCGAAGGCGCCAAGGTGCTGTTCGTCGAATCGCGCGAACTGCCGATGTTCGACCTGCGCCTGATCTTTGCCGCCGGCAGCAGCCAGGACCCGCAGAACGCTCCAGGCCTGGCGCTGATGACCAACGCCATGCTCAACGAAGGCGTCAAAGGCAAGGACGTCACCGCCATCGCGCAAGGCTTCGAGGGCCTGGGCGCCGATTTTGGCAACGGCTCCTACCGCGACATGGCCATGGTCTCGCTGCGTAGCCTCAGTGGCCAGGACAAACGCGAACCTGCCTTGAAGCTGTTCAACGAGGTGATTGGCAAGCCTACCTTCCCGGCCGACTCGCTGGCGCGGATCAAGAACCAGATGCTGGCCAGCTTCGAGTACCAGAAGCAGAACCCCGGAGTGATCGGCAGCAAGGCGCTGTTCGAGAAACTCTACGGCAACCATCCGTACGCCCACCCCAGCGACGGCAACCCGAAAAGCATCGGCGCCCTGACCCAGGCCCAGCTCAAGGCTTTCCACGCCAAGGCCTATGCCTCCGGCAATGCGGTCATCGCGCTGGTTGGCGACCTGTCGCGCGACGAGGCTCAGACCATCGCCGCGCAAGTCTCTGCCTCGCTGCCCAAAGGCCCGGCCCTGGCGAAAATGCCGGAGCCTGCCGAACCCAAGGCCGGCGTGACGCATATCGAGTTCCCGTCCAACCAGACCCACCTGCTGCTGGCGCAACTGGGCATCAGCCGCAACGACCCGGACTACGCCGCACTGATGGTCGGCAACTCGGTACTGGGCGGCGGTGGCTTCGGCAGCCGCCTGATGACCGAAGTGCGCGAAAAGCGCGGCCTGACTTACGGTGTGTCGTCCGGCTTCACCGGCATGCGCGTGCCCGGTCCGTTCACCATCGGCCTGCAAACCCGCGCCGAACTGAGCGAAAACACGCTCAAGCTGGTCCAGGATCAGGTGCGCGAGTTCCTCGACAAAGGCCCGACCCAGAAAGAAATCGACGACGTGAAACGCGAACTGTCGGGCAGCTTCCCGCTGTCGGCGGCCAGCAACTCATCGATTGCCGCGCAGTTGGGCGCGATTGGCTTCTATGATTTGCCGCTGACCTTCCTGGAAGACTACCTGACCGAAGCCCAGGCGGTGACGGTCGAGCAGGTCAAGGCCGCGATGAACAAACACCTCAGCGCCGACCAGATGGTCATCGTTACCGTTGGCCCGACCGTGGAGCAAAAACCGCTGCCACCCCCCACTGACAAACCTGCCCGGCAACCTGTCGGCGTTCCGGAGCATTGATGGCCAATCCACGAGCAAAAGCGCATAACGGCCAGGGTCAACTGCGCATCATCGGTGGCGAATGGGGCAGCCGCAAACTGAGCTTCCCCGACGGTCCCGGCCTGCGCCCGACCCCTGACCGGGTGCGTGAAACGCTGTTCAACTGGCTGGCGCCATACATCATCGGCGCGCGGGTGCTGGACCTGTTCAGTGGCAGCGGCGCGCTGTACTTCGAGGCGCTATCGCGCGGTGCCAAGGCAGGGCTGGCGCTGGACACCAACCCGGCGGCCATCGCCAGCCTGCGGCAGAACCTGGCGCTGCTCAAATGCGAGAACGGCCAGGTTCAGCAAAGTGATGCCCTGCGCCACCTGGAGACCTGCCCCGCAGAAACCTTCGACGTGGTGTTTCTCGACCCGCCGTTTCATCAGGAGCTGCTGGCCAACGCCTGCACCCTGCTGGAAAACAACGCCTGGCTGAGCGAACGGGCGTGGATCTACACCGAAAGCGAGACACCACCTTCGACCACCGGGCTGCCAGGCAACTGGCGTCTGCACCGTGAGAAAAAGGCCGGTCAGGTCTATTACGCGCTCTGGCAACGCGGTTAACAGGCTGCTACGACGGTATCGCGGGGCGGGCCGCTGGCCCTGCCCCCCTTACATCGCGCACCACTTAGTGGCAACGTAGGCGCTGACCCGCCAGCTTAACGATGACTGCCGCCATGCCTGCACCTTCGTTTCATCCTGCCCATGTCAGCCCCTTTGCCCCGGCCATCGGGCTGGGTAACCCGCATCTGCAAACCCTCTGGGGTCCGCTGTTGCGGCGCGGCTTGCCGATTGAGCGAAGGCGCGAGCGCATGTGGCTGGATGACGGTGATTTTCTCGACCTGGACTGGAACGGCCCGCATTGCCCGGATGCACCGCTGGTGCTGGTCCTGCACGGCCTGACCGGCTCGTCGAACTCGCCTTATGTGGTGGGCCTGCAACGGGCCATGCAAGCGCAGGGCTGGGCCAGCGTGGCGCTGAACTGGCGCGGCTGCTCCGGTGAGCCGAACCTGCGCTCACGCAGCTATCATTCCGGGGCCAGTGAGGACCTGGCCGCAGTGGTCGCCCACTTGCGCGCCTTGCGACCACTGGCACCGTTGTATGCGGTGGGTTACTCGCTGGGCGGTAATGTACTGCTCAAGTACCTGGGCGAGTCCGGCGAACACAGCCAGTTGCTCGGTGCGGTGGCCGTCTCGGTGCCGTTTCGTCTGGATCAATGCGCCAACCGTATCGGCCAGGGGTTTTCGCGTATCTATCAACGCCACTTCATGCGCGAAATGCTCGGCTACATCCGTGACAAACAGCGCCGCTTTCAACACGAGGGGCTCAGCGAAGGGCTGGCCGAACTGGCCGCGCTCGGCTCGCTGGAAAACATGCGCACCTTCTGGGATTTCGACGGCCGGGTCACCGCGCCGCTGCACGGTTTTACCGACGCCGAGGACTATTACCGACGGGCTTCAAGCCGCTATTTTCTTGGCCAGGTGCGCACCCCGACGCTGATCATCCAGTCCATCGATGACCCGTTCGTGTTCGCCCACAGCCTGCCTGCGCCGGATGAACTGGCCTCGTGCATCGAATTCGAGCTACAGGCCAAGGGCGGCCATGTGGGCTTTGTCGAGGGTTCGTTGCGCCGCCCCGAATACTACCTGGAGCGGCGTATCCCACTGTGGCTGGGCATTGCCCACGAGCGGGACAATCCCTATCCCGCGACCTGACAACGCCTGACCCGGCCTCAGCCGCCGGTGGCGATTTCGCGCTTGGGGTCGGTAATCCACTCACTCCACGAGCCGGCATACAGGGCGCCCAACGGGTAACCGGCCAGCGCCATGGCAAACAGGTTATGACAGGCCGTCACGCCTGAGCCGCAGTAGGCCACCAGCTCGCTGGGAGGGCGGTCCTGCAGGGCGGCGGCAAAGCGCTCGCGCAGCTTTTCGGCCGGCAAAAAGCAGCCATCGGCGCCAAGGTTCTCGGTAAACGCCAGGCATTGCGCGCCGGGGATGTGCCCTGCCACCGGATCAATCGGCTCGACTTCACCACGAAAGCGCGGTTCAGCACGTGCATCGATCAGGCTCAGGGTTGGCCGCCCGAGACGCTTTTGCAGGCGTTCGGCGCTCAACACCAGTGAATTGTCCGGTTCGCCATTGAAATGACCTGGCTCGTTACCGGCCGGATCAAGGCTCAGTGGCAGGCCTGCCGCATGCCAGGTCTTGAGGCCACCATCGAGCAAATACACGCCGTCGCGCTTGCCCAGCCAGGCCAGCAGCCACCAGGCTCTGGCGGCAAAAGCGCCGGGGCCGTCATCGTAAAGCACCACCGTGCTGTCGTTGTTGATGCCCCAACTGCGCAACCGCTCGACCAGTGCGCGGGGCTCGGGCAGTGGATGACGGCCGGTCTTGCCCTTGCTCACCGGGCCACTGAGGTCGCGCTCCAGATCGGCGAACCAAGAGCGCTCGATATGGCCCTGGGCATAGCTGCGCTGCCCGTAGTCGGCATCTTCCAGAGCAAAACGGCAATCGAGAATCACCAGCCCTGGCTCCTCCAGCCTGGCGGCCAGTTCCCGGGGGCTGATCAGTTGCGCGAGAGGCATAAAACGAACTCCTGCAGACAGACAATCGAATAATCAGGCGACATCTATTTGTCGAGCATAGGCCGTGAGCAGGCACGCCGTCGACTGGCCTTTGGTAGACATGCCGCTTATGCAGTTGATCGGCAGGCATTGTAGAGTGGCCCCGGTTCATACCCCAAGGATCTGCCATGAGCGACACGCAGCAACGGCTGGACGCCGCCTTTTCTCTCCAGCGCCAGGCCTTTGCGGCCAACCCGATGCCATCAGTTGCGCAGCGCCAGGCGTGGTTGCGTGAGTTGGCGCAGCAGCTCAAGGCGCAGCGCCAGGCACTGGTGACGGCAATCAGTACGGATTTCGGCCATCGCAGTGCCGATGAAACCCTGCTGGCCGAACTGCTGCCCAGCCTGATGGGCATCCGCGATGCAAGGCGGCGCCTGAAGGGCTGGATGAAACCCTCGCGACGCCACGTCGGGCTGGCCTTCCAGCCGGCATCGGCGAAGGTCATGTACCAGCCGCTGGGGGTGGTTGGCATCATCGTGCCGTGGAACTACCCGTTGTTTCTGGCTATCGGCCCGCTGACCGGAGCCCTGGCAGCCGGCAACCGGGTGATGCTCAAACTCAGCGAGTCGACCCCCGCCACCGGTCAGTTGCTCAAGCAGATGCTGGCGCAGATTTTCCCGCAAGACCTGGTGTGCGTGGTGCTGGGTGAAGTCGAGGTCGGCATGGCGTTTTCCCGACTGCCGTTCGACCACTTGCTATTCACCGGCGCAACCGGCATAGGCAAGCAGGTGATGCGGGCCGCTGCCGAGCACCTGACCCCGGTGACCCTGGAACTGGGCGGCAAGTCGCCGGCCATTGTGTCTCGTGACGTGCCGCTAGCGGATGCCGCGCAACGGCTGGCCTTCGGCAAGACCCTCAACGCCGGGCAAACCTGTGTGGCCCCGGATTACGTGCTGGTGCCCCGGGAACGCCTCGACGGCCTGGTCGAAGCCTTGCGCCACACAGTCCAAGGCTTCTACCCGGAGCCGACCCGCAACCGCGACAGCACGCACATCATCAATCAACGCCAGCGCCGTCGCCTGCAGCATTATGTGGATGACGCCATCGGCAAAGGCGCCCAGGCAATCGTCCTGCAACCGCAGGGTCAGGACGGCCAAATGCCGTTGACACTGCTGCTGGATGTCGACGACAGCATGCAGGTAATGCAGGAAGAGATCTTCGGGCCGCTGTTGCCGGTATTGCCTTACGACACCCTGGAACAGGCGCTGGGCTGGATCAACCAGCGCCCACGGCCACTGGCCCTGTATTTCTTTGGCTACGACAAACACGAGCAGCGACAGGTGCTGGAGCGCACCCACTCAGGCGGGGTGTGCATCAACGACACCTTGCAACATGTCGCGGTGGACGACCTGCCGTTCGGCGGCATCGGCCCTTCGGGGATGGGCCATTACCATGGCCGCGAAGGTTTTCTGACCTTCAGCAAAGCCAAGAGCGTGCTGATCAAGCCGCGCCTGAACACCACACGGCTCATTTACCCGCCGTACGGCAAAACCCTGCAGCGGCTGATCCAGTGGCTGTTTATTCGCTGACAGCGCAACGTTGGCCGATCGGCGCCAATGTCCGATAATCGGCCCTTTACGACTGATGTCGCAAGGCTGCCGCTTGGCCCGATGGGCGCGGCTGCGATACCATCCCAGTCCCTCAACGGACTCCTGACAGGACGACGCGATGAACCGAGTGTTGTATCCAGGCACCTTCGACCCGATTACCAAGGGCCACGGCGATCTGGTCGAACGCGCCTCGCGCCTGTTCGATCATGTGATCATTGCCGTGGCGGCCAGCCCCAAGAAGAACCCGTTGTTCCCGCTCGAGCAACGGGTTGAGCTGGCCAGGGAAGTAACCGCCCATCTGCCCAATGTCGAAGTCATCGGCTTCTCGACCCTGCTGGCGCAACTGGCCAAGGAGCAGAATGCCAATATTCTGCTGCGCGGCCTGCGTGCGGTGTCAGACTTCGAGTACGAATTCCAGCTGGCCAACATGAACCGACAACTGGCCCCGGACGTGGAAAGCCTGTTCCTGACTCCGTCGGAGCGTTACTCGTTCATCTCTTCGACCCTGGTCCGGGAAATCGCCGCTTTGGGTGGCGATATCACCAAGTTCGTCCACCCGGCCGTGGCCAATGCGCTGACCGAGCGGTTCAAGAGCAATTGAAAGCGACAGCCTGCTGCAGCACTTTCAGGTAATAACCCTAGAAACCTCAAGGTGCATCCTGGAGCCTAATGCGGCACAATTCGCCGCATTGGCTTTCATATGCCCGGATGCGACCCGCGGCAGGAGTGTTTCATGTCCCTTATCATCACTGACGATTGCATCAACTGCGACGTCTGCGAACCAGAGTGCCCGAACGAAGCGATTTCCCAGGGCGAAGAAATCTACGTGATCGACCCCAACCTGTGCACCGAGTGCGTGGGCCACTACGACGAGCCGCAATGCCAGCAAGTCTGCCCGGTCGATTGCATCCCGCTGGATGAAAACCGGGTCGAAAGTAAAGACGAGCTGATGACCAAATACCGGCTCATCACCGGTAAAGCCTGACCATCATTGCTTGGCAAGGAATGCCTGTTGTTGAATCCTGATCGAAGACGTTCCGGCCTGTTCGGCGCTCTGTTCGCGTTCTGCGTTCTGCTTGCGCCACTGGCTCAGGCCGCGCCGCTGCCAGACCAGGCGGCCATCGCCAGCCCTCACGCCCAAGCGACCGAGGCCGGTCAGCGAATTCTGGCGGCAGGCGGCAATGCCTTCGATGCCGCCGTGGCAGTCAGTGCCGCCCTGGCGGTCGTCGAGCCGTATGGCTCCGGTCTTGGCGGCGGCGGCTTCTTCCTGCTGCGCGAGGGGGGTGATCAGCCGCAGTATCGGTTTATCGATGCACGGGAAAAGGCGCCACTCCAAGCCACTTACGATCTGTATCAGCGCGACGGCAAGGTGCAGGCCCAGCTGTCGCTCAACGGTGCACTGGCCGCTGCGATTCCGGGTTTGCCCGCTGCACTGGTGGAACTGGCCGAGCACTATGGCCAGTTGCCGCTCAAGACCTCATTGGCACCGGCCATCGCCTTGGCCAACAGCGGTTTTGCAGTAGACCCCATCTACCAGAAGCGCGCCCGCATGCGCCTGTCAGCCTTGCGCGACGACCCGGAAAGCGCACGGCTGTTTCTCGACAACGGTGATATCCCAAGTATCGGCACCCTGATCCGCCAACCGGAACTGGCCGTGACCCTGGAGCGCCTGGGCCGCGATGGCCGCGAAGGTTTTTATGGCGGTGAGACCGCGCACCAGTTGATCGCCGGTGTCCAGGCTGCAGGCGGTATCTGGACCCATCAGGACTTGCAGCAATACCAGGTCGCCACTCGCCAGCCGCTGCGCTGGCCACTGGCACAACAACGCGAGTTGATCAGCGCCCCGCCGCCCTCCGCCGGCGGCGTGGCGCTGGCCCAGAGCCTGACCATGCTTGAACACCTGCCATGGAGTGAAGCCCAGGGCAGCCAGCGCATCCATTACGTGCTGGAGGTGCTGCGCCGCGCCTACCGTGACCATGGCCAGTTGGGCGACCCGGATTTCGTCAGCAATCCGATCCCGCAGTTGCTGGACCGTCAGTACCTGAAAACCCTGGCCGCCAGCATCGATCCACAGCATGCGACCCCAAGTGCCGAGTTACCGCCCTCGCCCGCCTGGCGCGAAGGCGATCACACCACCCATTTCGCCGTGCTCGACCGCGCCGGCAATGCGGTGTCGGCGACTCTGTCGATCAATCTGCCATTCGGCGCAGCCTTTAGCGTGCCCGGCACCGGTGTGGTGCTCAACGACGAGATGGATGACTTTGCCGCCGACCCGCAAGGCAGTAATGCTTACGGGCTGGCGGGCAGCCAGGCCAATTCGATTGCGGCGGGCAAGCGACCATTGTCGAGCATGAGCCCCAGCTTCATCGAAAGCCCCCAGGCCTTCACTGCGTTCGGCACACCGGGTGGCAGCCGTATTCCGAGCATGGTACTGCTGGCCATGCTGCAGTACCTGGACGGCCAGCCAGTCCCGGCCTGGCCAGCACAGCCCCGCTATCACCACCAATATCTGCCGGACGTGGTGGAATTCGAACCGGGAGCGCTGAGCGCGCAGATCCAGGCACAGCTAAAGAGCCGCGGCTACAGCCTCAAGCAGACCGCCGACACCTTCGGCAACCAGCAGGTGCTGTTGTGGGACAAGCAAAAACGCAGCGTTGAGGCGGCCAGTGACCCACGTGGCGTGGGGGCTGCGAGGGTCTTTGATTGATCTTCACGCTGTCTTGCAAAGACGGGCCTTGTGGAGCAGCCGGGACGCCTTCGCGGCTGAAGCCGCTCCTACCGGTTTCGACAGCCGTCATTCCTGCCTGTTGTAACCATCTCCGGTGCAGCCCAGACAGCGCACGAAGGCAGCCTTGCCCGGATCGACCACCAGTGCCTTGCCTGCACGACCGATGCCGCCGCCGGTGGCGGTGAATGGCAGGGAGATGACAAACAGGCCGGCACCGGCCACGGTGGCGGCAATCAGTAGCGGTCGGGCGATCAGCAGGTCACCGATCATGGCAAAAGCCGGCGGGTTCTGGATTTCATAGACCGGGTCGCCACTGGCATCCGGGCGATCAAACGCGGCCATGGCCGGCATGGCCTGCAGGCCGATGGACAAGGCCAGAGTGGCAGCGAGAATGCGAAACGGGCTCATGCTGGATCCTTGGGCTGGGTAAGTGCAATGCGCCTAACTATAAACAGCGACTGCGGTTACGCAAGGCCCAAGGTCATGCAACAAATCTCCGGCCGGTAACAGATCAGGCTCAGCGCTGACACTTCGGACAAAAGACCGTGGCGCGCTGACCCAGTTTGATTTCCCGCAACAGACTGCCGCACACCTTGCACGGTAGCCCACCCCGGCCATAGGCGAACAGCTCCTGCTGGAAATAGCCGGGCTTGCCATCACCACCGATGAAATCACGCAAGGTGGTGCCGCCACGCTCGATGGCATAGGCCAGGATACGCTTGATTTCGACGGCCAGCTTTACATAACGCGCTCTGGAAATGCTGCCCGCCTCACGGCGCGGGTCGATACCGGCAGCGAACAAAGCCTCGGTGGCGTAGATATTGCCGACCCCGACCACCACCGCGTTGTCCATGATGAACGGCTTGACCGCGATGGACTTGCCCCGCGACTTCTCGTACAGGCGCAGGCCATCGAACAGATCGGTCAGCGGCTCCGGCCCCAGGCGCACCAGTAACTCGTGATTGTGCGGGTCCTGACTCCAGAGCATGGCGCCAAAGCGCCTTGGGTCGGTGTAGCGCAGCGCCAGCCCCGACTCCAGCTCGATATCCACATGTTCGTGCTTGAGCGCCGGCAGACCCGCCTCGACCAGGCGCAGGTTACCGGACATGCCCAGATGGCTGATCAGCGTACCGACTTCGGCCTGGATCAACAAGTATTTGGCGCGTCGCCCGACCTCGACAATGCGTTGCCCCGAGAGGCGCACATCCAGGTCTTCCGGCACCGGCCAGCGCAGGCGGTGATCGCGCACGATCACCCGGCTGACCCGCTGACCTTGCAGATGTGGCGCGATACCGCGGCGGGTGGTTTCGACCTCTGGCAATTCAGGCATCAGTGTCCGCTCAGTTCGCGGATGCTTTCTTTGAGGTACTCGAAATCGTATTCGGACAAACCGACATAATCGAGGACCAGCGGGCCGACCACTTCCCACTCGTGGTCGGCCTCCTGATTGCCCAGCACCTGGAAGGACTGGCAGATGTGCTCGGCCATCTTCAGCGGCCCCAGCAGGTTTTTCAGCGGGGCATTGCGGCTCGATTCGTCCTGGAAGATCGCCAGGGCATTGTGGTGGTTGGCGATGGCCGCACACAGGTGTTCGGGCAACCGCCATGATCTGGCCGTGTAGTAACCGACCACCGCATGGTTGGTATCGAACGCGGCGTTTTCGGTGTCCACCACCCGGTGGCTCTCGTTGGCGTTGGCGTAGGCGTTTTCCAGCACTTGCATGTAGTCGGGGAAACGCTTGAGCATCAGCGGCACGCCGCAATCGTGAAACAGCCCCAGGGCATAGGACTCGTCGACCGTCTGCGAGCCGATGCGCTTGGACAGGGTCAGGCTGGTCATCGCCACGTCCTGGGCTGTGTCCCAGAAGCGGTTGAGGGTCACGATGGTCTCGTCGCTCATCTCGCCCTTGATCGACTGGGCGTTGATGAGGTTGATCACCGTACGACTGCCGAGCAGGTTGACCGCACGGTCGATGGACGCAATTTTGTTGGTCAGCCCGAAATGCGCCGAATTGACGATTTTAAGCAAAGCCCCGGAAAGCCCCGGGTCTTGGGAAATCAGTTTGGCGATGGTGCCCAGATCAGGATCGGGCATGTACTGCTCCATCTGCAAATCGACAAGGATCTGCGGCTGCGCAGGCACGCTGATACCTTGCAGGGCTTGCTGAATCTGCTCGGGGGTCAGTTCGGGGGTCAGCTCTTGGGGCATAGGTACGTACTCGAGGCCATGATCGGATTTTGCCCCCTTAATCAATAACGGTCCATCACCAAAACGGGTGATTTATTCTGAACTTTGCCGCCAGCCATGCTTCGGAACTAAAGACACCGGCAGCCAGCGAGCGGTCTCGACCGCCCGCCTGACAAGGCCTGCCCCAAGTCTGCACACCGATTCAGGAGAGCCTCATGTCCACATCCCTGCAGGGTAAACGCGTCGCATTTTTGGTAACCGATGGTTTCGAACAGGTCGAGCTGACCGGCCCGCAACAGGCTCTGGAAGCCGCTGGCGCGGCCACCGAGATTCTGTCCAGCCAGTCAGGCCAGGTCAAAGGCTGGAACCATGACCAGCCGGCCGATGATTTCAAGGTCGACCGCACCTTCAAACAGGCCGCCGAACAAAACTACGACGCCGTCGTGTTGCCGGGCGGAGTACAGAACTCCGATACCATCCGCATTGACCCCGACGCTCAGCACATCGTACGCCTGATCAACGGCCAGAACAGGCCATTGGCCGTGATCTGCCACGGTAGCTGGCTGCTGATCAGCGCTGACCTGGTGCGCGGCAAGAAGCTGACCAGCTACAAGACACTCAAGGATGACCTGGACAATGCCGGTGCCGACTGGGTCGATGAACCGGTGGTCATCGACGGCAACCTGATCAGCAGCCGCGACCCCAATGACATCCCGGCCTTCAACGAGGCGTTGCTCAAAGCCTTGTCCTGATCGTCGATTAATTCACGTCATCCCGGCCGGTAACCGGGGTGACGCGCTATAATCCCGCTCTTTTTTCCGGAGCGACGTGATGTCTCTGCCCAGCCTGCGCCTCAAAGCCAACGCCGACCGCCGCCTGCGGGCCGGTCACCTGTGGGTCTACAGCAACGAGATCGACGTTGCCGCCACGCCCCTGAACAGGTTTTCGGCAGGTGACCAGGCCGTCCTGGAAGCCGCCAGCGGCAAACCGCTGGGCATCGTGGCCATGAGCCCGAACAACCTGATCTGCGCCCGCCTGTTGTCGCGCGACATCAAGCTGCCGCTGGACAAGTCGCTGCTGGTGCACCGCCTCAACGTTGCCCTGTCGCTGCGTGAACGGCTGTTCGACAAACCCTTCTACCGTCTGGTCTACGGCGACTCAGACTTGCTGCCAGGCCTGGTGGTAGACCGCTTCGATCACATTCTGGTCGTGCAACTGGCCTCAGCCACCATGGAACAGCACAAGGACGACGTGATCGCCGCGCTGGTCCAGGTGCTCAAGCCCAGCGGCATTCTGTTCAAGAACGATTCCAGCGCCCGCGACGCCGAAGGGCTGAACCGCTACGTCGAAACCGTCTACGGCGCCGTACCTGACTGGGTCGCGCTGGAAGAAAACGGCGTGAAGTTCGAAGCACCGGTGCTTGACGGCCAGAAGACCGGCTGGTTCTACGACCACCGCATGAACCGCGCGCGCCTGGCACCCTACGTCAAAGGCAAGCGCGTACTGGACCTGTACAGCTACATCGGTGGCTGGGGCATCCAGGCCGGTGCGTTCGGCGCCAGCGAAGTATTCTGCGTCGACGCCTCGGCCTTTGCCCTGGACGGCGTAGAGCGTAACGCGGCGCTGAACGGCTTCGCGGAAAAGGTCACCTGCATCGAAGGTGACGTGTTCGAAGCCTTGAAAGAACTCAAGGCCGCCGAAGAGCGTTTCGACGTGATCGTCGCCGACCCGCCAGCCTTCATCAAGCGCAAGAAAGACCTGAAGAACGGCGAAGGCGCCTACCGTCGCCTGAATGAACAGGCCATGCGCCTGCTCAGCAAGGACGGCATCCTGGTCAGCGCCTCGTGCTCGATGCACCTGCCTGAAGATGACCTGCACAACATCCTGCTGACCAGCGCCCGCCATCTGGATCGCAACATGCAAATCCTTGAGCGCGGCGGCCAGGGCCCGGACCATCCGGTGCACCCGGCGATTCACGAGACGCGCTACATTAAGAGCATCACCTGCCGGTTGCTGCCTAACAGCTGATACACAACGCAGCTTCAGTTACCCGGGTCTTTTTCAGGATCCGGGGCATTCTCCCCGCTTGACTCCATAGCCGCTACGCCCTGCAGGTCCATGCTCAAACCCTCCGTAGCTTTCCTGAAGGACGCACCGACAGCCAGCTGAACACCCAACGCAATGACAAACCCTAGCATCACCACGCCATCCGGTATGGGATCGTCCGTAGAAAGGCGATAAAGCACCATGGCGAAGAAGCCCCCACCAAGAATACCCATAATGGCCAAGACAGGCCTGAAAGAACTTATCGGATTTCCCAGTGCACGAATCGCATCGCACTGCGCTTCAGTGGCAACCTGCTCAGCACAGCAGGAAGGACACGCAATAGGCTCCAGAGCAAAAATCCTGATTTGCTGTTTATAGCCAGGTACAAATTGCTTCTGACATTCGCCACACGTCACCTTGAGCCCCACCACAGCGACAAACTTGCTGCCCACCTCTTCACCTCATCACTTGAGCCGACCGACGCCAGCGAGATCCATTCAGTGCGGGCATCCTATCGGGACGATAAACGAGGGAAAAACCCTCGACAGCAACTTCAGAAAATCCCTACAAACAAAACTGCTTTGTCGCAGGATGATTTACCGCACGACGATCAGACGCCATGCCAAGCACGCCCGAGCGGTGTAGAATCGGCGCTATTCATCGCCAGTCATCCCCCGGCGGGTTTATGAGCTCAGGCCGAGTGCACGGTGATCCCGTAGCTTTCGGTTATTTCCCTGCATGCGATCAATGCCGTCTTGCATGTGGATCACTAGAAGCTCACTCCCCTTGATGGGCACCTCTGAAAACGCAGGCGAGGCAGTCAGCGCAAGGCGAAACAGGCAAGGAAGCGCAGTGTGCTGAAGCACATGAGCATTCCGAGTCCGGTTTCAACGCAGCAATGACAACGCAGGCCGTTTTTAGAGGTGTCCGACTGATTAGCCTGATTTGCCGGAGTCCCCCAATGCCTGATTATCGTTCCAAGACTTCCACCCATGGCCGTAACATGGCCGGTGCCCGTGCCCTGTGGCGTGCCACCGGCATGAAAGATGACGACTTCAAAAAGCCGATCATCGCCATCGCCAACTCCTTCACCCAGTTCGTACCGGGCCATGTGCACCTCAAGGACCTGGGCCAACTGGTCGCCCGTGAAATCGAACGCGCCGGCGGCGTGGCCAAAGAGTTCAACACCATCGCCGTGGACGACGGGATCGCCATGGGCCACGACGGCATGCTGTACTCGCTGCCGAGCCGCGAGATCATCGCCGACGCCGTCGAGTACATGGTCAACGCGCACTGCGCCGATGCCATCGTGTGCATTTCCAACTGCGACAAGATCACCCCCGGCATGCTGATGGCCGCCCTGCGCCTGAACATCCCGGTGATCTTCGTTTCCGGCGGTCCGATGGAAGCCGGCAAGACCAAACTGGCCAGCCACGGTCTGGACCTGGTCGATGCCATGGTCATCGCCGCCGACTCGACCGCCAGTGACGAAAAAGTCGCCGAGTACGAGCGCAGCGCCTGTCCGACCTGCGGTTCGTGCTCCGGCATGTTCACCGCCAACTCGATGAACTGCCTGACCGAAGCCCTGGGCCTGGCCCTGCCGGGCAACGGTTCGACCCTGGCGACCCACAGCGACCGCGAGCAGCTGTTCCTGCAGGCCGGGCGCACCATCGTCGAGCTGTGCAAGCGCTACTACGGCGAGAACGACGAGTCGGTATTGCCGCGCAACATCGCCAACTTCAAGGCGTTCGAGAACGCGATGATGCTCGACATCGCCATGGGCGGTTCGACCAACACCATCCTGCACCTGCTGGCAGCGGCTCAGGAAGCCGAGATCGCCTTCGACCTGCGCGACATTGATCGCCTGTCGCGCGTGGTGCCGCAGCTGTGCAAGGTGGCACCGAACATCCAGAAGTACCACATGGAAGACGTGCACCGCGCCGGCGGCATCTTCAGCATCCTCGGTTCGCTGGCCCGTGGCGGCCTGCTGCACACCGACCTGCCGACGGTGCACAGCCGCTCGATGGAAGAAGCCATCGCCAAGTGGGACATCACCCAGACCACCGATGAAGCGGTGCATCATTTCTTCAAGGCAGGCCCGGCCGGCATCCCGACCCAGACCGCGTTCAGCCAGTCGACCCGCTGGGAAAGCCTGGACGACGACCGTGAGAACGGCTGCATCCGCAGCTTCGAGCACGCCTACTCCAAAGAAGGCGGCCTGGCCGTGCTGTACGGCAACATCGCCCTGGACGGCTGCGTGGTGAAAACCGCCGGCGTGGACGAGTCGATCCATGTCTTCGAAGGCAACGCCAAGATCTTCGAAAGCCAGGACAGCGCGGTGCGCGGCATCCTCGCTGACGAAGTGAAAGCCGGCGATATCGTGATCATTCGCTACGAAGGTCCGAAAGGCGGCCCGGGCATGCAAGAAATGCTCTACCCGACCTCCTACCTGAAATCCAAGGGTCTGGGCAAAGCCTGCGCCCTGCTCACCGACGGCCGCTTCTCGGGCGGTACTTCGGGCCTGTCGATCGGCCACGCTTCGCCTGAAGCAGCATCCGGCGGTGCCATCGGCCTGGTGCGTGACGGCGACAAGGTCCTGATCGACATCCCCAACCGCTCGATCAACCTGCTGGTCAGCGACGAAGAACTGGCTGCCCGCCGCGTCGAGCAAGACAAGAAAGGCTGGAAGCCGGTCGAAGTCCGCCCACGCAAGGTGACCACCGCCCTGAAAGCCTACGCCCTGCTGGCCACCAGCGCCGACAAGGGTGCGGTGCGTAACAAGGCGCTGCTCGACGGTCTCTGAGTTGGTGCGGTAAATAAAAAACCGGTGCATTGCGCCGGTTTTTTTATGCTGCCGAGGGTAGGAGCGGCTTCAGCCGCGAAATCTTCGCCGCTAAAGCGGCTCCTACGAGGCTCCGCGTTTGCTGTGCGGCAGCGCGGCGCCGAGGCAGCGGGTAATCTTTTACTGAATCTCCTCCGGCTTGACGATCACCCAGTTCTTGTCCGCCGTTACCGGCAGCCCTTCTTTGGCCTGAGCTTCGGCATTGGCCTTGATCATGCCGTTAAGCTGGGTCATGTACTTGTCCTTGCGGTTGATCCACAGGTGTACGCCGCCCTTGTTGACGTCTACCCCGTGAAACAGCATGTAGCCGTCGCTGGTCGGTGTATCGCCAGCCACCAGTACCGGTTTTTTCCACTGGTCGATATAGGTCAGGATCGCCGCCTGTTTGCCCGCCATCCAGGTGGCCGGGGTCCACAGGTAGGGGGTCAATTCCAGATCCAGGTTGGCTTTGGGGTCATATTGCTTGTCGGTGATCTGTTTGCGCGCGGTGGTCAGTTGCTGGGTTTTGCGATCCTTGAGCATCATGGTCACGCCGATGACGTTTTCCGGTTTGACGTTGTAGCCGTACTTCGGATCGGAGGCGACCATGCGCACCAGTTCTTCGGAAGCGGCGGTCATCACATAGACCTCGATGCCGTTCTCCATCAGCTTGTTGTACAGCTCGGTCTGCCCGGTAAAGATCTTCGGCCGCTGGACTTCAAGGGTCTTGACCGTGTCGCCATCGTAATAAGTGGCCGGGATCGGCTTGTCGAGGGCCATCAGCTCATCGACGTAGCCTTTGAGTTCCTTGAGGGTAAAGCCTGAGAACACCTGGGCCACCCACGGGTAGCAGACCATATCGTCCAGTTCGCACAGGCGGTAGTAGTAACTGAACAGGCTTTCTTTATGTTCGGCGGTGTCTTTGAAGGGGATGAGTTTCAGCGAGGGGTCGAGCTTGTCACGGGTGATCAGGCCTTTGCTTTCCATGTACGGCAGCAGTGACTCTTCGAGGTCGAAGCGATAGCTGGTGTTGTCCATGTCGAACACCGCGTAATTGCCTTTGTTGGCGTTGGCCGCAATCATCGCGTCCAGCGCCTTGGCGGCGGGTTCTGGCCAGTGTTTGAGTTCCGTGGCCGATGCCTGCAGGCTTAGCCCCAGGCCCAACCCCATGCAAAGTGCGGCCGCTAACAGTCGTGGTGCAAAGTTCATCGTGGTGCCCCTTCGTGGTAGATGAGGCCGACCGTAACAAAATTGCATTGCAGCTAGCGCATCGCTGCGACCGCTTCGATTCCGATCACGCCAGACTCTTTGCCATGCGCGACAACCGACCACGAAAGCGACACTTTTATGACACAAAGATGACTTAAGTGCCCTGGCGTTCCCAGACATCGAAGTGGTAAGCCGGCTTGTCGCCCTCTGCCGCATTGGGCTGGGTCGATACCCGTTGCCATTGTGCGGTGTCGAACTCCGGGAACCAGGCATCGCCCTCAACGCTGAGTTCAATGCGGGTCAGGTACAGACGATCTGCGTGGGGCAAGCCCTGCGCATATAACTGCTGGCCGCCGATGAGCATCACCTCGGTCACGCCCTGCTCTTGCGCCCATTGCTCGGCACGCTCCATTGCGGCCTCCAGCGAGCTGAACACCTCGGCACCATCGAGGTGCAGGTCGCGCTGGCGGCTGACCACCAGGTTCAACCGGCCAGGCAAGGGTCGCCCCAGCGAATCCCAGGTCTTGCGCCCCATGATGACTGGCTTGCCCAGGGTCGTGGCCTTGAAGTATTTAAAGTCCCCCGGCAGATGCCAGGGCATGGAGTTGTCGATGCCGATCACCCGGTTTTCGGCCATGGCGGCGATCAGGCTGAGAGGAAGATGCTTTTTCATACGCCCAAGAATACAGGGAACTGTTAGCCCTCAATAGCTCTCCCAGCGGTTATGCTCGCTATCTGTAATCTTTCAAGAGATGTTGTGTGACTGCCCCGACTCCTCTAGACACCCTCTGGCTGACTGAAGCCGTACGCCTGCGCGAAGCCCAGGCCGGCCTGCTTGATGACCAGCAGGCCAACCGCCAGGCGCGCAGCGTCGGTGGCGACCTGCAGGCCCGTATTCAACAGCGCGCCCTGTGGCTGGCTGAACGCGACGGCATGACGGCTGCATTGCGGCGCTGGAAGCAGGGCGCCCGCCTGGCATTACTGGCGTTGCTGCTGGTCGCGGTCATCAGCGGCGCCGGGCTGGCGTTCGCCGCGCTCGGGGATACACCCGGCTCGATCAACGTGTTCCGGGCACTGGGCAGCTTGCTGGGGCTCAACCTGCTACTGTTGCTGGGCTGGGCGCTGGGCATGCTGCTGAGCCGGCACACCGGCGCCGGCCTGGGCCAATTGTGGCTGTGGCTGAGCAACCGGCTGGCCCGCGATGCGCAAGCCGTGCAACTGGCGCCCGCCTTGCTGGTGATGCTGCAACGCCAGCGCCTGGAGCGCTGGGTGCTGGGTTTGTTAAGCAATGCGCTGTGGCTGGTGGCGCTGTTGAGTGCGTTGATCACTCTGCTGGCAATGCTCGCCACCCGGCGTTACGGTTTTGTCTGGGAAACCACCATTCTGGGCAGCGACACCTTCGTCAGCCTCACCCAGGCGCTGGGCCGCCTGCCAGCCCTGCTCGGCTTCAGCGTACCGGATGCCGAGACCATCCGCGCCAGTGGCAACAGCATCAACGGGCTGGAACAGGCCAGGCAAACCTGGGCGGCCTGGCTGATCGGGGTGTTGCTGATCTACGGCATCCTGCCACGCCTGCTGTTGACCCTGCTGTGCCTGTGGCGCTGGCGGCGCGGTCGTGACGCGCTGGCTCTGGACCTCGACGATCCGGCCTGGCAACCGCTGCGCGAACGACTGATGCCAAGCAGCGAGCGGCTCGGCATCAACGATGCAGCCCCCGAGCGGCTGCATGAGGTGGGCACACCTGATGCTGCACTCAGTAGCGACGGCGCGGTGCTGGTCGCCCTCGAACTGGACAACCAGCACGACTGGCCGCCCCGGCACGCACCGCACGTACTCGACGCAGGCATTCTCGACAGCCGCGAATCCCGCCATCGCCTGCTGGAGCAACTGACCGGTACGCCACCGGCACGCTTGCTGATTGCCTGTGATCCACGCCGCTCACCGGATCGCGGTAGCCTGGCGCTGCTCGCCGAGCTGGCGCGCAATGCCGGCCAGACCCGCCTGTGGCTGCTGCCGGCACCCGCAGGGCAAAGCCTTGATCCCGAGCGACTTGGCGACTGGCACGAGGCGCTGAATGCGCTGCAACTGCCTTACACTGAGCAACCCGCCATGACCTGGCTGGAGTCCGGCCATGACTGAAACCACTCATGTATTGAAACTGGCCGTGGTCGGCCACACCAATGTTGGCAAGACCTCGCTGTTACGCACCCTGACCCGCGATGTCAGCTTCGGTGAAGTCTCGCATCGGCCCAGCACCACTCGGCACGTGGAAGGTGCCCGGCTTTCGGTAGACGGCAAGCCGCTGCTGGAGCTGTACGACACGCCCGGCCTGGAAGATGCCATCGACCTGCTCGACTATCTGGAGCGGCTGGCCAGCGGCGAACGCCTGGATGGCCCGGCACGTCTGGCGCGGTTTCTCGATGGTAGCGAGGCCCGCCAGCGCTTCGAGCAGGAAGCCAAGGTGTTGCGCCAGTTATTGAGCTGCGATGCCGGCTTGTACGTGATTGATGCCCGCGAACCGGTACTGGCCAAGTACCGTGACGAGTTGGCGGTACTGGCCAGTTGCGGCAAACCCTTGTTGCCGGTGCTCAATTTCGTCAGCAGCGCGCAAGCCCGTGAAGGCGACTGGCGCGAAGCGTTATCGCGGCTGGGCCTGCATGCGCTGGTACGCTTCGACAGCGTTGCCCCTCCTGAAGACGGTGAGCGGCGCCTGTACGAGAGTCTGGCGTTATTGCTGGAAACCGCGCGACCGCGCCTTGAGCGGCTGATTGACGATATCGAGGCGCAGCGCGTTGCCCGCCGTCACAGTGCCGCATTACTGATTGCCGAGCTGTTGATTGACTGCGCTGCCTGCCGACGCAGCGTCCAGGCCAGTGCCGATCCGGAGCGAGAGGCCATCGAAGCCTTGCACCAGGCCATCCGGCAACGCGAACAGCAATGCGTCGAAGCCTTGCTCAAGCTCTATGCGTTCCGCCCTCAGGATGCTTCAGCCGCCGATCTGCCGTTGCTCGACGGCCGCTGGGGTGACGATCTGTTCAACCCGGAAACCCTGCGCCTGCTGGGCGTGCGAGTCGGCGGCGGCGTCGCGGCCGGTGCCGCCGCCGGGGCCGGTGTAGATTTGCTGGTCGGCGGCATCACGCTGGGTGCTGCGGCGCTGGCAGGCGCCATTGCCGGGGGCGCGCTGCTGACTGCTCGCAGTTACGGCAATCGCCTGCTCGGCAAACTCAAGGGCCAACGCGAGCTGACCGTGGACGATGCCGTGCTGCGCCTGCTGGCCTTGCGACAACGGCAACTGCTGCAAGCACTCGGCAGCCGGGGTCATGCAGCGATGCAAAGCATTGAACTCAGCGCCCCGCAAGACACGCAATGGCGCGAAGGCAAACTGCCCGCCCCGCTGCGCAAGGCGCGGGCACACCCGCAATGGTCAGCACTGAACCCCCACGCGAAGCTGAATCAGGCAGAGCGGCAGGATACCCGCGAAGAACTGGCGCAACTGCTGCTGGCGGTGTAGCTGCTTCAGCGACGAAGCTATCTCACCTCTCGTCGCCAAGCAGCTCGCGAGCAAACGCGCTCCTACCGCAAAGGCTGGCAGCCCGGTATCATCGCGCGCCCGTGATGACCACCACCAGAAAATATAATGAAACCCACCCTGATTGCCGCCGCTGAAATCGACCGACTGGAGACCTGGGCCAAATATTCGAGCCACATGTGCGGAGGCTGCATGTCCAGTTGCTGCACGCTGCCGGTGGAAGTGAAGATCAAGGACCTGATCCGCATCGGTGTGGTGGATGCCTTCGAACAGGGCGAGCCGCCGAAGAACATTGCCAAGCGCCTGCTCAAGGAAGGCATCATCGAGCGCTTCAACCAGAAATCGGGGATTTTCACGATACAGCGCATGAGCAATAACGATTGCCTGTATCTGGATCGCAAGAGCCGGTTGTGCACGATCTACGACAAGCGTCCGGACACCTGCCGCAACCATCCGAAAGTCGGCCCGCGCCCCGGTTATTGCGCCTACAAGCCCAAGCCTGCCGAGAAACAGCCACGCAGCACGGCGCCTCAGCCGCCAACACGGTTTTCGCTGGACTTCTAAGCAAACCGACCCAGCAATCCGCGTCAGCCGCAATCCCGTTCACTCAAGCGCCGCCAGCTACTGTAGGAGCGACCTTGGTCGCGAAGACGGCGGCACATCCACAACAGATGTAGTGTTTTTACTGGCCTCTTCGCGACCAAGGTTGCTCCCACCGGGGCATACAGTGCTTGAGTGAACAGTATTGGCTTTAGCCGCAATACTTCGTGGCTAAAGCGGCTCCAGAGTTCAGGGTTTGCCGGGCGAACTTTCACAAAGCAAACAAAAAGCCCCCGGTCTTGCGACCGGGGGCTTTTTGTTTTCAGCCGGTTAACCGATTACTCAGTTCTTGGCTTTCTTGGCAGCGCGGGTACGCTCGCCTTCGTCGAGGATCTTCTTGCGCAGACGGATCGACTTCGGCGTCACTTCGCACAGCTCGTCGTCCTGGATGAATTCCAGAGCCTGTTCCAGCGTGTGGCGAACCGGCGGAACCAGGGCGATGACTTCGTCCTTGCCCGAAGCACGCATGTTGTCGAGCTTCTTGCCTTTGGTCGGGTTAACGCCCAGGTCGTTGTCACGGCTGTTCAGACCGATGATCTGACCGTTGTAGATGTCCTGGCCGTGCTCGATGAACAGCTTGCCGCGAGCCTGCAGGGTTTCCAGCGAGTAGGTCAGTGCCTTGCCGGTTTCGACCGAAACCAGTACGCCGTTCAGGCGGCCGGACATCTGGCCTGGCTTCATGGTGTCGTAACGATCGAAGATCGAGGTCAGGATGCCTGCACCGTTGGTCAGGGTCAGGAACTGGTTACGGAAACCGATCAGACCACGCGCCGGGACGTTGTATTCCAGACGCACACGGCCTTTACCATCCGGCACCATGTTGGTCAGGTCGCCCTTACGCAGACCCATCTCTTCCATCACCTTGCCCTGGGATTCTTCAGGGATGTCGATGGTGACGTTTTCGAACGGTTCCTGCTTCACGCCGTCGACTTCACGGATGATGACTTCCGGACGGCCTACGGCCATTTCGAAGCCTTCGCGACGCATGGTTTCGATCAGCACCGACAGGTGCAGCTCACCACGGCCGGAAACCTTGAACTTGTCAGCCGAGTCGCCTTCTTCAACGCGCAGGGCAACGTTGTACAGCAGCTCTTTGTCCAGACGCTCTTTGATGTTACGGCTGGTGACGAACTTGCCTTCTTTACCGCAGAACGGCGAGTCGTTGACCTGGAAGGTCATCGAAACGGTTGGCTCGTCAACGGTCAGCGGCTTCATGGCCTCGACGTTGTTCATGTCGCACAGGGTGTCGGAGATGAACAGCTCTTCGAAGCCGCTGATGCAGACGATGTCGCCCGCGGTGGCTTCTTCGACGTCTACACGGTGCAGACCGTGGTGACCCATCAGCTTGAGGATACGACCGTTACGCTTCTTGCCTTCGGTGTCGATAGCGACAACCGGGGTGTTTGGCTTGACGCGGCCACGGGCGATACGGCCCACACCGATGATGCCCAGGAAGCTGTTGTAGTCCAGCGCCGAGATTTGCATCTGGAACGGACCGTCAACGTCAACGCTTGGCGCCGGGACGTGGTCGACGATGGCCTGGTACAGCGCGGTCATGTCTTCGCCCATGGCAGTGTGGTCCAGACCGGCGATGCCGTTCAGGGCCGAGGCGTAGACGACCTGGAAGTCCAGCTGGTCTTCGGTGGCGCCCAGGTTGTCGAACAGGTCGAAGATCTGGTCCAGAACCCAGTCAGGACGCGCGCCCGGACGGTCAACCTTGTTGATCACCACGATTGGCTTCAGACCGGCTTCGAATGCCTTCTTGGTCACGAAGCGGGTTTGCGGCATAGGGCCGTCCTGGGCGTCGACCAGCAGCAGTACCGAGTCAACCATCGACATCACGCGCTCTACTTCGCCACCGAAGTCGGCGTGGCCCGGGGTGTCGACGATGTTGATGCGGTAGTCGTTCCAGCGAATGGCGGTGTTCTTCGCCAGGATGGTAATGCCGCGCTCTTTTTCCTGGTCGTTGGAGTCCATCACGCGCTCGTCGTTGAGCTCATTGCGCTCCAGAGTGCCGGACTGACGCAGCAGTTTGTCTACCAGGGTGGTTTTACCGTGGTCAACGTGCGCGATGATGGCGATGTTACGTAGATTTTCGATCACTTGTGTATCTCGATCAGAGGATTCGGTTTGCTGCCACTGGAGCAGCGATTAGCGTTTGAAGCGTTAGACGTCGGCCGAGGCCATAAAGGCGTCGGGGGGCCGGTGACGCAAGCCACAGGCAAACAGCCCCGGGCGTTTAGCTCGGTCGATATACGCGCACATTGGCATGCCCCTCACTGAGCAGGTGATGAGCATGCAGGCGGCTCATGACGCCTTTGTCGCAATACAGCAGGTACTGGCGGGTGTAATCCAGTTCCTTGAAGCGGCTGTTCAATGCATAGAACGGCACGGCTTGTACTTCCACGCCAGGCACTTCCAGCGGCTGGTCTTCCTGGGCATCCGGATGACGGATGTCGATAATGACCTGGCCGGCCAGGGCCTGGCTGACTTCTTCTACCTCGACATCCTGGCCCAGGTCATCGATCACCTGATCGATGGTCACCAGCCGGGCACGCTCAAGCGCGCGATCGAGGGCTGCCATGTCGAAACGGGTTTCTTCGTGTTCGACGCGATAACGCTTGGCATTGGTTTTCGGGTTGACCGAAATCACCCCGCAATATTCAGGCATGTGCCGGGCGAACTCGGCGGTGCCGATTTTGGTCGCCAGGTTGACGATGTCCTGTTTGTCGGTCGCCACCAGCGGGCGCAACACCAGCTTGTCAGTGGCCGAGTCGATGATCGACAGGTTCGGCAAGGTCTGGCTCGACACTTGGGAAATCGCCTCGCCGGTTACCAGCACGTCGATGTCCAGGCGGTCAGCCATGGCCGATGCTGCGCGTAACATCATACGCTTCAACACTACACCCATATGACCGTCGTCGACTTTCTGCAGGATTTCGCCCAGCACTTCCTCGAACGGTACGCTGATGAACAGTACGCGTTGCGAGCTGCCGAATTTCTTCCAGATGTAGTGCGCAACTTCCATCACGCCCAGTTCGTGGGCACGCCCGCCCAGGTTGAAGAAGCAGAAATGGGTGACCAGGCCGCGGCGCATCATCTGATAGGCGGCTACGGTCGAGTCGAAACCACCGGACATCAACACCAGGGTCTGCTCCAGTGCGCCCAGCGGATAACCGCCAAGGCCCTGGTGCTGGCTGTGGATGACGAACAACCGTTCGTCGCGAATCTCCATGCGCACCAGCAGTTCGGGGTTTTTCAGGTCGATGCCGGCGGCGCCACATTGCTGGCGCAACTGGCTGCCGACATAACGTTCGACGTCCATCGAGCTGAATGCATGCTTGCCGGCGCGCTTGCAACGCACCGCAAAGACCTTGCCCGGCAACAGATCGGCGTAGTGCTCTCTGCACTTGGCGACGATGTCGTCCATATCGCCCAGCGGGTATTCAGCCACCTGCAGGAAATTGGCGATACCTGGCATGCAGCACAGCCGCTCGGTGATGCCCTGAAGGATCTTCGGATCGGTCAGCCGGGTCTCGACCTCAAGGTTGTCCCATACACCACCCACGACGATATTTTCGTCCAGCTCGCGCAGCACGGTACGGATGTTCTTGCCCAGCTGGCGAATGAACTTCTTGCGCACCGGTGGGCTTTTGATGGTGATTTCTGGGAAAACTTTGACGATGAGCTTCATGAAAACGCTACGTAAGGATCCGGCTGAAAAAAGAGGGGCGCGGATTATAGCGGAAATTGCTCAAGGTTTAACCAACTATCGTACACCCGAATGTCGACGCACCAAAAAGGATCACAATCGATCAGTTCGGCAACATAACAGTGCATGAAATGTACAAAAAAACGACATTGACCTCAGCAACATGCGCAGAATCGGGCATCGCGCCCAACTCGGGGCACTGGCATGCAATTTGCTCCCTTGTGAGGCAGGTTGCCTTGGCAGAGTATTCTGCGCCGGCACTACCCAAATTCAGGGGCCAAACAATAGCAACGGTCCCAACCCACCCGGAGGACACCATGTCGAAGTCGGTTCAACTCATCAAAGATCATGACGTTAAATGGATTGATCTGCGCTTCACTGACACCAAAGGCAAGCAGCAACACGTCACCATGCCGGCACGCGACGCGCTGGACGAAGAGTTCTTCGAAGTCGGCAAGATGTTCGACGGTTCCTCCATCGAAGGCTGGAAAGGTATCGAAGCCTCCGACATGATCCTGCTGCCGGACGACGACTCCGCCGTGCTGGACCCGTTCACCGAAGAGCCTACCCTGATCCTGGTCTGCGACATCATCGAGCCGTCGACCATGCAAGGCTACGACCGCGACCCGCGCGCCATCGCGCACCGCGCCGAGGAATACCTGAAATCCACCGGTATCGGTGACACCGTGTTCGTCGGTCCAGAGCCTGAGTTCTTCATCTTTGACTCGGTCAAATACAAGTCCGACATCTCCGGCTCGATGTTCAAGATCTTCTCCGAGCAAGGCTCGTGGATGACCGACCAGGACGTCGAAGGCGGCAACAAAGGCCACCGTCCAGGCATCAAAGGCGGCTACTTCCCGGTTCCACCGGTCGACCACGACCACGAAATCCGTACTGCCATGTGCAACGCACTGGAAGAAATGGGTCAGGTCGTTGAAGTTCACCACCACGAAGTGGCAACTGCCGGCCAGAACGAAATCGGCGTGCAGTTCAACACCCTGGTCAAGAAGGCTGACGAAGTTCAGACCCTGAAGTACGTTGTGCACAACGTTGCCGACGCCTACGGCCGCACCGCGACCTTCATGCCGAAGCCGCTGTACGGCGACAACGGCTCGGGCATGCACGTCCACATGTCCATCGCCAAAGACGGCAAGAACACCTTCGCCGGCGAAGGCTATGCCGGTCTGTCCGACACCGCTCTGTACTTCATCGGCGGTATCATCAAGCACGGTAAGGCCCTGAACGGCTTCACCAACCCGTCGACCAACTCCTACAAGCGTCTGGTCCCAGGCTTTGAAGCGCCGGTAATGCTGGCCTACTCGGCGCGTAACCGTTCGGCTTCGATCCGTATTCCTTACGTTTCCAGCCCACGCGCACGTCGTATCGAAGCCCGCTTCCCGGATCCGGCTGCCAACCCGTACCTGGCCTTCGCTGCCCTGCTGATGGCCGGTCTGGACGGTATCCAGAACAAGATCCACCCAGGCGATGCAGCCGACAAGAACCTGTACGACCTGCCACCAGAAGAAGCCAAGGAAATCCCGCAAGTGTGCGGCAGCCTGAAAGAGGCCCTGGAAGAACTGGACAAAGGCCGTGCGTTCCTGACCAAAGGCGGCGTGTTCTCCGACGACTTCATCGATGCCTACATCGAGCTGAAATCGGCTGAAGAAGTCAAAGTCCGCACCTTCGTACACCCTCTGGAATACGAGCTGTACTACAGCTGCTGATTCCTTGTACGCCGGCCTCGCCGGCGTATCGAGAGGCCACCTTCGGGTGGCCTTTTTTGTTTATGCAGGCCTCGGCCATGCTTGCAAGACTAATGCTGGCCAGCCACGCACATCGCACGAATCTGCATTATGCTGAGCCCTCATCGCTCCCGTTGCTGTCGAGAATGCCATGCGTCACAGTCTTGTCTGCCTGCTGTTGTTGGTCTGCCTGCCCGCCATGGCACAGATCTACAAGTACACCGACGCCAATGGCAATACGGCCTACAGCAATCAGCCGCCTGACGGTGCACGCGCCGAGCCGGTCGAGCTCAAGCCGCTCAACAGCATCGAGCCGCGTCCTGCGGCAGCGCCCGCCAGCCCCGCCGCCAGCACTCAGTCAGCGCCGGCCCCTGTGGCCTACGAGCAACTGGAACTGACCGACCTGCCCAACGATGCCGCGCTGCGTGCCAATGACGGCACCTTTTACATTGGCGTACGGATCAAGCCCAGGCTGCAGCCGGACCATCGCTTGCAACTGCTGGTCGATGGCAAACCGTACGGTCAACCCACCAACGTACCGCGCCTGCAGGTCGTCAATATCGATCGTGGCGAACATCGCTTTGCCGTGCTGGTGCATGATGCACGGCGCATTATCCAGCAGAGCCCGACAGTGACCCTCACCGTATTGCGCGCCGCTGCGGGCAGGCCCTGAGATGGGCGCGTTGCGCATCCTGTGGTGCGCTGTTCTGTGCGGGCTGGCAACGCTTGCCCAGGCGCAGATCTATACCTATGTCGATGCCGAAGGCAATCGGGTGTTCACCGATCAGCCGCACAAGAACGCCAAGCGGGTCGATATCACCCCCACCAACAATATGAGCAGCACACCCCGTACCCGCGACGTCAAAGCCAGCCCTGTCCAGCCCAAGCCCAAGGCGATGTTCCGCTACCAGTTGCTGCGCATCCTCGCCCCAGAACCCGACGCAGCGCTGCGCAGCATGGAAGGCAATCTGATCGTTACGGTGACTAACGAGCCGGCGCTGCAAGAGGGGCATCGCTACGTACTGTTGCTCGACAACCAGCCCGTCGCAGCACCAGGGCGCAGCCCGGTATTTGCCTTGAGCAATATCGATCGCGGCACTCATCAGCTGTCCGTGGAAATCTATGACGAATTGGGCCGGCTCGTGGAAAAGACCGCCAACCAGCCCTTTCATGTGCAGCGCATTTCCCTGAACCAGAAACGCCTGGCCAAGCCCTGCCAGAGTGCCGATTACGGTGTGCGCCCGGAGTGCCCCCTCAAAGACAAGCCTCAGCAAAAATCCAGTTGGATTCCTTTCCTTTAAAACCTCCCACCATGCACTAAACTGGTGCAGTAAAGACTTGCATCAGCGCCCTAAAGCCCCGATTCGGGTCAACTTTGCGTCTGACATGTCGCTGCCCGACAACCAAAGCACAATAAATGCCCGGTTTTAAGGGGGCTGACGCTTCTTTTCGGAGCCTTGGTTTGGTTCTTGCAACCTTAGCCGGCATAGCACACGGTCAGCCGTGTCCCATCGTCGGGCACGCACTGGCCAATTATCCCGGCGCCATGGCCCGCGAATGCAAAGTGGCAAAAGAGGTCATCAGGATTCATGACTATCAGCGACGCGCTGCACCGATTGTTACTGGACAATCTGACCACTGCGACCATCCTGCTCAACGCCGAACTGCGCCTTGAGTACATGAACCCCGCCGCAGAAATGCTGTTGGCGATCAGCGGCCAGCGCAACCATGGACAGTTCATCAGCGAGCTGTTCACCGAATCGGCCGAGGCCCTGAGCTCGCTGCGCCAGGCGGTGGAACAGGCGCACCCGTTCACCAAACGCGAAGCCATGCTCACCGCACTGACCGGCCAGACCCTGACCGTCGACTACGCCGTGACGCCGATCCTCAACAACGGCCAGACCCTGCTGCTGCTGGAGGTTCACCCTCGCGACCGGCTACTGCGCATCACCAAGGAAGAAGCCCAGTTGTCCAAGCAGGAAACCACCAAAATGCTGGTGCGCGGCCTGGCCCACGAGATCAAGAATCCGCTGGGCGGTATCCGCGGTGCGGCGCAGTTGCTGGCCCGTGAACTGCCTGAAGAAAGCCTCAAGGACTACACCAACGTCATCATCGAAGAGGCCGACCGGCTGCGTAATCTGGTCGACCGCATGCTCGGTTCCAACAAGTTGCCGGCGCTGGCCTCGACCAATATCCATGAAGTGCTGGAGCGTGTCTGCAGCCTGGTCGAAGCCGAAAGTCAGGGACGCATCACTTTGGTGCGTGACTATGACCCGAGCATTCCCGATGTACTGATCGACCGCGAGCAGATGATCCAGGCAGTGCTCAATATCGTGCGTAACGCCATGCAGGCAATTGGCAGCCAGAACGAGCTGCGCCTTGGGCGTATCACCTTGCGCAGCCGGACCATCCGCCAGTTCACCATCGGCCATGTGCGTCACCGCCTGGTGAGCAAGGTCGAGATCACCGACAACGGTCCGGGCATTCCGGCCGAACTCCAGGAAACCATTTTCTATCCAATGGTCAGTGGCCGCCCCGACGGTACCGGGCTGGGCCTGGCCATTACCCAGACCATCATTAGCCAGCACCAGGGCCTGATCGAGTGTGAAAGCCATCCCGGCCATACCACCTTCTCGATCTTTCTGCCGCTGGAACAAGGAGCCGCCTCGTGAGCCGTAGCGAAACTGTCTGGATCGTAGATGACGATCGTTCCATCCGCTGGGTACTGGAAAAAGCCCTGCAACAGGAAGGCATGACCACGCAGAGCTTCGACAGCGCCGATGGGGTGATCAGCCGTCTGGCGCGCCAGCAGCCGGACGTGATCATTTCCGATATTCGCATGCCCGGTACCAGTGGCCTGGACCTGTTGGCGCGGATTCGTGAACAGAACCCGCGCCTGCCGGTCATCATCATGACCGCGCATTCGGACCTCGACAGTGCCGTGGCGTCCTATCAGGGCGGCGCGTTCGAATACCTGCCCAAGCCGTTCGATGTCGATGAAGCCGTATCACTGGTCAAGCGTGCCAACCAGCACGCCCAGGAACAGCAAGGCCTGGAAGCTCCGCCGGTCATGGCCCGCACCCCGGAAATCATCGGCGAAGCGCCGGCGATGCAAGAGGTGTTTCGCGCCATCGGTCGTCTGAGCCACTCCAATATTACCGTGTTGATCAACGGTGAGTCCGGTACCGGTAAAGAGCTGGTCGCGCATGCTCTGCATCGTCACAGCCCACGTGCCGTCGCGCCGTTCATTGCGCTGAACATGGCGGCGATCCCCAAGGACTTGATGGAATCGGAGCTGTTCGGCCATGAAAAAGGCGCCTTCACCGGTGCCGCCAACCTGCGCCGCGGACGCTTCGAACAAGCCGATGGCGGTACCTTGTTTCTCGACGAGATCGGCGACATGCCGGCCGACACCCAGACCCGCCTGTTGCGCGTACTGGCCGACGGCGAGTTCTACCGGGTCGGTGGCCACACCCCGGTCAAGGTCGATGTACGGATCATCGCCGCGACCCACCAGAACCTTGAAGGTCTGGTGCATGCCGGCAAGTTCCGCGAAGACTTGTTCCACCGCCTGAACGTCATCCGCATTCATATTCCACGGCTGTCGGACCGCCGCGAAGACATCCCGACCCTGGCCCGCCACTTTCTCAGCCGCGCCGCCCAGGAACTGGCCGTCGAGCCCAAGCTGCTCAAGGCCGAGACCGAGGAATACCTCAAGCATCTGCCGTGGCAGGGTAACGTGCGGCAACTGGAGAATACCTGCCGCTGGATCACCGTCATGGCGTCTGGCCGTGAGGTGCACATCAGCGACCTGCCGCCTGAACTGCTTAGCGTGCCGCAGGATGCAGGCCCGATCACCAACTGGGAACAGGCGCTGCGCCAGTGGGCCGATCAGGCGTTGTCACGTGGCCAGTCGAGCCTGCTCGACAGCGCGGTGCCATCCTTTGAACGGATCATGATCGAAACCGCCCTCAAGCACACCGCTGGTCGCCGTCGTGACGCCGCCGTGCTGCTCGGTTGGGGTCGCAATACCCTGACGCGCAAGATCAAGGAACTGGGCATGAAGGTTGATGGCGGCGACGAAGACGAGGCCGAAGACAACTGACGAAAGGGCAGGCCCGCCCGCCAAGGGCTGCACGGCCTGCTGTCATTTCTATCAGTTTACGCCCCTGCCGTTCGCTGATTAGCTCCGGAAAACGGCCTTGCATGGCAAGGCCAGAAGGAGCTTATCGCGATGGACCCACGCCCTCTTACTGGCAACCGCCCGCCGCTGTGCGGCCTGCCGTCACGGTCATCCATTGGCTGCCCTAACCGCATCGTCGACTATCAGCTCGCTGAAATGGCGGTGCTGCTGCGCAGCGGCGAACTGACTGCCGAACAGTTGACCATTGCCAGCCTGGCACGCCTTTACCGGTTCGAAGAATCGCTCAAAGGCTATGGCGACAACAGCCTTTCGGTGCATATCGATGCGCAGCAGGCGCTGACCCGCGCGCGCCTGGCCGATCAATGGCTGAGCAACGCCGATGACCCTCGCGGCCCTGCGCCGCTGCTGTGCGGCATCGTGCTGGGCATCAGCGAGTCACTGGTGGCCGTGGCGCGTAATGGCCGGCCCTGGAAACTTGAAGACTCGCCGCTGGTTGCCCGGCTGTATGACCAGGGCGCGATTTTACTCGGCCCGCTGCGCGGCTCGATATGCCCCGGTGGCACGCAGAGCGGGTTGAGCGCCATCGCCCCGGTCGCCAGGCTGTGCGCTGCGGCGCTGGCGCAAACCGCCGATGACGCCTTCATGATGCCCAGTGCCGCTCATGCGGCCAGCGGCATCAAACCGTCGCTGGGCCTGGCCATGGGCTGGGACGTGCCCGGTACTGTCGCACGCAGCGTGCGCGATGCAGCGCTGGTGCTGGCAGCGCTCAGTGAAGCCGGTGCAGCGCAAACCGCGCCCGTGCGATGGCCGGTGACAGCCCGGTCAGGCTACAGACCGCTGCTCAGTACCCGCATTGGCGTAACGCCGCCGAGGGCAGCGGACGCGCCGCAAAGCTGGCAGGTCCTGGAGCGGTTTCGCGAGCAACTGGCGCGCCTGGGAGCGCGATTGATCGAACTTCCCGATGCACCGCCATGCCCGCCGCGAGGCTGGGAAAGCAACCTGCGCGATCAACGCCTGGACTGCATGCTGGTGATGTCCTCAGCATCGTCCGGGCCTGACAGGCTACCCCATGTGCCGGGCTGGCCGATGGTCACTTTCCCCATCGGCCAGAGCAGCAGCGGTGCCAGCATCAATGCAGCGTTCTGCGGCCCGCACCTGTCGGACGCCAGGCTTATCCAGGCGGCCCTGGACTTTCAGGCGTGCTATCCGCACTACCATGACAGCGCCCCGCCGCTGCGGATCGGCTCACTGAGGCTCGCCAACGTTACTGCGCCAAAGAAGGCCTGGCCCACAAATTGATACCGCCCTCCACGGCAAAGCGATCAATCTCGGCCAGTTCCTCGGCACTGAACGCCAGGTTGTTCAAGGCGGCAACGTTTTCGACGATCTGCTCGGGCCGGCTGGCGCCGATCAACGCCGAGGTCACCCGTGGGTCACGCAGGGTCCAGGCCAGCGCCATCTGTGCCAGGCTCTGACCACGCTGCCGGGCGATCGCGTTGAGTTTGCGTACATGCTCAAGGTTCTGCTCCGACAGATGCTCGGCCTTCAATGAACCACCGCCGGGACGATTGACCCGGGCATCTTGCGGCACGCCATTGAGGTACTTGTCCGACAGCAGGCCCTGGGCCAGCGCAGTAAAGACAATCACGCCCGCGCCCAGCTCATCGGTGGCATCAAGCAGGTCTTTCTCCACCCAGCGATTGAGCAGGTTATAAGCCGGCTGATGAATCAGCAGCGGCACATTCCACTGTTTGAGCAGCGCGGCGATTTCCCGGGTTTTACTGCCCGAGTAAGACGAGATGCCGATGTACAGCGCCTTGCCTTGCTGCACGGCGGTGGCCAGTGCGCCAGCGGTTTCTTCCAGCGGCGTGTCGGGGTCGAAGCGGTGCGAATAGAAGATGTCGACATAATCGACACCCAGCCGTTGCAGACTTTGATCGAGGCTGGCCAGCACGTACTTGCGCGACCCGCCGCCCTGACCATAAGGACCTGGCCACATGTCCCAACCGGCCTTGGTGGAGATGATCAGCTCGTCGCGATAAGCCTTGAAGTCTTCACGCAGCAAACGGCCGAAATTGACCTCGGCGCTACCATAGGGCGGGCCGTAATTATTGGCCAGGTCGAAGTGGGTAATGCCCAGGTCGAAGGCAGTGCGTAGCATGGCGCGCTGGGTATCGATCGGCGTGGCGTCACCGAAGTTGTGCCACAGCCCCAGCGACAGCGCCGGCAGCAACAAGCCACTGCGCCCGGTGCGACGATAGAGCATGTCGTTGTAGCGGTTTTCGGCAGCGATATAGGTCATGCGGATTTCCTTGAATAATTCGGTGTTTTCGTCGCCGTAAGCCCGGCCGGGCGGTGGCCCGCTTTAGCCGGGAAGCCTTCGCTGCTAAAGCAGCTCCTACGGGATCAATGGCTGTGCCAGACCGCCTTGCTGACATCGATTTTCCTGGGCAGCAGACGGTTATCGTAGAACAGGTCCGCAGTCACCTGCTGCGCCTTGATGATCTCAGGGGTAATCGGCAGGCTCGGCGAGACCGGACGGTGGTCGATGTACAGAGCGATCACCTCGGCCGGCAGGCCCATGCTGCGGGTCAGGATCTCGATGCTCTGCTCGCGCTGGCTGCGGGTCAGGTCATCGGCAGCCGTCAGCTCATCCAGCACCTGCTGGACAAACGCCGGATGCTGCTGTGCGAACCCACGTCGGGCAGTGTAGACCGGACCGGACAAGCCCAGCCCCGTACCGTCGGCCAATAGCCGGCTATGCCCTTCAACCAGCGCGATGGAGTAGTACGGGTCCCAGATCGCCCAGGCATCGACGCTGCCATTTTCAAAGGCCGCCCGGGCATCAGCCGGGCTCAGATAGATCGGCTGGATATCCTTGAACGTCAATCCGGCCTTGAGCAAGGCGCGCAGCACCAGATTGTTGGCGCTGGAGCCTTTCTGCAAGGCGACCTTGCGGCCCTTGAGGTCCTCGATTTTCTGCAAGGCGCTGTCCTTGCGCACCAGAATCACCTCGGCTTGTGGCTTGGCCGGCTCGGCGCCGACATACACCAGATCCGCCCCGGCGACCTGGGCGAAGATCGGCGGAATATCACCCGTCGAGGCGATGTCCAGGCTGCCGACATTCAACGCTTCAAGCATCTGCGGCCCGGCCGGAAACTCGACCCACTTGATCTGCGTCTTGGCAAAGCGCTTCTCCAGCAATTGATGCTCTTTGGCCAGAACCAGCGGAATCGAGCCTTTCTGAAAGCCAATCCGCAACGTCTCCGGGTCAGCGGCAACGGCCGTATTGATCAAGCCGCAAAAGGCCAGAGCGGCGCTGAGCAATGCCAGTGGTTTCATCGGTAATAGACCTCATTCAAATCGGTTGGCGGGCCGTTGCAGCCCCAGATTTTCGCGCAGGGTGGTGCCTTCATATTCGGTGCGGAACAGGCCACGGCGTTGCAGCTCCGGCACCAGCAGCCGGGCAACATCCTCCAGCCCGCCAGGCAGGTGCGGCACCAGCACGTTGAAGCCATCGGCCGCACCGTTTTCAAACCAGTGCTGCAACTCATCGGCAATCTGTTCAGGGGTGCCGATCAGGCTGTAATGCCCACGGCCACCGGCAATCCGTCGCCCCAGTTGCGCCAGGTTCAGGTTCTCCCGGGCAGCCAGCTCAGTCAGCAATTGCTGGCGGCTGCGCTGACCGCTGTCAGTCAGCGGCAGCTCCGGCAGCGGCCCGTCCAGCGGATAGCCAGACAAATCGAAATTGCCCAGCATGCGCCCCAGCAACGCCACGCCCACCTGCGGCTCGACCAGTTCCTGAAACGACTCGAACTTCGCCTTGGCGGCCTCTTCAGTCTCGGCCACCACGATCAGCACACCGGGCATGATCTTCAGCGAATCCTGACTGCGCCCATACGCTGCCAGCCGCCCCTTGAGGTCGGCATAGAAGGCTTGAGCACTGGCCAGCGAAGTTTGCGCGGTGAACACCACTTCAGCGGTGCGCGCCGCCAGGTCACGGCCCACTTCCGAAGAGCCGGCCTGTACCACCACCGGCTGCCCCTGCGGCGAACGCGCCACGTTCAGCGGCCCCTTGACCCGAAAGTGCTCGCCCTGGTGATCCAGCACATGCAGCCTGGCCGGGTCGTAGTACTCACCGCTGGCCTTGTCACGAGTAAAAGCATCATCGCCCCAGCTGTCCCACAAGCCGGTCACCACCTGGTGAAACTCCTGTGCCCGGCTGTAGCGGTCGGCGTGACCGACATGCTCATCCAGACCGAAGTTCTGCGCTTCGGCCGCCGCGTCGGAGGTCACCAGATTCCAGCCGGCACGCCCGCCGGACAGGTGATCGAGCGAGGCAAACTTGCGCGCCACGTGGTACGGCTCGTTATAGGTGGTGGTCGCCGTGGCGATCAGGCCGATGCGCTCGGTCACCGCGCTGAGCGCCGACAGCAGGGTCAGCGGCTCGAAGTGATCCGAGCGTGCCATGCGGCTGGCGATATCACCGGTCGCTGCTGCCACGCTGTCGGCCACGAACAGCGCATCGAAACGCGCCGCCTCGGCCACCTGGGCCAGATGCCGGTAGTGCTTGATATCCAGCCCCGCGTTGGCGGGGACCTCTGGATGACGCCAGGCCGCGACGTGGTGCCCGGTGGCCATCAGGAATGCGCCCAGTTTCAGTTGGCGGGCAGGCTTGTTCATCTATACGACTCCTTGGTTTTGAGGGTTGTCGCACGCAATAGGGTTGTAGAGGTAAACACAGGCTGCGAACACAAGGCCCGTAGGAGCGGCTTCAGCCGCGAAGCTTTAGCCTCGAGTCTTCGCCGCTAAAGCGGCTCCTACAGAAAACCGTGCAGCACTGTCAGAAGTCTTTACGCAGTTGCACGCCAAAGTAGCGCTCATCGTCACGCGGAACGGCGCGGTAGATGTAGTTGCCGCCGGTGGCCAGCATCGGCGAATACGACTTGTCGGCCAGGTTCTTGCCCAGCAGCGCTACGCGCCAGCCAGCGTTGTAGTCGGCCAGGGCCACGCTGGCGTTCCAGATGCCGTAGGCGCCCTGCTTGGTGTCGACGTTCTGGCTGATGTCGTACTGCACTTCGCTCTGCCAGGCGTAATCGGTGCTCAGCTCGATATCCAGGCCGTTGTCCAGCGGGATGCTGTAGTCGGCACGGACATAGCTTTTCCAGTCCGGGCTGTACGGCAGGGTCTTGCCATCGACGTTGCACGAGGCGGCGGCGCCGGCCGGGCAGGCAAAGGTGTCGATGCGCGCCTTGGTGTAGGCCAGGGCACCGGAGAGTTTGAACTGCGAGGTCACCTGCAGCGCATAGTCGAGTTCGACGCCCTCGGTCTTCACGCTACCGGCGTTGATCAGCCGGGTCACCACCTGGCCGGCGACGCTGTCGAAGAAGTTCGCCTGATAGTTGTCGTAGTCGCTGTGGAACACCGCCAGGTTGGTGGTCAGGCGGTTATTCCAGGCGCTGGCCTTGATGCCCACTTCCCAGGTGTTGGAGGTCTCCGGCTTGAGCGCGTCAGTGTCACGTGGCTGCATGTTGAAGAACACGTTGTACGCCGGGCCTTTGTAGCCACGCGAGTAGGTCACGTAGCTGGTCACCGTATCGCTCAGGTCGTACTGCAGGCCCAGGCGGCCAGATTTGCCGTCTTCGTCCACGCTACCCGAACTGCTGGTGGCCGGCTGGATACCGCTGACCGTGACCGCCGAGGTCGAAACCCGCCGGTGATCGTATTCGAGCTTGTCGTGGGTCCAGCGCAGACCGGCAATGGCGCGCAGATCCGGGGTCAGATTGAAGGTGCTTTCACCGAACACCGAATAACTCTGGTTGGTGGTGCTGTAGTCGGCGATACCACGGTCGCGGCTGGTCGGGGTGATCAGTGTGCGCTGGTAGGTTTCGTCACTCTTGCCGTACATGTAGAACAGACCGCCGACGTATTCGACGAACTCGCCTTTGGGCGAAGCAAGACGCAGCTCCTGAGAGTACTGGTTGTAGTCGAGCTGACCTTTGTCTTCAGTGCCGGCAAAGGCGCTGGTGATCGCCCCGAGGCGGTCGCCGTCCTGGTACTGGGTGTTATCCCAGCCGCGCCAGGCGGTGATCGATGTCAGGGTGAAGTCGCCCAGTTGCCAGTCCAGCTGGCCAGACAAACCCTTGTTCACATCATCGACATGGCTGCGGTAATCGCTGAGCACATCACGGTTGTCGCTGTCGGCACGTACCGGCGCCAGCGCCGCGCCAAACGCCGGGGTCAGCGCTTTGCTGACCACCCCGTTGGGCGCGTCGTCATGGGCCTGCTGGTAATCACCGATCAGGGTGAACGTGATGTCGTCGTTAGGGGTGAACTCCAGCTTGCCGCGAATGCCTTTACGGTTATAGCCGTTGACTTCCTGGCCGTTGAGTTTGTTATCCACATTGCCGTCATAGCTGCCGAACAGGGTGGTCAGCGAGCCTTTGAGGGTGTCGGGAATCAGGCTGCCGCCAATCCCGAAGCGGGTCCGGCTTTCATTGCCGGTGTACCACGACTGGTCGATGTAGCCATGGGTCTCGGCGCTCGGCGCCTTGCTCACCACGTTCAGTACACCGGCCGAAGCGTTCTTGCCAAACAGCGTACCCTGCGGGCCGCGCAGCACTTCGATGCGCTCCAGGTCGAGCAGGTCCAGGGTCGCCTGGCCCGGACGGCCAAGCACCACACCGTCGATCACCGTGGCCACGGTCGGCTCGACACCCGGCGAGGTGGAGATGGTGCCCACGCCACGAATGAACAACGAGGTGTCCTTGTTCGAAGCACCGGTGCGGAAATTCAGGGTCGGCACCTGTTGCACCAGGCTGGCCACACCATTGCGGTTGTCGCGCTCCAGTTGCTCGCCCTCGACCACCGAGACCGCCACCGGGACTTTCTGTAGCGACTCTTCACGGCGCGTGGCGGTGACCGTCACGGCGTTGAGCACCGGTGCATCGCTGGCATTCTGGCCAGTCTCGGCCAGGGCCGCGCCGGGCGCCAGTGGCAGGCTCGCCAGGCCCAGCAGCAACCAGGCGCAACGGCCTGCACGTCGGCTATTCGGCTGAGCGCCAGCATGATGAATGGCCTGCGCCAGAAGAGTGTGTTGCGTACCGCCCCCAAGTGTTGTCTGCATCTGTGTGCCTGCTTTAAATGTGCCGAACCTCGCCAATGCCCCACGCATCGACCGCTGATTGTCTGCTAACTTGATTCGGCATTCGCGGCAGCGAGTAGCAGACAAACCATGACGTTAGCGCTAACATCGCAAGTATCAGAAATTGGCACATAGAGCGTCAAATACTGAAAAATTACTTTTATATATCGTTAAGTTTTATAAGCCTTCGAGCATGACGGAAAAATCCAGCGCAACACGCAAGCGCCGTAACGCCGGCCGGGTGACCCTGAGTACGGTGGCCAAACAGGTCGGGGTTTCAGCGATTACCATCTCGCGCTACTTCAACCAGCCCGAGCAAGTCTCGCCAGACCTGCGCGAGCGCATCGCCGCCGTGGTCAACGAGCTGGGCTATGTACCCAATCTGGTCGCCGGCGGCCTGGCCTCGGCGCGCAGTAAAGTGGTCGCGATGGTTATCCCCAATATCTCCGGGCCGATCTTTGCCAATACCATTCAGGGCTTCAGCGACACCCTGAGCCAGCACGGTTTTCAACTGCTGTTGGCGTCCAGTTACTTCTCTGCCGAGCAGGAAGAAAGCGCCGTGCGCGCGTTTCTCGGCTGGTCACCGGCAGCATTGGTATTGACCAGTCATTTCCATACCCCGGCCACCGAGAAGATGATCGAGCAGGCCGACATGCCGGTGATCGAGACCTGGGACTACCGCCCGGAGCGCGGCCCGATGCAGATCGGATTTTCCCATTACCAAGTGGGCGTCAGCGCTACCCGCCATCTGCACGCCAAGGGCTACCGGCGCATCGCCTTCGTGCTCAACAGCATGGCCGGCGACTTCAGCGCACTGGAGCGCCGCGACGGTTACGCCGCAACGTTACAGGCCCTGGGCCTGGAGCCCTGGGTGTTCACCCCGCAAGCGGGGCTGACCCCGTTCGAAGCCGGCAAACAGGCCATGCACGCTCTGATGAACAGCCCCACCCGCCCTGATGCGATCGTGTTTGCCAACGACAACCTGGCCGCCGGCGGGCTGCTGGCCGGGCAACGGGCCGGCCTGAGAATTCCACAAGACTGCGCGGTGATGGGCTTTGGCGACTATGCGTTCGCCGAGATGCTGCTGCCCAGCCTGAGCACCATCAAGCCCCCGGCGCTGGAGATCGGCGTACTGGCCGCGCAACGGGTTTTACAAAGCCTGGGGGTGTTGCCGGTGAGCGGGGATATCCAGCGGTTGAACCTGCTCGATTGCCAACTGATAGAACGAGAGAGCACTTAAACCGCCTAAGATGGGTTGATGTTTCTTAGTTCGCCAAAGGAGACCTGCCCCATGACCCGCTCTCGAAAAGTCGCGATCATCACCGGTGCATCACGCGGCATCGGCGCCGAAATCGCCCGGCGCCTGGCGGCCGATGGCTTTGCCGTGGTGATCAACTACGCCAGCAGCGCCGATGAAGCCGATACCCTGGTGGAACAACTGATCGGCGAAGGCCGTGACGCCATCGCGATCAAGGCCGATGTGTCCAGCGTCAGCGATGTGCGGCGGTTGTTCGACGCCACTGAACACCATTTGGGCAACGTCGATGTGCTGATCAACAATGCCGGTATCCTCAAGACGATGGCGCTGGCCGAAACCAGTGACGAACTGTTTGAACAGACCTTCGCCATCAATACCCGTGGCGTGTTCAACACCCTGCGTGAAGCCAGCAAGCGCCTGAACGACGGTGGACGGATCATCAATTTTTCGACCACCGCCCTGGCCCTGAACCTGCCGGGTTACGCCATCTACAACGCCAGCAAGGCTGCCGTGGAAGCCATGACGCCAGTGTTTGCCAAGGAGCTGCGCGGACGCAACATTACGGTCAACAGCGTCGCTCCCGGCCCGGTGGCTACCGAGCTGTTTCTAGCCGGCAAGACAGAGGAACAGATTCAGCATTTCGCCAGCCTGCCGCCGCTGCAACGGCTCGGCCAGCCAGAGGATATCGCCAGTGTGGTGGCCTTTCTGGCCGGGCCGGACTCGGGATGGGTCAATGGGCAGGTATTGCGCGCCAATGGTGGCTTGGCCTGAGTTGTGCTGCCGGGTGGGAGGGGGCTAGCCGGGATGCCGGACCACCCCGAAAGGGCCAGTAAAACCGGCACATCTGCTGTGAATGTACCGCAGCATTCGTCGGCTGCCCGGAGCGCCGACCGGCCACTCCCACCAGACCGCGTTGCCCTTAACTGATCGGCATTACCCCGTAGGAGCGGCTTTAGCCGCGAAGAGCATCGCGGCTTTCGCGGCTGAAGCCGCTCCTACGTCGGCCTGCGCGCAAGGCGCAATCAGTATTCGATGCGCACGTCGGTTTTCGGAATGCTGCAGCACGACAGGATGTAACCTTCGGCCTCGTCGTCTTCGGTGATGCCGCCGTTGTGCTCCATCTCCACTTCGCCGCTCAGCTTCATGACCTTGCAGGTTCCGCAGATGCCCATACCGCAGGCTTTGGGGATCATCAGACCCAGCTTGGAAGCCGCCGCGTGTACGGTTTCGCCCGGGGCAATGCGGATGCTCTTGCCGGTGTCGGTGAACTCCACCTGATGCAGGTCAGCGGTGTCCACATCAGCCGCTTCAGCCGCATGCTCGGCGTTTTCGACCGCGTCAGCCTTGGCTTCGGGCGGCGTCGCACCAAACGACTCTTCATGGTACTGGGCCATGTTGAAGCCATTGTCCTGCAGCATGCGCTTGACCGCACTCATGTAAGGCGTCGGGCCGCAGCAGAACACCTCGCGGTCGCGGAAGTCCGGCGCCATCATTTCCAGCATTTTGATGTTCAGGTAGCCGCGATAGCCGGCCCATGGCTCGCCCAGGCCATATTTTTCACAGATCAGGTGCAGGTCGAAGTTCTCGATCCGCGCCGCCATGTGTTCCAGCTCACGATGATAGATAATGTCTTTCGGCGAGCGGGCGCTGTGCACGAACACCATGTCGACGTTGGCGTTGGTGTCGTAGTACCAGCGCGCCATGGACATGACCGGGGTGATCCCTACACCGCCGCTGAGGTAAAGAATCTTGGGGTTAGGGAAATCGATGGCGTTGAACAGCCCGACCGGGCCATGCACCGCCAGTTCCTGACCTTCGTGCAGTGTGTCATGCAGAAAGTTGGAGACCTTGCCGCCAGGCACGCGCTTGACGGTAATCGAGAAGCTGTAAGGCACTGAGGGGGCACTGGAGATGGTGTACGAGCGCATCACCGGCTGGCCTTCGATCTCCAGCTCAAGCGTGACGAACTGTCCCGGCTTGAAAAAGAACATGATCGGCTGGTCGGCCATGAAGCAGAACGTACGGACATCCCAGGTTTCCTGAATGACCTTGACGACGCGCACAAGGTGACGACCGTTGGCCCATGTCTGGGTGTTGACCGGGTTAAGGAAGTTTTGGGACATGCTCGATCTCCACGGCCGACTGTCGGCCTTCTTATGGAACGGATTCTGCGCAAGCCCCCGTCCGGCCATTTACCTATCAGCGACATTGACGTACTTACCGCGACCAGCCCCATAGGGCATGGGGTTGCCAGTCGGGAACGGATTCGGCCATGTCGTGCATGGATAAGGATCAAGCCTCGTGTATCTCCACACTCGCCGCTAAATCGTTACGCGATGCTCGTAAGCCAAAACGAACCAAAACGGGCGCCTGAAAAACCCGCCCTGCGTGCCAACAAGAACCGTATTAGCCACATTATTTTCGCGGCCGCCCGAGGCGGTCATGAGGAACCACACGATGGACGTCACTGCAAACCTGAGCCTAGGCGACCCGCTTGAAGCCGCACGCAAGGCAACTGCCGAGATGCTGCAGACCCGCGAACGCACCTATTCTCTGCCGCAACCGTTCTACAACGATGAGCGCCTGTTCGAAATCGACATGCAGGAGATCTTCCAGAAGGAATGGCTGATCGCCGGCATGACCTGCGAGATTCCGAAAAAGGGCAACTACCTGACCCTGCAGGTCGGTAAAAACCCGGTGCTGGTCGTGCGCGGTCCTGACGACACCATCAATGCGTTCTTCAACGTCTGCCGTCACCGTGGCTCGCGCCTGTGCACCGGTGAAAAAGGCAAGGTCGCCAAGCTGGTCTGCCCTTACCACCAGTGGACCTACGAGCTGGACGGTCGCCTGCTGTACGCTGGCAGCGAGATGGGCGATGACTTCGACATGAAGAAATTCAGCCTCAAGCCGATCAAGGTCAAAACCGCCGGCGGCTACATCTTCATCAGCCTGGCAGAAAACCCGCCAGCCATCGACGAGTTCCTGGCCACACTGCACCACTACATGGAACCGTACGACATGGAAAACACCAAGGTGGCGGTGCAGACCACCTTGATGGAAAAAGCCAACTGGAAGCTGGTTCTGGAAAATAACCGCGAGTGCTACCACTGCAGCGGCTCGCACCCTGAACTGCTCAACACCCTGCTGGAATGGGATGACACCAACGACCCGCGCGCCAGCCAGGAATTCAAGGACCACGTGGCAGAGTCCGCTGCCAAGTGGGAAGCCGAGAAGATCCCTTACCTGCACGCCGGTTTCGGCCTGCGTAACCGTATCGTGCGCATGCCGCTGCTCAAGGGCACCGTGTCCATGACCATGGACGGCAAGCAAGGCAGCAAGAAGCTGATGGGCCGCATCCAGAACCCTGACCTGGGCTCGATGCGCATCCTGCACCTGCCGCACTCGTGGAACCACTGCATGGGCGATCACATCATCGTCTTCACCGTGTGGCCGATCAGCGCTCAGGAAACCATGGTCACCACCAAGTGGCTGGTGCACAAGGACGCTGTGGAAGGTGTCGACTACGACGTGGCACGCCTGCGCGAAGTCTGGGACGCCACCAACGACCAGGACCGTCGCCTGGCCGAAGAGAACCAGCGCGGCATCAACTCTATCGCCTACCAGCCAGGCCCGTACTCCAAAACCTACGAGTTCGGCGTGGTCAACTTCATCGACTGGTACAGCGCCCGCATGCTGGCCAACCTGGGTGCCGAGCCTGCGCCTTACCTGAAAGAAGTGAAGATCCAGAGCAACTGACCAGCGCCTGGCCTGACAAGCCCGCCTCTGTAACCGGAGGCGGGCTTTTTTGCGGGTTGTGGATAGAACGTCACCCCATTGCAAGCTTGGCACGCATGCTCAAAAAATGACCAACCTCTACTGCAGCCCGTGGCTACGGCAGCCCTGACTATCCACAAACAACTTATCCACAGCACAACCCACAGTAAAAGTGGACAAGCCTGAGATCGAGCGGCAAAACCAGACAGAAATCCGTAGCTTAGCCATTGGGCAGGCTCCCGAAACGAAGTGATCATTTTTTGATCTACTTGCCACAAGGCCCGCCACATAAGGCACCTGAAGGTTCTCGAACATCTTATCCACAGAGAGACCAACAGACTTTGGGGGCAACTATCGGTTTTGATATGCCTCAGCTGTGGAAAACCCACCGGCACCCGCTATCCATGGGGTGGCAGTATTTCGCAAGCCTGCCCCAAAGCACCTGATCATTTACTGAACAACTGCCCGCAACCCTTTATTTACATGGCCTTCAAGGTTGAGCAAACAACTTGTCCACAGAGGCGCTAACAGAGATTGTGGGCAACTGTAGGCAAGCTGGCCTCTCCTTGGGTTTTATCCACACTGGGACATCTGAAGAATCAAAGCCTCCACTGTTCAAAAATCGAACAAAACTCTACACACCTTTAAAACCGGGCATCTCAGGCAGTAGCGAACAACTTATTCACAGTCCCGCGCACAGAGATTGTGCGTAAGCGGGGGGCAGCGCCCGGAATGCGGTCTTCGCAGCTGGAATGTGGTCGCAGCTAAAGCTGCTCCTACAGGGCCGCTCAGGTCAGGATATTTATACTGCCTGGGGATAAAAAGATTCGCGGCTAAAACCCTCCTTGCACCTGGATCTCCGGTCCTGTGCAAGAACAGCTTTAGCCGCGAAAGAGGACAACCTGTGCGGTGGATAAAACGGGGCTTAACGCAGCACCCCCTCCTCCACCAGAAGCTTGAGAATCGCCTCGGCGCCTTCCTGGGCGCTGACGCCTTTGAGTACTTTACCGCCGCCACCGCTGGCCTTGGCGGTCGCCGCTTTCATACGGTCAGCGCCGCTTTTGGCCTTGATGACCTTCAAGCGCTTGGGTCGCGGCTTGGCCGGTTGCAGGCTGTCGCTGCCGAGCACCTCATCACTGACCACCTCGACCTGATCGACACCCAGCACACCGCGTCGGGCCGGTCCGAAAGCCGTCTGGCGTGGCGTAGGGCCTGCGCTATCCACAGTGGCGAGAAACGGCAGGCGCACTTTCAGGCGCCGCCGCTGGCCGCGTGGCAGGGCTTGCAGGACGATGGCCACGCCGTTATCCAGCGACTCGACCTCAGCCAGGCCCACCACCAGCGGCCAGCCCAGCCGTTCGGCCAACAGGAACGGCAGCATGCCCGACCCTTCGCCGGTTTCGGCCTGCGTGCCGGTCAGCACGATCTGGACATTGCAGTCGCGGATGTACTCGCTCAGCGCCGGCAGCGCATCGGCGCCGGCCGGTTGTTCAAGAATCTGTATTTCATCCAGGCCCATACCCAGATAGGCACGCAGCGCAGGTTCTTCAGGATTACCGGCGTGCAGCAACTGCAAGTTATCCCCAACCAGCTTGAGGCCCAGCTCGACTGCCCGGGCGTCCTGCTCGGCACGCCGGGCGCGCCCGGAAGTCGGGTGAGAGCCCACCGAGACCAGGCTCAGCACCTGTAGCGCCGGGTTATTCACAGGCTTAGGCTGCATCGCGTTTACCTCCGTTGCGCCAGGCTTCGACGGCCTCGATGAGGGCTTTGAACACTTCGGTGCTGTCACCAATCACCGACAGGTCGGCACGCTTGATCATGTCGCAGCCAGGGTCCATGTTGATCGCCACGACCTTGTCGCAAGCGCCAATACCCTGCAAATGCTGGATCGCTCCGGAGATACCCACCGCCACGTAGACCCGTGCCGTGACCCAGGTACCGGTCGCCCCGACCTGACGGTCGCGGGCCATGAAGCCGTTATCCACAGCCACCCGCGACGCGCCTTCGGTGGCGCCCAGCACAGCGGCAGTTTTGTGGAACAGCTCCCAGTCCTGTACCCCGTTGCCGCCGGAGAAGATGAACTCCGACTCGGCCATCGGAATGGCGCCGGGGTCGACCGCCACCGAACCCAGGTCTTCGATACGTGCCAGGCTGCGTACCACCTCTGTGGACAACTGCACCGGGGTCGCTTCGTGACGGGTTTCGCTGACCGGGTCGGCACATTCGGCGGCAGCCAGAATCAGCCGCGCCAGTGGCCGCACCAGATCTTCGCGGCCAGCACCGGCGCGCCCGCTGCACTGCCCGTCCTTGATCTGCCAGACCCGCGTGGCCGGGCGCTCGCCCAGGCTTGCAGCAAAGCGCCGGCCCAGTTCACCACCACCGGTGCGGCTGTCAGGCAGCAGCCAGTGACGTGGGTCGAACTGGTTATCCACAGCCCGCAGGCCCTGGACCCGTTGCTCTGGCGAGTACCCTGCAAAAGCGTCGCCGTCAATGACCAGCAGGCGGTCCACGCCAGCGGTGTCGAATGCGCTTTCCTTGTGCTCACCAAACACCACGGCCAGTACCGCACCGTCCTGACCGGCCAACTGGCGAGCCAGCCCCAGCAGGTCACGGTCGTGGCTGCTCAGGCGGCCACCGACCATGTCCGGCACCACGGTGATGTAGAACGCTGGCGCGGCAACGACATGCAACGGCAGTTGGACTTCAACGGCAGCGCTGCGCTTGGCCGAACCGCCCTGCTGGGCACCGGTGCGGTCAATCCGTTTAATGCCGTTGGGGCCGATGAAACCGATGCCGTGCACGTTCTTGCGGATCAGCCCGTTGGGGCCCATCCAGCGATCCTGGACCGGCTGCATGGCCGCGTGCAGCGGGTGCAGGCGGTTACGGGCGATCCACTCGGCGCGCGGGTCGCGGCGGATAATGTCGCTCATCAGTGCACCTCCGCAGGTTCACGTTTGGCCGGGGCTGCCTGGCGGGCCGGGGCAGCAGCGTCGTTTTCGAGCAGCGCGTCAGCCACCAGCTCGGCAATGTCCTTGATCAACGGCCGTGGCTCGACCACGCCTTCGAGCATCGCGGTACATTGTGGGCAGCCCACCGCCACCACTTCAGCGCCCGTCTCGCGGATGTCTTGCATGCGCATGTCAGGAATCCGCTGCTTGCCCGGGATGTCAGTGATCGGCGCACCGCCGCCACCGCCGCAGCAACGTGAACGGAAGCCCGAGCGTTCCATTTCCTTGACCTCGATGCCCAGCGCCCGCAGTACATCACGCGGTGCCTGGTACTCGCCGTTGTAGCGGCCCAGGTAGCAAGGGTCGTGATACGTCACGCTGCCACCTTTGTGCTGGTCGAGGTTCAGCGCGCCGGCCTGGACCAGTTCGGCAATGAAGGTGCTGTGATGCTGGACCTGATACTCGCCACCAAAGGCGCCGTATTCGTTTTTCAACACATGGAAGCTGTGCGGGTCGCAGGTCACGATACGGGCAAACTTGTAGCGCGACAGGGTCTGGATATTGCGTTTAGCCAAGCTCTGGAACGTTGCCTCATCCCCCAGACGACGGGCCACGTCACCGCTGTCACGCTCTTCCAGACCCAGCACCGCGAAGTCCACGCCAGCAGCCTTGAGGACCTTGACGAAGGCCCGCAGGGTGCGCTGGTTACGCATGTCGAAGGCACCGTCACCGACCCAGAACAGCACATCGGCCGACTTCTTGTCGCTGAGCAGGTTGAGGTTGAGGTCCGCCGCCCAGTTCAGACGACCACCAGGGTTGAAACCACCCGGGTTATCGGTCGCGATCAGGTTGTCGAGCACCTCGGCGCCCTTGTTCGGGGTCGCGCCTTTTTCCAGCGTCAGGTGACGACGCATGTCGACGATGGCGTCGACGTGCTCGATCATCATCGGGCATTCTTCGACGCACGCACGGCAGGTGGTGCACGACCACAGCGTTTCGGCGTCCACCAGACCATTGACGATCGGCTGGTGCGGATTACCGCTGTGCTCACCGACCGGTTTGCCAGGGTAAGGGCTACCGGCAAATTTGGCATCGCTGCCGCCGGCCAGGCCGACGACCATGTCCTGGATCAGTTTCTTGGGGTTCAGCGGCTGGCCGGCAGCAAATGCAGGGCACATCGCCTCGCACTTGCCGCACTGCACGCAGGCATCGAAACCCAGCAGCTGATTCCAGGTGAAGTCTTTGGGCTTTTCGACGCCCAGTGGCACTTGCGGGTCTTCCAGATCCAGCGGTTTCAAACCTGTGGAGCGACCACCACCGAAACGTTCGGCGCGGCGGTGCCAGGCCAGGTGCAGGGCACCGGCGAAGGCGTGCTTCATCGGCCCGCCCCAGGTCATGCCGAAGAACAGCTCACTCACACCCCACAGCACGCCCAGGGCCAGAACCCCGGCCAGCAGCCAGCCACCAAAGTCGGCCGGCAGGATGCCTGCCACCGGCAGGGTGAGCAGGAAGAAGCTCGCCGAGAACGCCAGCAGGCTCTTGGGCAGGCGCATCCACGGGCCTTTGGACAGGCGCGAAGGCGGGTTCAGGCGACGACGAAACACGAAGATCGCACCGACAAACATCACCGCCGTCATCAACAGCAGCGCGTAACCGAGAATCTTGTTATGCAGGCCGAAACCATGCACCAGAATCGCCAGCACAATCGAGGCCACCGCACCACCGGCAGTCGCAACGTGAGTGTTGGCGATGTATTTGTCGCGGGCGACCACATGGTGCAAGTCGACCATGTAGCGTTTGGGCATGGCGAACAGGCCGCCGATCAGATCGACTTTCGAGGCCCGGCCGTTACGCCACATTTTGACCCGCCGCAAGGCGCCCAGGACCGCAAGGCCCAGGGCGGCAAACAGCAGGATGGGGAGAATAGTATTCAGCATGATGGCTCCTGGCGAACTCATCGAAACGCAGCGAAGTGCGTAGGAGCGGCTTGAGCCGCGAAAATTTGCCAGGCGTCACCAATGCAGCGCCCGCATTCGCGGCTGAAGCCGCTCCTACACCATGGCTGTCAGAAGTCTTTGCAGAGTCGAAGACCGTCGTAGATCGCCGCATGGGTATTACGCTGCGCCACGCAGTCGCCGATCCGGTACAGCAGGTAACCGTCGCCCGGCTGGCTCAACTCTGGCTGGGGAGCGATGGCGAACAGGGCTTCGATGTCGATCTGGCCCTTGTTGCGCGATCCTTCCTTCAGCGCGTAGTAGATCTCTTCGTCAGGACGCACGCCGTTTTCCACCACCACCTGGTCGACGACCCGCTCTTCCTTGGCACCGGTGTACTCGTTCTCCAGCACGGCAATCAGCTTGTCGCCTTCGCGGTAGACTTTCTCCAGCATCATGTCGCCAGTCATGATGACTTCTTTCGGATACATGCTGCGGTAGTAGGTCGGGAAGGTCGTACCGCCCATCGCGACGCCCGGCTTGATATCGTCGGTGACAATCTCGACCTGCGAGCCCTTGTCGGCCAGGAAGTCGGCCACCGACATACCGGTGAATTCACAGATGGTGTCGTAGACCAGCACGTTCTTGCCCGGTGCAACCTTGCCGTCCAGCACATCCCAGCTGCTGACCACCAGGCCCTCAGCCGCGCCCCAGTGTTCGTTCTGCTCCATGAATGGATGGCCGCCGACGGCCAGCACCACGATGTCCGGGCGCAGGTCCATGATGGTCGCGGCATCGGCCGCAGTGCCCAGCCGCAGGTCAACTTTCAGACGCGCCAGCTCCAGTTGATACCAACGGGTGATACCGGCGATCTGGTCACGTTGCGGCGCCTTGGAGGCCGTGGTGATCTGGCCGCCAATCGCGTCTTTTTTCTCGAACAGGGTCACGTCGTGGCCGCGCTCGGCAGACACCCGCGCCGCTTCCATACCGGCCGGGCCGGCGCCGACGATGACCACCTTGCGTTTCGGCCCGGTGGACTTCTCGATGATGTGCGGCACGCCCATGTACTCACGGGACGTCGCGGCGTTCTGGATGCACAGTACATCCAGGCCCTGATACTGACGGTCGATGCAGTAGTTGGCACCAACGCACTGCTTGATCTGGTCGACCTGGCCCATCTTGATCTTGGCGATCAGGTGCGGGTCGGCGATGTGTGCACGGGTCATGCCGACCATGTCGACGTAACCGCCTTCCAGAATGCGCGTGGCCTGGTTCGGGTCCTTGATGTTTTGCGCGTGCAGCACCGGCGCCTTGACCACTTCCTTGATGCCGGCGGCCAGGTGCAGGAACGGCTCCGGTGGATAACTCATGTTCGGAATGACGTTGGCCAGGGTGTTGTGAGTGTCACAACCCGAGCCGATCACGCCGAAGAAGTCCAGCAGGCCGGTATCGTCGTAATACTTGGCGATCTGCTTCATGTCGTCATGCGACAGGCCATCGGGGTGGAATTCATCACCACAGATACGCATGCCCACGCAGAAGTCACGGCCGACTTCGGCACGTACGGCTTTAAGCACTTCCATGCCGAAGCGCATGCGGTTTTCGAAGCTGCCGCCCCACTCGTCAGTACGCTTGTTGACCCGCGGGCTCCAGAACTGGTCGATCATGTGCTGGTGCACCGCCGACAGTTCGACGCCATCGAGGCCGCCTTCTTTGGCCCGGCGCGCAGCCTGGGCGTAGTTACCGATGATCCGCCAGATTTCTTCCGGCTCGATGGTCTTGCAGGTCGCACGGTGCACCGGCTCGCGGATACCCGACGGCGACATCAGGGTCGGCCAGTGATCACCGTCCCAACGGGAACGACGACCCATGTGGGTAATCTGGATCATGATCTTGGCGCCATGCTTGTGCATGGCGTCAGCGAGGTTCTGGAAATGCGGAATGATCCGGTCAGTCGCCAGGTTGACCGACTTCCACCAGCTCTGCGGGCTATCAATAGCCACCACAGACGAACCGCCACAGATCGCCAGGCCGATACCGCCCTTGGCTTTCTCTTCGTAATACTTCACGTAACGCTCAGTGGTCATACCGCCGTCGGTGGCATACACCTCTGCGTGTGCAGTACTCAGAACACGGTTACGGATGGTCAGTTTGCCGATCTGAATCGGCTGGAACATCGCTTCAAAAGCCATTTCCGAAACTCCTCAAGGCGAAAACAGGCTGCTGCGCTCGGTCGCTTGTTGCGTAGCCAGACTTGCCGGCCACGCCTTGCCAGAGCTTCACTCGCGCTGTTTTCTGACGGCGCTATTTAAAGTGGTTTGACGACAAACAGACCGTCATCGTGGCCCTCTTCGGAGCCTCCGTAGACCTGCTCGGCCACGGTGCGGATCGAGCTGCCACGGGCAGCCAGGATCTGATCCATGGCGCCAGCGAACCAGCCGGTGAACATGTAGTCGACCTTGCGACCGACCTTGCCGTACACGTACACGAACGCCGAGTGCTCAAGCGTGATACTGGCGGTGCCTTTGTCCAGGTCGATGTCCTGAATCTTGAACAGGCCCCAGCCACGCTGCGACAGACGCTTCATGTAGTGCTCGTAGACCGCAACGCCTTCCAGACCATGGCACTCGGCTTCTTTCTCGCACCAGTGCCAGGCAGACTTGTAGCCGGCCTTGTAGAGCACTTCGGCATAAGCTTCGGCGCCCAGCACTTCTTCGATGCCGATGTGGTTGTTGACGAAGAAATGACGAGGTACGTACAGCATCGGCAGGGCGTCGGACGTCCAGACGCCGGTTTCGCTGTCGACTTCGATTGGCAATTGCGGGGCGATTTTGGCCATGGAAACTTAACTCCAGAAAAATTCTTGTGATTGGGCAAGGCTTCAGGCTTGCCGGAATTGAGCGGGGTGTGGCTAGCGGCGTTACTCGCCCCAGACATCCTTGAGGACGCGCACCCAGTTCTCGCCCATGATTTTGCGTACCACCTGCTCGGAATGGCCGCGCTTGAGCAGCGTCTCGGTCAGGTTCGGGAACTCGCCCACGGTGCGGATGCCCAGCGGGTTGATGATCTTGCCGAAGTTGGTCAGGCGACGGGCGTAGCCCTTGTCATGGGTCAGGTATTCGAAGAATTCCTTGCCATGGCCCTGGGTGAAGTCGGTGCCGATGCCGATGGCGTCTTCGCCAACGATGTTCATGGTGTATTCGATGGCTTCGGCGTAATCGTCGATGGTCGAGTCGATGCCTTTGGCCAGGAACGGCGCAAACATGGTGACGCCCACGAAACCGCCGTGATCGGCGATGAATTTGAGTTCTTCATCGGACTTGTTGCGCGGGTGCTCTTTCAGGCCTGAAGGCAGGCAGTGGGAATAGCAGACCGGCTTCTTGGATTCGAGGATGACTTCCTCGCTGGTCTTGGAGCCTACGTGGGACAGGTCGCACATGACGCCGACACGGTTCATCTCGGCAACGATCTCGCGACCGAAGCCCGACAGGCCGCCGTCGCGCTCATAACAACCGGTGCCCACCAGGTTCTGGGTGTTGTAGCACATCTGCACGATGCCAACCCCGAGCTTTTTGAAGATCTCGACATAGCCGATCTGGTCTTCATAGGCATGGGCGTTCTGAAAGCCGAACAGGATGCCGGTTTTGCCCAGCTCTTTGGCCTTGTAGATGTCGGCGGTGGTGTTGACCGGCATGACCAGATCGCTGTTTTCGCGCATCAGTTTCATGCTGGAGGTGATGCTGTTGACAGTCGCCTGGAAGCCTTCCCACACCGACACGGTACAGTTGGCCATGGTCAAACCGCCTTTGCGCATGTCTTCAAACAGCTCGCGATTCCACTTGGCGATGATCAGACCGTCGATAACGATGCTGTCGGCGTGAAGTTCTGCTGGGCTCATCAGGCGGTCCCCTTTATAAGACTCTTGCGCACCGAATCGGTTGTCGGCGCGTTATGGGGCCAGCATATGCCTGAGGCTCAGGGGAGCCGGATGTAAAAACGACAGGGGAATTGCCGAAAGCGTCAAGCTGCGACAAAGCGTCCCTCATCTGCGCAGAGGCGCCAGCCAAACCTGTTCTTTGTCATGCGCTTGAGCCAGAATCCTGAGCATTAATGGCTCGGAGTGAATCGATGAAAACATTTTTCCTGGGGCTGGCCCTGACAGCCGCCATAGCCGGTAACGCCTATGCTGCACAAGATTCCGATTCGACCCCGTGCGACGGGGTCGACAGCGACAACCAGACCCTGGAATGCTCCATTTACAGCCGCACCACTGCCGAGGAGCTGCTCAAGGAAAACTTCCAGAACCTGCTCAACCGGGTGCAGTCGCAATTTGTCGCCAACAAAACCCAGTACAACGACTTCACCAACAAGCTCAGAAGCGCCCAGCAGGCCTGGGAGAAACTGCGTGATGCCGATTGCGCCGTGGAAGTGTTCCCGTCGGCGGCGGGCAGCAAGGCGTACAAAATCAGCGAAAATGACTGTATTGCGCGGATGAGCGACGAACGTTCGGAATACATCGAGTCACTGGTGCAGGAATAATCCGGCCAACGGCTGCGTCTGAAAACGTGAGTGCTGGCAATCCGGGTGGTTGTTAGAGGTGACCAATGCGCTACCCTGTGTATTTGTCATGCAGGGCACAGGGAATTTCATGATCATTTGCGGTGTAGAAATCAAGGGCAGCGAAGCCATCTTCGCCCTGGCCACCGGTCAGAACGCGACCCTCAGCCACCTGCCATTGGCGACACGCAAGCTGGCGCTGGAAGATGACGACGAGTCGCTCAACGTCAAAGACTTCGCTACCCGGATTGCCGCTTTCGTACGGGAAAACGGCATCAGCCATATCGCCATCAAGAAACGCAGCAAAAAGGGCGAATTTGCCGGTGGCCCGACCACCTTCAAGATCGAGACGGTATTGCAGTTGCTGACCGACTGCGAGGTGACCCTGCTGTCACCGCAGACCATCACCGCTCAGCACAAGAAACACGCCATTGAACTGCCGGGCAGCCTCAACAAATACCAGCACGAGGCTTACAAAACAGCCTGTGCGGCGCTGTTGAAGAAGGCCTGACGGATCACCCACCACCTGTAGGGGTAATGCCGATCAGTCAAGCGATTATCCGGCTCAACTCGGTCCCGGTGGGAGGGGGCTAGCCGGGATGCCGGACCACCTCGAAAGGGCCAGTAAAACCGGCACATCTATTGTAGATGTACCTCTGTATTCGCCAGCAGAGCTGCCTCCCACAGGACTAAGCCGGTCTTGAGTGATAGGTATTATTCCTACTGACCGACCACAAAAAAACCCGCATTGCTGCGGGTTTTTTGTTCAGCGAATCAACACTCAGTTGATCCGGGCGTCCAGCTCGCCTTTGGCGTAGCGCTCGAACATGCGGTCCAGGGAGACCGGCTTGATCTTCGAGGCGTTGCCGGCAGTGCCGAACGCTTCGTAACGGGCGATACAGACATCACGCATGGCCACAACGGTCTTGGCCAGGTATTTGCGTGGGTCGAACTCGGCCGGGTTCTTGGCCATGAATTCGCGGATGGCACCGGTGGAGGCCAGACGCAGGTCGGTGTCGATGTTGACCTTGCGTACGCCGTGCTTGATGCCTTCGACGATTTCTTCAACCGGTACGCCGTAGGTCTCTTTGATGTCGCCGCCGTACTCGTTGATGATTTTCAGCCATTCTTGCGGAACAGACGACGAACCGTGCATCACCAGGTGGGTGTTGGGGATGCGCTTGTGGATAGCCTTGATCTGCTCGATGGCCAGGATGTCGCCGGTAGGCGGCTTGGTGAACTTGTAGGCGCCGTGGCTGGTGCCGATGGCAATGGCCAGGGCGTCGACGTTGGTGCGCTTGACGAAGTCAGCCGCTTCTTCCGGGTCGGTCAGCATCTGGCTGTGGTCCAGCACGCCTTCAGCGCCAACGCCGTCTTCTTCGCCGGCCATGCCGGTTTCCAGCGAGCCCAGCACGCCCAGCTCACCCTCTACCGACACGCCGCAGGCGTGGGCGAAGGCGACGACGCGACGGGTCACTTCAACGTTGTAGTCATAGCTGGCCGGCGTCTTGCCGTCTTCCATCAGCGAGCCGTCCATCATCACTGAGCTGAAGCCCAGCTGGATCGAGCGCTGGCAGATGTCAGGGCTGGTGCCGTGGTCCTGGTGCATGACCACCGGGATGTGCGGGAATTCTTCGATCGCCGCGAGGATCAGGTGACGCAGGAACGGGGCACCGGCGTATTTGCGGGCACCGGCCGAGGCCTGAACGATCACTGGGGAGTCGGTCTTGTCGGCCGCTTCCATAATGGCGCGCATCTGTTCCAGGTTGTTTACGTTGAAAGCTGGGACGCCATAGCCGAATTCGGCGGCGTGGTCCAACATCTGGCGCATGCTGATAAGTGCCATTGTCTGTTTCTCTCCCGGTCGGGTCGTTAATCGTGCAAGCCTGCCCCAGTGGCGGCTGCTGTTCAAGTAATGCGCAATCTGGACAGCTCTAAAAACTACCTGCGTTGCCATCGCTGCGTTGAAAACCGGCTCAAAATGCTCATTTACAACTCGTAAACTGCGCTTTCTCGCCGGTTTTCGCCTTGCGCTGGCTGCCTCGCCTACGTTTTTAGAGGTGCCCAACTGCGCGTGGTACATCGGCTGCGGGCTATCTACCGCTCATCGGGCCTTGCAGCCGCGACCGATCAAATCGTTGGTGGCAGACCAGTACACCAGGCCTTCATCACCGTTTCTGGCAAACGACAGTACGCCGTTGCCAAACAGTTCACCGGCGGCACCGGGCTCGGCCTGCAGATGAAACACCTGCTCGCTCTGGTTCAGGCGCACATCCACCGCCTTGCGGGCAGCGTCAGCGTAGCGCCAGGTGACCTCGGCCTTGCTGTCACAGACCCAACGGGTCCAAGGGTCTGCCGGTGCGGCAGACTTGAAGCTGGAGCAACCGCTCAATACCGCCAGCGCCGCAAGGGCAATCAGGCCTTTCATCAATTCTCCTGGACTGCCCTGGCGCGTATAAGGTCAAGGGCAGTGTTGTTCGTGTTTACCATCGTCAGCCGGTTCGCCCGTAGCCTGGGCTTCGACCCGCTGGCTGTTTTCGGTGGTAGGCACTACCACCGAGGCCGGGCTAAAGACTTCACAAGCCTTGGAACGGCTACCGGAACCGCTACAACCGGCAAGCATCATGCAACTGAGCAGCATCACAGCGACGATCTTCATGGCGAAACTCCTTTCTGGAAAGATCCACCCTGTAAATGACCGCCATATCGCAGGGATGTTGCCAGAAAGCGCCTTGCTCAATCAGCGACAGGCGACGTTGCCGACCTGCGGCGTGGGGTCATACCGGTCCCACACCTCCTGGCCGCCACGTTTGTAGACGACCTGGATGGTCTCGGCCTGCCAGGCAGTCTGATAGCAGCTCAACTGCAACGCCGCTTGCTGCTCTTCCCTGGCATCCTCAGCCGCAGGGCTGCCGGCACACCCGGCCAGCACCCCCACGATCAGCAACACCGGCATCGCCCTGACCATTTGCCACATCCTCAAGCCGCTCGGCTTATTGCGCCTTGGCGCGCTGCTCCAGCACTTCGACCGCAGGCAAGACTTTGCCTTCGACGAACTCCAGGAACGCGCCACCGCCGGTGGAAATATAGGAAATCTGCTCGCCCACTGCGTATTTGTCGATCGCCGCCAGCGTGTCACCGCCGCCTGCGATGGAAAACGCCGGGCTCTCGGCAATCGCCTTGGCCAGCACTTTGGTGCCATTGCCGAACTGGTCGAACTCGAACACGCCCACCGGGCCGTTCCACAGGATAGTCCGGGAAGATTTCAACAATTGGGCGAACTGCTCGGCTGTTTGCGGGCCGATGTCCAGAATCATGTCGTCATCGGCAACGTCAGCGATCAGCTTGACAGTGGCTTCTGCGTCTTCGGCAAAGGCCTTGGCGACGACCACGTCGACCGGCAGCGGGACGCTGACCTTGGCGGCGATGGCACGGGCGGTGTCGAGCAGGTCCGGCTCGTACAGCGACTTGCCGACCTTATGACCGGCCGCCGCGAGGAAGGTGTTGGCGATGCCGCCACCGACGATCAACTGGTCGCAGATACCGCTCAGGCTGTTGAGCACGTCGAGCTTGGTCGACACCTTAGAGCCAGCGACAATGGCTGCCATCGGCTTGGCCGGCGCACCCAGCGCCTTGCCCAGTGCTTCCAGCTCGGCCGCCAGCAACGGGCCCGCCGCCGCAACCTTGGCGAACTTGGCCACGCCGTGGGTCGAGCCCTCGGCGCGGTGCGCAGTACCGAACGCGTCCATTACGAACACATCGCACAGCGCGGCGTATTTCTGCGCCAGCTCGTCAGCGTTCTTTTTCTCGCCCTTGTTGAAGCGCACGTTTTCGAACAGCACCACGTCACCGGCTTTGACTTCAACACCGTCGAGGTAGTCGGCCACCAGCGCGACTTCGCGGCCCAGCGCCTTGCTCAGGTAGTCGGCCACCGGCTTGAGGCTGTTTTCAGCCGAGAACTCACCTTCGACCGGACGGCCCAGGTGCGAGCAAACCATGACCGCTGCGCCTTTTTCCAGCGCCAGACGAATGGTCGGCAGGGACGCCAGAATGCGTGCGTCGCTGCTGACGGCACCGTCCTTGATCGGCACGTTGAGGTCTTCGCGAATCAGTACACGCTTACCTTGCAGGTCAAGGTCGGTCATCTTCAGCACGGTCATGAGGCGTTCCTGTCTTTACTGTTGTGGGTCTGCAACGCGCAGCAAATGACCTGCGACGTCGAGCATACGGTTGGCAAAGCCCCATTCGTTATCGAACCAGGCCAGCAGGTTGACCAGCCGGGGGCCGGACACGCGGGTCTGACTCGCATCGACAATCGCCGAATGGGGGTCATGATTGAAATCGCAGCTGGCGTGCGGCAATTCGGTATACGCCAGCAAGCCTTTGAGCGGGCCGCTGCTGGCAGCCTCGCGCAGGATGCGATTGATTTCGGCGGCATCGGTGTCGCGTGCCACCTGCAAGGTGATGTCCAGGCACGAGACATTGACCGTCGGTACGCGAACTGCTTTGGCCTGAATTCGGCCCGCAAGTTCCGGAAGCAGGCGTTCAATGCCTCGCGCAAGGCCCGTCGACACCGGAATGATCGACTGAAATGCCGAGCGCGTACGACGCAAATCCTCGTGGTGATAGGCGTCGATCACCGGCTGGTCGTTCATCGCCGAATGGATGGTGGTGATGGTGATGTATTCCAGCCCCAGCGCTTGATCGAGCAGGCGCAGCAAAGGCACGCTGCAGTTGGTGGTACACGATGCCGCCGAGACCAGCAACTCGCGGCCCGTCAGCGTCTGCTGATTGATGCCATAGACAATCGTGGCATCGACGTCGGCCTCACTGGCCATCGGCTGCGAGAACAGCACCGACGGCGCACCGGCCGCCAGAAAGCGCTGGCCATCTTCGCGAGTGTTGTAGACACCCGAGCATTCGAGCACCAGGTCCGCGCCCAGGCTGGCCCAGTCGATGCCTTCCGGCGTCGGGCTGCGCAACACGCGGATGCGGTGATCATCGATATGCAGATAGTCCCCCTCGACCCGCACATGGCCGGGAAAGCGGCCATGGGTAGAGTCGAAGCGGGTCAGGTATTCGAGACTGGCCATGTCGGCCAGATCGTTGATCGCCACCACCTCGAACCCGGCGCTGGCGCCACGCTCGCAGAGCGCACGCAAAACGCAGCGACCGATACGGCCATAGCCGTTCAGGGCAACCTTGTACACACGGGGTTGAGGCATGGTGGCTCACATTTCGGTAGGAGCGACCCTGGTCGCGAAAGGGCCGGGCCAGGCGATACATGTTTATCGCCTGGCAAGCCGGATTCGTGAGCAAGACGGATCGCCGCCCGCTCGCTCCCACATTGCAGGGCTATCAGTCTTCGAGCAGTTCTTCGGCGGTGCCCAGGATGTTCTCCAGGGTGAAGCCGAACTCTTCGAACAACGCTGCGGCCGGGGCCGACTCACCGAAGGTGGTCATACCGATCACACGGCCTTCCAGGCCGACGTACTTGTACCAGAAGTCTGCATGGGCAGCTTCGATAGCGATTCGCGCGCCGACCTGAACCGGCAGTACCGACTGCTTGTAAGCCGCGTCCTGGGCATCGAACACGTTGGTGCTTGGCAGCGAGACCACACGCACCTTGCGACCTTTGGCGCTCAGCGCATCAAACGCCTGCACGGCCAGACCGACTTCGGAACCGGTGGCGATCAGGATCAGCTCGGGTTCGCCAACGCTGTCGCGCAGCACATAACCGCCACGGGCGATATTGGCCAGTTGCTCGGCATCACGGCTCTGGTGTGGCAGGTTCTGGCGCGAGAACACCAGCGCCGATGGGCCGTCGTTGCGCTCGATGGCGTACTTCCAGGCCACTGCCGATTCCACGGCATCGGCCGGGCGCCAGGTGTCGAGGTTTGGCGTGGTACGCAGGCTGGTCAGTTGCTCGACCGGCTGGTGAGTCGGGCCGTCTTCGCCCAGGCCGATGGAGTCGTGGGTGAAGACATGAATGACCCGCTTCTTCATCAGCGCCGCCATGCGCACGGCGTTACGAGCGTATTCCATGAAGATCAGGAAGGTCGCGCCGTAAGGCACGAAGCCGCCATGCAGGGCGATACCGTTCATGATGGCCGCCTGGCCGAACTCACGCACACCGTAGTGCAGGTAGTTGCCGTTGGCGTCTTCACCGCTGATGCTCTTGCAGCCTTTCCAGATGGTCAGGTTGGAACCGGCCAGGTCAGCCGAACCGCCAAGGAACTCAGGCAGCAGCGGACCGAAAGCGCCCAGCGCGTTCTGGCTGGCTTTACGGCTGGCGATGGTTTCGCCCTTGGCGTTGACTTCAGCCACGTACGCTGCGGATTTCTCGGCGAAGTCGGCTGGCAGTTGACCGCTGACCCGGCGTACGAACTCGTTAGCCAGCTCAGGGAAGGCAGCGGAGTAAGCAGCAAAGCGCTGGTCCCACTCGGCCTCGGCGGCCAGGCCTTTTTCCTTGGCGTTCCACTCACTGTAGATATCGGCCGGCACTTCGAACGGACCGTGGTTCCACTTCAGCGCAGCGCGGGTCAGGGCGATCTCGTCGGCGCCCAGTGGCGCGCCGTGGGATTCTTCCTTGCCGGCCTTGTTCGGCGAACCGAAGCCGATAGTGGTCTTGCAGCAGATCAGGGTCGGCAGCGGGCTCTTGCGCGCGGTGTCGATGGCGGTTTTGATCTCGTCGGCGTCATGGCCGTCGACATTGCGGATCACCTGCCAGTTGTAGGACTCGAAGCGCTTTGGCGTGTCATCGGTGAACCAGCCTTCGACTTCACCGTCGATGGAGATGCCGTTGTCGTCATAGAAGGCGATCAGCTTGCCCAGGCCCAGGGTGCCGGCCAGGGAAGCGACTTCGTGGGAAATGCCTTCCATCATGCAGCCATCGCCCATGAACACATAGGTGTTGTGGTTGACGATTTCATGACCTGGACGGTTGAACTGCGCCGCCAGGGTTTTTTCCGCGATCGCGAAGCCCACTGCGTTGGCGAAACCCTGACCCAGCGGGCCAGTGGTGGTTTCGACGCCAGGGGTGTAGCCATACTCGGGGTGACCCGGGGTGCGGCTGTGCAGTTGGCGGAAGTTCTTCAGGTCGTCGATGGACAGGTCGTAGCCGGTCAGGTGCAGCAGCGAGTAGATCAGCATCGAACCATGGCCGTTGGACAGCACGAAGCGGTCGCGGTCGGCGAACGACGGGTTGGCCGGGTTGTGCTTCAGATAATCGCGCCAAAGGACTTCGGCGATATCCGCCATACCCATGGGGGCACCTGGGTGGCCGCTGTTGGCTTTTTGCACGGCATCCATGCTCAGGGCACGAATGGCATTGGCACGCTCACGACGGCTAGGCATCGCTGATCTCCTGGGAAGTAAAGAATTGGGAGCAGAAAAAGGCGTCCATTTTCCCTCAGCCTCTGGCTGGGGGCAATGAAAGATAGTCACCTGAGCGCTTTTTTCCTGCCATGCAGGCTTTGTTGGCCTTTAACCGGCTCAAGGATAGACCGCAGCGGCGGGTTGACGACGCCTGTTTACTGACATCGCGGGCAATATCAAAACTTTTTGATATTGATCTTGCAGCTTATTCAGAGCGTGACTAGACTGCGAACCTATGAATCTACCCGCGCCAGCAGTACGCCATGATGATTGCGACGAACTGTCTGCCTTGTGCAAGGCTGGCGGCGACCCGTTGCGGCTTAATGTGCTGCGTGCCCTGGCCAACGACTCGTTCGGGGTGCTGGAACTGGCGCAGATCTTCGCCACCGGTCAGTCCGGCATGAGCCACCACCTCAAGGTGCTGGCCCAGGCCGGTCTGGTTGCCACGCGCCGCGAAGGCAACGCCATTTTCTACCGCCGCGCCCTGCCCCATAGCGGGCTGACCGGCGGGCGCCTGCATGCGGCGCTGCTCGATGAAGTCGATGCCCTGGCGTTGCCGGTCGAGGTCAAGGCGCGAATCGACGCGGTGCACCAGCAGCGCGCCGCAGCCAGCCAGGACTTTTTTGCCCGGGTTGCCGACAAGTTCAATGCCCAGCAAGACCTGATCGCAGGCCTTGCGCAGTACCGCGACAGCCTGCTGGCGTTGCTCGACAAACTGGTGTTCGCGCCGCAGGCCAAGGTGCTTGAGGTCGGCCCCGGTGATGGCAGTTTTCTGCCCGACCTGGCCCAGCGTTTTGCCCATGTCACGGCCATGGACAACAGCCCGGCCATGCTCGAACTGGCCCGCAAACTGTGTGAGCGCCAGGGCCTGGACAACGTGGAATTGCGCCTGGCCGATGCACTGAACGACGCTAAAGTACAGGTCGATTGCGTCGTTCTGAACATGGTGCTTCATCATTTCGCAGCGCCTGCCGATGCTCTTGGGCAACTGGCAGAGCACTTGCAACCCGGCGGTAGCCTGCTGGTGACGGATTTATGCAGCCACGACCAGAGCTGGGCCAGGGAGGCCTGTGGCGATCTCTGGCTGGGCTTTGAACAGGATGACCTGGCCCGCTGGGCCGTCGCTGCCGGGCTAGTCCCCGAACAGAGCCTCTACGTGGGCTTACGCAATGGTTTCCAGATCCAGGTACGCCAATTTCAGCGGCCGGCTGGTGACACTTACCCTCGATTTACTTCAGGAAACCCGTAGACATGAGCGAATACTCAATTTTCACCTCCGAGTCCGTCTCCGAAGGACATCCGGACAAGATCGCCGACCAGATTTCCGATGCGGTTCTGGATGCCATCATCGCGGAAGACAAATTCGCCCGTGTCGCGGTCGAAACCCTGGTCAAGACCGGCGTGGCAATCATCGCCGGCGAAGTCACCACCTCGGCCTGGGTCGACCTGGAAGACATCGTCCGTAACGTGATTCTGGACATCGGCTACAACAGCTCCGACGTCGGCTTCGACGGCGCCACCTGCGGCGTGATGAACATCATCGGCAAGCAGTCGGTGGACATCGCCCAGGGCGTTGACCGCAGCAAGCCTGAAGACCAGGGTGCGGGCGATCAGGGCCTGATGTTCGGCTACGCCAGCAACGAAACCGACGTGCTGATGCCAGCACCGATCACCTTCTCCCACCAACTGGTCCAGCGCCAGGCCGAAGCGCGTAAATCCGGCCTGCTGCCATGGCTGCGTCCGGACGCCAAATCGCAGGTCACCTGCCGCTACGAAGACGGCAAAGTGGTCGGCGTCGACGCTATCGTACTGTCGACCCAGCACAACCCGGAAGTGTCGTACAAAGACCTGCGTGAAGGCGTGATGGAGCTGATCGTCAAGCACGCCATCCCGGCGCACCTGCTGCACAAAGACACCCAGTTCCATATCAACCCGACCGGCAACTTCATCATCGGTGGCCCGGTGGGCGACTGCGGCCTGACCGGCCGCAAGATCATCGTCGACAGCTACGGCGGCATGGCCCGTCACGGCGGCGGCGCATTCTCCGGCAAGGACCCATCGAAGGTTGACCGCTCGGCGGCCTACGCCGGTCGTTACGTGGCCAAGAACATCGTGGCTGCGGGCCTGGCCGACCGCTGCGAAATCCAGGTTTCCTACGCCATCGGCGTGGCCCAGCCAACCTCGATCTCGCTGAACACCTTCGGCACCGGCAAGCTGTCGGACGACAAGATCATCCAGCTGGTGCGCGAGCACTTCGACCTGCGTCCATACGCGATCACCACCATGCTCGACCTGCTGCACCCGATGTACAAGCAGACCGCAGCCTACGGCCACTTCGGTCGCAACCCGTTCGAAATGACGGTCGGCGAAGACACCTTCACCGCCTTCACCTGGGAAAAAACCGACCGCGCCGCCGCCCTGCGCGCCGCTGCCGGCCTGTAATACCGACCGGTATTAGCCAAAGCCCCGGCACCCTCGGTGTCCGGGGCTTTTTTGTGCCCGTCATAAAACCGGCGCCTGAAAAAAATCGAGTGATCTGCGTCACAAAATCGGCGCACCTGTGGGAATTTTCTGAGTTGTAGCCTGTCTGTATGGGCGTCGATACACACCATGAAACATTCGTAACACTGATCGACATCCTCAGGGCGTACTGCCCTTCCCTCGGGGTCGCCCAGACCAGACCCCGGCATCAACGATGGAACGCTTATGCCAGTCTTCTCCCGGACATGGATGGCCTCGTGCACCCTGGTGTTTGGCCTCGCCTCCCAATTATCCGCCCACGCTGCGGGCCTGCCGACACCCGGCGAGCAGGACCTGATTCGCGACCGCCAGGACCGCCTGCTGGAAGAACAGCGCCGTCGCCTCGAAGAACTCAAGACCCTGCCCGGCCAACAGGCCGAGCCGAGCGCGCCATCGGCCGCGACCGAACAACGTTGCTTCGATATCAAGCGCATCGAGCTCAAGGGCGCAGAGTCACTGTCCGAAGCCGAGCGCAAAAAACTGGTCAGCCCCTGGGTCGGCAAATGCCTGGGTGTGCCGCAGCTCAACGAAGTGCTCAAGGCCATCACCGACCACTACCTGAACAAGGGCATGGTCACCACCCGCGCCTACCTGCCGCAACAGGACCTCTCTCAGGGCGTACTGCACGTGCTGGTGGTCGAGGGCAAGCTTGAAAAACTCGGCAGCGAGGGGCCGGGCAAAGTCTCCGAACGTGAACTGGCCATGGCTTTCCCCGGCAAGCCCGGCGAGGTGCTTAACCTGCGCGACATCGAGCAGATGGTCGACCAGTTCAACCGCCTGCCGTCGCGGCGGGTGCAAACCCGCCTGACGCCCGGCCAGGCCATTGGCGGCAGTAACGTGCTGGTCGACAACACGCCGGACAAACCCTGGCGCGCCAGCCTGTCGCGGCATAACGACGGCCAGCGCAGCACCGGCGAACAACAGTGGAGCACCGGCCTGGAATGGGACAGCCCGTTGGGGCTGGCCGACCAGTTGCGCCTGCGCGGCGGCCATGACGCGCTGAGCGACCATCGCAAGACCTCGAAAAACTTCCTGATGGGCTACGAGGTGCCATGGGGCTGGTGGAACTTCAGTTACTACTACAGCGAGAGTGACTACCGGGCGCTGGGGCAAGCCAGCACCTTCGACTTCAAGCAAAGCGGCGACAGCCAGAGCCACCAGTTGCGCGCCGAGCGGGTGATCCACCGCGATGCGCTGAGCAAGACCTCGATCAATACCGGCCTGTCGCACCTGCGCACCAACAACTACATCAACGATGAAAAGCTCGGCACCAGCAGCAACCGCATCACCGAGGCCCAGTTCGGCATCACCCATGGCCGGCGGGTCGGCGGCTCGTTCGTCAACATCGACCTGGGCATGCAACAGGGCATCGGCGCTCTGGATGCACAAGGTAACCATGACCCGAACGGCAATCGTCCAGGCCCCGGCATCCCCACCGCCCGCTACCGCAAGTACACCGGCACCGTCAGTTACCTGTACCCCTTCCAGCTGTGGGGCGAGCGGCTGACCTTCAGCAGCCTGGCCACCGGCCAACACAGCGAGGATGCACTTTACAGCCCGCAGCGTTTGAGCCTGGGCGGGGTGTCTTCGGTGCGCGGTTTCAAGGACCAATACCTGTCAGGCGACAGCGGCGGCTACTGGCGCAACGAGCTGCGCCTAACCCGCCCGGTCGGCCTCGACTGGCTGCGCCCGGCGTTCAGTGAATATGGCGCGGCCATCGGCTACGACCAGGGCGTGATCAGCAATGACCGCTACAACGGCGCGCAGCACGGGCGGTTGTCCGGCCACTCGTTCGAGCTCTTTGCCCGCGGCCGCAACGTGGCGACCTCGGTGACTTTCGCCCACTCGCTGGAACGCCCCTCGGTGATTGAGCGCGAAAGCCCGGTGTATTTCCGGATCGATTTTTTCCTTTAAACGACGACGCTTCAACGAGGTATCCACATGGATGTCAATGCTCCGGCCCGCCTGGCGGACAAGCCTTCTATTGCCCAGCAAAACACCGAGCGTCGTCACAGCGCCCTGCAACGCGCCCTGGCGCTGGTGCTGGCCAATGCGCTGTTCTGGCAACCGATCCTGGTCCAGGCCCAAGGCGTGGTCGCCAGCAACCCCAACACCCAGGTCGGCCAGGCCGGCAACGGCGTGCCGGTGGTCAACATTGCCGCGCCCAACGCCAGCGGCCTGTCGCACAACCAGTACCAGCAGTACAACGTCGATGCCCAGGGGCTGATTCTCAACAACGCCACCGACACCGCCCAGGCCACCCAACTGGGCGGCATCATCCAGGGCAACCCAAACCTGCAGGGCCAGGCCGCCGGGGTCATTCTCAACGAAGTAACCGGCGCCAACCCCAGCCAGCTCAAGGGCTACACCGAAGTCGCCGGGCAGGCAGCCAAGGTCATCGTCGCCAACCCGCACGGCATCACCTGCAATGGCTGCGGCTTCATCAACACCCCGCAAGCCACGCTGAGCACCGGCAAACCCGTACTCGACGCCAACGGCCAGTTACAGCGCTTCAATGTGCAGGGCGGCAGCGTGGCGATCGAAGGTGCGGGCCTGAATGCCAGCAATGTCGAGCAGTTCGACATCATCACCCGCAGCGCCAGAATCAACGCCCAACTGCACGCCAACAAACTCAACGTGATCACCGGGCGCAACGACGTCGACGCACAAACGCTGGCGGCCACGCCATTGGCCGATGACGGCAGCAGCAAACCGGAACTGGCCATCGACAGCTCGGCGCTGGGCGGCATGTATGCCGGTGCCGTAAAACTGGTCGGCACCGAAGCCGGGGTAGGCGTGAAGCTGGCCGGGGACCTGGCCGCCAGTGGTGGCGATATCCAGATCGACGCCAACGGCCAGTTGACCATGGCCCAGTCTGCCGCCAGCGGCAACATCGTCGCCAAGGCTCGCGACATCGACGTCAGCGCGCCGATGTATGCCGAGGGGCAAGTACAGCTCAATGCCGACAAGACCCTGACCAACCGCAAGAGCATCGCCGCCGGGCAGGTCGTGAGCCTGCAGGCTGACCAGTTGAACAACAGTGGCCGGGTCGAAGCCGGGGTCAACGCCGACAACAGCCGCAACAAGACCGGCGATGTGCGGGTGGCCGCACGCAACATGACCAACCAGGGCAGCGTCACCGCCAGCCGCGACCTGACCGCCAACGTCGATGCGCGCCTCGACAACCGCAAAGGTCAGCTGCTTAGCCAGGACAGCCTGAACGTCAGCGCCGGGCAACTGGATAACCAGGACGGCAAGCTGCTCAGCGACAACAGCCTGACCGTCAAGGGCGGCGCCCTGGACAACGGCAATGGCACCCTGAGCGCCATCAAGTCGGTGACGGTGCAGAACGACCGGCTGACCAACCGCAGCGACGGCCAGGTCACCAGCGGCGGCGCACTGAACCTGCACGTGCAGAACCTCGACAACCTCGGCGGCATGGTGTCTGCCCGCGAAACCCTGACCGTCAAGACCGGCCGTTTCGACAACAGCAACGGCACCCTGGTCGGTAGCGGCGGTGTGAATCTGGAACTGCTCCAGCAACTGACCAACAGCAACGCCAAGGTGGTCAGCGGCGGCGACCTGCTGATCAGCGGCAACGCGCAGATCGACAACCGCAATGGCCGGCTCAGCAGCCAGGGCTTGCTGAGCCTGATGGCCGCCCAGGTGGATAACCGCAACAAGGGCGTGATCACCGCCAACAGCCTGTCGATCGACGCGAAAAACATCGATAACCAGAACGGCACCCTGTTCAGCAAAGGACGGCTGCAACTGCGCGGCAGCGGTCTGGACAACCGCAACGGCGAAATCGCTGGCAACCAGTTGGACTTCGGCCTGACCGGCGCCCTGCTCAACAGCTACGGCGTGATCGAAAGCAGCGCCAGCCTGACGCTGGGCGCCGCCCGCCTGGACAACAGCCAAGGCCAGATCGGCGCACTGGGCAGCACCGGCACCACCGAACTGAACATCAGCGGCACGCTGGACAACAGCCGCGGTCGCTTGCAAAGCGCCAATCAGCACATGGACTTCAGCCTCGGCCGGCTGACCAATAACGAGGGCGTCATCGCCCACGCCGGTAGCGGCCGCCTGGGCCTGGGGCTGCCTCTGTTGCAAGACGCCGGTGGTCGCGTGTCGAGCAACGGCACCCTGAGCCTGAGCGGCGAGCGCTGGACCAACAGCAGCAACGTGCAGGCCGCCAATCTGGACCTGGACATCGCCACCCTGACCCAGACTGAAGGCGGCCGGCTGATTGCTGCCAAGCGCTTTACCGGGCGGGGCCAGAACTGGACCAACAACGGCCTGATCGGTGCCGACGGCGACCTGACCCTCTCCCTGAGCGGCAGCTACACGGGGGCCGGCCGGCTGACCAGCCTCGGCACGCTGGAGCTCAGCGCGCCGAGCGTGCTCAACCGGGGCATCATCACCAGCGCTGGCGACATGCGCCTGCTGGTCAACGATTTCACCAACCAGCGCGGCCACCTCTACAGCCTGGGCGACCTGCAGATCAGCGCCGATGCCGCAGGCGCCAACGCCAACAGCATCATCAACCGCTCCGGCACCCTGACCAGCGACGGCGACATGCTGCTGGCCGCCCGCTCGATCCAGAACATCCGCGACCTACTGACCGTCAACGACGCCGGGATCTACAGCGCGCAAATCAACGAAATCGCCTGCACCACCGCCGGCACCGGCAACCTGGACTGCAGCGGCGGCAAGGAACACCACGTCTGGAATATCCAGCAACTGGAAAAGCTTGAAGTCACAGCCTTCAGCGAGGCCTCCAGCATCACTGCCGGCGGCGATATCACCCTGCGCGGTACGGATTTCCTCAACAGCAGCAGCACCCTGGCCAGCAGCGGTGCGCTGACCGCCAACTTCAGCAACAACTTCAGCAACATCGGCGTAGTGCCCAGCACCACCCACACCAGCCGCACCTTCATCTCCGAGCGCACCCGCAGCCCGGGCGGCTGGTATGCCCTGGCTGACGACTTTACCCAGCGCTATTCACAGGGCGGTGCGCGTTACAACGCCAACGATCTGGGCGGCCTTGAAGCGGCGATGAGCAACTTCATCGCCAGCACTGAACGGGAAGTCACCGAGCTGCGCACCATCAACCGCCAGACACCTGACCAGCAGAGCTTTGCGGCGCTGATCCAGGCCGGCGGCAACGTGTCCATCGAGACTGGCAACAACTTCGACAACCGCGCCGTGCAGCGCGGCTTCACCTACGTCAGTGGCGGCGAACGGACCAACACCGAGGCGCCGGGCACCGCCCACGCCACCGCCATCCGCCTCGACAGCCAGCTGTCGCCGGACCTGGCCCAGCAGCAGATCAACCCCACCACCCTGCCCGGCTTCAGCCTGCCGAGCGGCCAGAACGGCCTGTTCCAGCTGGCTGACGAGGCCAGCGGCGGCGCCCTGCTCAACACCACCGGCGCCGGTAGCCACCCGTACCTGATCGAGACCAACCCGGCACTGACCGACATGCGTCAGTTCCTCAGCTCCAGCTACCTGCTCGACAACCTCGGCTACAACCCCGACACCCAATGGAAACGCCTTGGCGACGGCTACTACGAGCAGCGGCTGGTCCAGCAGGCCGTGGTCTCGCGCACCGGCCAGCGTTACCTGGCCGGCCTGACCAGCGACGAAGCCACCTTCAAATACCTGATGGACAACGCCCTGGCCAGCCGCGACGCGCTCAAGCTCAGCGTTGGCGTGTCGCTGACCGGCGAACAGGTCGCCGCCCTCACCCACGACATCGTCTGGATGGAAGAACAGCAGGTACAAGGCCAGCGCGTGCTGGTGCCCGTGCTGTACCTGGCCCAGGCCGACAACCGCCTGGCCGCCAACGGCGCGCTGATCCAGGGCAACGACCTGCAACTGATCGCCGGCAACAACCTCAACAACGTCGGCACCCTGCTCAGCCGCAACAACCTCAGCGCCAAGGCAGGCAACACCCTGCTCAACAGCGGCCTGATCCAGACCGAACAACGCCTGGCTCTGGAGGCCGATAACAACCTGATCAACCACGCCGGCGGCGTGATCAGCGGCCACGACGTCAGCCTGCTGGCCAAAGACGGCAGCGTCAGCAACGAACGCAGCGTCACCCGTCATCAGAGCGCCATGGGCGCCTCTGTATGGCGCGAAGACTTCGCCGACAACCCGGCCCGCATCGAATCGGCCGGCGACCTGCAGGCCAAGGCCGGCAAGAACGTCAACAACATCGGCGGGGTGATGCAGGCACAGGGCGGCGTGCGCCTGGAGGCCGGGCAGGATGTGAACATCGTCGCAGCGCAAACCCAGGAAGGCCGCATCAACGGCGCCAACCACACCCGCTCCAGCGTCACCCAACTGCCCGCCAGCGTCAGCGCCGGGCAGAACATCGGCGTACAGGCCAGCAACGACATCAACGTCATCGCCAGCCAGGTCGAAGCCCAGGGCAACCTGGTGATGAATGCTGGCAACAACCTCAACATCACTTCAGCCGCTAACGAAAGCCAGTACTACAGCAAAACCAAAAAGGTCACCGACCAGCAGGAGCACACCCAACAGGTCGCCAGCACACTGACCGCCAAGGACAACGTCGCGCTGAGTGCCAAACAAGACCTGACCGTGAGTGCCAGCCAGGTCAAGGCCGGGGATGCGGCGTATCTGTATGCCGGGAATAACCTGAATCTGCTGGCGGAAAAGAACCGCGACTACTCGTATTACGAAAAAACCAAGAAGGGATCGTGGGGCAAGAAAAGCCACACGATGGACGAAAGCGATAGCCAGGTGGCAGTCGGCTCAATCATCCAGGCGACTAACGATGTGGTGCTGTCCGCCACTAAGGATATCCGCAGCCAAGGCGCGTTCGTGACCAGCGAGGGGGCCGTTAATCTGCTAGCCGGCCGCGACATCGACCTGGGCACCGCCGACAACTACGCCAGTGAAGCACATTCCTCCTCGAAGAAAGGCCTGTTCTCTTCAAAAAGCGCCGTCAGCAGCACCAGCCAGTCGACGGTCACAGGTACCGAGCTTCATGGCCAGAGCCTTAATCTGGAGGCAGACAACGATATACGCCTCAGGGCCGCCACGCTCCATGCCGACCAGAAAGCGCGCCTGGTAGCCGGTCGCGACGTAGACATCGATGCGGTGCAGCAAAACAGCACATCCAGCAGCGCCAGCCAGTCCAGCAAGCTTTCGTTCAGCTGGGCAGGAGAAATGTCTTTGCAGCAAAAAGCCGCGAAGAACGCTCAGCAGGCATCTGCGGCCAAGGGCAGCAGCATCAGCGCCGATACACTGGACATCAAGAGCGAGCGGGACGTCGCGATCCGTGGCAGCAAGCTGGTCACTGATGGTGATATCCGTATCGAAGCGGACCGTAACCTGGCCATTGCCAGCGCGGAAAACACCAACGCCAGCGACAGCAGTTCAAGCAGTAAAAAAGCGGGTGAGATCGGCAGTTGGTGGCAGTCCTCTCTGGGCGTCGTCAAGCTCAAGCAAAACGAAAGCAGCGACACCACCACTCAGGTCCCCAACCAGATCGCCTCGCTGAGCGGCAACGTCTCCATGACGGCAGGCGAACGCTACAGCCAGTTGGCCAGCCAGGTCATCGCACCGAAGGGTGATATCTCCATCACGGCCAGGCAAGTGGACGTGGTAGCCGGTTTTGATCTGCTCAAGGCACAAAACGCCAAGAGTTCCGATAAAACCGCGATTGGCGGCAGCATCCGCGTGCCATTGCTGGACGCTGCCAAAAATCTTCAACAAGCCGCTGAATCCAACACCACAACCAATGACCCTCGCATGCAGGGTCTGGCAGCGCTGAACACCGCCATGAGCGCCAAGCGCGCTTACGACACCGTGCAGGATGTTGCGCAAAACGGCATCGGTTTCAAGGTCAGCCTCAGCCTGGGTAATACACAAAGTCATAGCGAAAGCAGCCAGTCTGGACAGAATGTCGTTTCCAGCGGTCTGGCCGCTGGGCGCGACGTAAATATTCGTGCCACAGGCGCAGGCCAGGACAGCAACATCAATGTCGTGGGCAGCTCCATTGAGGCCGGCAATAACGTCAACCTGAAGGCCGATGGCGATATCAATCTGCTCTCCGCGCAGAATACCGCCAGGCAGGATGGCTCCAACGGCAACAGCGGCTGGAGCGTAGGCATCGGCTTTACCGTTGGCGGCACACAGAACGGCTTCACACTGGATCTGGCCGCTAACAAAGGCCAGGGTAAATCCGAGGGCGACGACGTCACCCAGACCAACACCTCCATCAAGGCCGGCAACCAGGCGACGCTGGTCAGTGGCCGCGACACCAACCTCAAAGGCGCGGTCGTAACGGCCAATCAGGTTCAGGCCAACGTAGGCCGTGACCTGAATATCGAGAGCCTGCAGGACACCAGTAAATACAAATCCAAACAGACCGATGCCAGCGTCGGGATCAGCATTTGTATTCCACCGTTTTGTTATGGCATCCCCGGCAGTGACGCCATTACCGCCAGCGGCAGTGCTGGTTTCAACCATCAGAAAATGCAGAGCGACTACGCCAGTGTTACCGAGCAATCAGGTATCAAAGCCGGCGATGGTGGCTTCCAGATCGAGGTCAAGGGCAATACCGGGCTTACGGGCGGCGTTATAGCAAGTAACGATAAAGCGGTGGAGCAAAACCTCAATAGTTTGAGCACCGGAACCCTTACATGGACCGATATCAAGAACAAGGCTGAATACGACGCGAACAGTATCGGTTTAAGCGGGGGCGCCGGCGCTGTCATTGCCCGCGGCTCAGATAACACCTTGCAAGCCGGTGCCCCCGGTCAAAAAGCGGCGGACATTGAGGGAGTCAGCGCCAACGCACCGATAGCGCTGGTTGCCAGCGGTGATGCCCGCAGCACCACCCGCAGTGGCATCAGCGGGGCCAACGTCACCATCACCAATGAGGCGGGCCAACAAGCGCTAACCGGGCAAACCGCCGCCGCAACCATCGCGGATATCAATACCGATGTGTCCAGCGAACGCGATGGCAGCAACAAGCTCAAGCCGATCTTCGATGCTGAAGAAATTCAGAACAACTTCGCGATCACCAGCACCTTCATACAAAACACCGGCATCTATCTGGAGGAGCGGGCCAGGGAAGTCGACGCCAAGAACAAGCAGGCCGACGAGGAACTGGAGGCACTGAAAAACCCAACCCTCTCCGACAAGGAGCGAGAGACCCACATCGCCAATTACAACAGCCTGAAAGAACAGGCTCGGCAAATCGACAATGACTGGGGCTCTGGCGGCACTTATCGGCAGATCACTGTTGCGCTCACTGCTGGGGCCTCCGCGAACGTAACGGGCGGCACCAGCCAGTTCGCGCAGAACATGCTGGTCAACTACGTGCAGCAGGAAGGCTCTTCTGCCATCGGCAAGATGGTCGAAAAGGGGTTGAAAGAAGGCAGTCCCGAACACGCCGCCTGGCACGCCATGCTGGGCTGTGCAGGCGCTGCCGCCAGCCGGCAAAGCTGCTCGGCAGGCGCGATGGGCGGTGCGGCTTCCAGCTTCCTGACGACCTTCTTCTCCGAAACCAGTGCCGATGAGTCCAACGCCTCACGCGAAGCCAAACGCAATGTGATCGCCAGTCTGGTGACCGGTATCGCGGCCATGACTGATCCGTCCGCAGCGGCTACCAGCACCAACGCTGCCATCGCCAACGTGGACAACAACTGGCTGGCGACCCAACAGATCATCCAATACAAGAAGGAATACAACGAGGCTAAAACGCCCCAGGAGAAAGTAGCTGTATTCCTGAAGTGGGAGAAAACCTCACTCGATCAGGATGTACTGACCGGGGTAGGAATTGCCAAGGGCTTCAAGGATGGCATGGCCGGTATAGGGGTCGACACCCTCAACAGTGCCGTGAGCATGCTGCGCGATCCGCAAGCGCATATCGACGCCGTGATCGCGTTTGTCGATTCCCCGGAAGTCAGGGATCGGCTGAAACAACACATCCACGCCCAACTTAGGGAGAAACTCGAAAAAATCGACCAGGCCCTTGAGCACGGTGGCGACGAAAATGCCGAGATGCTGGGCAAGATGATGGGCGAGGTCACTGCCGTCGTCATCAGTACCGTGTCCACCGGCGGTGGCGGCGCAGCCACCAAGTCCGCAACACTTTCGGAAATGGGAATTCTCATCTCTGGCAAAAAGCTTGAACAGCTTGCCGCCACGGTGAAGCTGGAGAAGGTCACCGAGAACTTCGCTCAGGCCGGGAAGCCAGGCAGGGATCCGGATGTGCCGTTTGTGGAAAACAGCCCTCCGCCAAAACAACCGGAGAGGCTTGCAAACGCAGCCCCTGAGATAGGTCCCTGCTGCTTCGCCGCAGGCACCAAAGTCTCGACACCTGACGGCGACCGAGCCATCGAAACCCTCAAGATCGGCGATATCGTCTGGAGCAAACCGGAAAAAGGCGGCAAACCCTTCGCTGCCACAATCACCGCCACTCATGTTCGTAACGACCAGCCGATCTACCGCCTGACACTCAAAGGGTCAGACCTGAACGGTAAAACAACACGGGAAACATTGCTGGTCACACCGGGCCACCCGTTCTACGTCCCGGCACAGAAAGACTTTGTACCGGTCATCGACCTCAAGCTTGGCGATCGCCTGCAATCATTGGCTGATGGCGCGACCGAAAACACCTCGTCCGAGGTCGAGTCGCTGGAGCTTTACGCGCCGGTGGGGACGACGTATAACCTGACGGTCGATGTGGGGCATACGTTCTATGTTGGTGATCTGAAGACTTGGGTGCATAACACAGGGCCTTGTGATCCGGCTGCGCGGGGTGAAGCCCGGGGCGAAGGTGCAGAAGGAGGAGCGCCGCTATTCAATGATGTTCTAGACGAAGCGCGTATTGGAAATGGTACGAAAGGTGAAGGTAGCGGACATAAAGTAGATCAACTTCCAAATAAACAAGTTGTTGGGACTGATGGAGAGCCAATACCTGTTCACTCGAAGCCAGAGGGGTACGACGGACCTTATAAGGGTCCTTATGCCACTCAGGAGTTCCCATCGACTCCGGTAGCACACGGTTTTCCGGACATTGTTGATAACTATGCAAACAGCGCGACTAAATTCCCTCTCAAAAACGGCGCATCGCTTTACCAAGCATCAGGAAGCTACAATGGTGTAGCGGGCAGATTTGAATGGATTGTAGACCCGAAGTTGGGCGGTGTAACGCACAGAATGTTTGTACCAAATGGAACTGTTAACGGCATACCGGTGAAACCATGATTCAAGAAGTCTTTGAACGAATTGCCAGACATGCCTTGACTGACTGGGGTGTTTTGCTTCAGGGCGTCTATGGTATTCCTGGCCTTTTAGGAAAACTGCCAACTTCTTATGTAGAAAATTATGCGAACGCTGAACTTGAACAGGTAGCTGGGGATAGCCCCTTGCTCGACGTGATTGTTAGCTTGGCTAACGATAGTGATCTATCTTTATCTGAGCTGTGCCCGCAGTTGCAGAAAATATGTGATTTTCAAAATGTGGATATGCAGCGGGCCAGCAGAATATGGCGAGCGGCTGCATTGGAAAAACTGCTAGCAAACCTAGACACGGAACCGCTGTATGGATTAATAAACCTTTCTGAGTTTTGGTCAATCTGGGAGTGGCCTGCTGATGCTCCACTGTCGATGATTCCTGGTAAGATGACTTTGCCAGAGCATAAATACCATTCTGACTCGAACTATGAGCATGTTATTCATGAGCATGCGCAGTGGTTGAAAGAGGAGCTGGCAGCGTTGATCTGTAGCAAACCTTGAACTTAATTTGAAAATCTTAAGCGCGTCCCAAACCTCACCTTTTACAGAATGGGGGGGGTTGGGGCGCGCTTACCCTAATCTTCGGCTGCGTACAGCCAAATATATAAGGCGGCAAACCGTTCACCGACGCCATTACCATCACTCACGTTCGTAACGATCAGACGATCTATCGCCTGCCCCTCAAAGAGGCGGATGAACACAGCAACGAGAAGCGCGATACCCTGCTGGTTACCCCGAGCCATCCGATCTACTTACCAGCTCGGCGAGATTTCATCCCGGTCAGCGATCTCAAGACTGGCTGCAGTCAATGGCTGATGCCGCGTCCGAGGTCGAGTCTCTGGAGCTTTACGCACCGGAGGGGACGACGTATAACCTGACGGTCGATGTGGGGCATACGTTCTATATTGGTGATCTCAAGACTTGGGTGCATAACACTGGGCCTTGTGATCCGGCTGCGCGGGGTGAGGCAGGGAGTGGTGGTGCAAGAGGATCCGAGACCTCAAGTGATACTCCCAAGGGAGTAACCAACCCAGAAATTTCTAAACTCAATCGGCCATCAATTCCTGAAGGTATGACACAAAGTCAATTTGGGAAGAACGTAATTGGGTGGGGAGCTAGACCAGAAGGAGCATTACAGCGCCTTGAGACCATCAACCTTTGGATCAGTTATTGCCTAACGGCAAGGTTCAGAGTGTTCGAGGGGGAGTTCAATCGCTGGTTTGATCAATTAACTTCTTCAGAGTTGGATGTTTTGTGGCAAAACAAGGCTGCTCGTAACACAATTGAAGCACGGATACGGCAACCCGGTGGATTGCATGAGTGGTGCATGGTATGCAGGGCTCCTGACTTCAAAAAATGGGGAGTGCCTATGGACGAAATTGAGAGTTTTAGAACCAAGACGTCTGAATTGAAGTGGACCAGTCCTCTCGACGGTAAGCCTGGAGGCCATGGTAGCCATGCTTCCAGAACTTTCCACAACGAACTAAAATCAATTATTGACAAGAGCAAATCACTTAGCGACTTCAACACAAATATCATTTCACTTCGAGATAGATGGAAGATAGATCCTAACCTATTGCCGACTCTGCCAAAATCAAGAGGACTACAAGAGTGAAAAACTTATTATCGGATTGGAGTGCTTTCTGTGAAGGTGTCGCAATGTTTGATAAATCCCATTTTTTAGGACTATTAAAAGCGCACCACAGCAACGAAGAGCTTCGAAAAATATTTAGTTACTTCCCACATGCAGAGGAATTGGCCGACAGGGCTGCGAATGTTATTTCTTATGCTACAACAGAGGAATCTCTATATCTTCTACCCAAACGCACAACTACTAATGATGAGCTTATCAAGCTAGGTGACGACTGGCTCAAAGAACAAAAAAACATATGCAAAACTCTTGGCAACTCTGAAGTACTTGATATCTGCAACGAGGCTAAAGTCCTATTCGTTACCAAGCAAGATCTGGAGCATTCACTTCAACAAGACATCCCCCATTATTGGTTGTTTGACGAGGCCGGGGATGCAATCAGAACAAGTATGATTTCTGACTCAGACGAGATCTATGCATTGTTTGAAGCTCTGTATGGCTTAGCTGCCGACTATTATCTTGCATGGTATATTGGGCGCCCCTTATTTACATTTGAAGTTGATCTAGGACCATATTTTAGATTTTGGCGGACAGGGGGGAGGTGCGCTCTTACTGAGGAGGCTCTTTTAGTGTCCAACTAAAATCATATTAAAATAAAAAGTACAAAACCCAGCATTCTTCAGTCGAGCCCCCCCTCAAATTAAAGAGGCAAATTCAATTCCTAGAGGGTGCCTCGATAAACTTTCCGCATATCAGCGGCAAGTCGAAAACCAATCTAAGATCACGCCGGAAAATGTGGTTGATATCCGTAGATTGCCAGATGGCCGAACAGTCTGGTTGGAAAAGGGTACTGATGCTGCTGGATTGCAACATATCTATAAACAACACGAAGTCGACTTTGTCAACACGGGAATCTCGCGCAATGATATTCCAACGATAGTAATGAACGCTCTTGAGCGTGGTGACATTATCGGGACCAATGGTTCGGCTAATGTTTATCGTGTTACGCACAATGGTGTTGAGCAAAATATTGCAGTCGGTGTTGGCTCAAACGGTTTCGTGGTTCGAGCTAATCCGGTAAGTTTTTGGAAGCCATTGCTATGATTAGGTTAAGACTAACAAGTGAATATTTGGCCGGGCCAATATTTTGCCCAGATCCGGATAGAATGGGGCACGTTGACATCGAGGATTTACCAATCTCTCAAGAGTTGATGGCGAAAATCAGGAGTTGGGACGAGGAGTACCAAGCGACTTTCAACAGCGACTACCCTCCCGACTCTGTTTTTCCCACTCTTGAGGCAGAGCTTCGGCATAAAGCCGAAGGCATGCAACTGGCGAAGTCGTTACAACAAGAACTAAAGGGCGGCTATATGATTGAGTATTGGCCGTAGTCGATAGTCAGTTGATGCAGAAGGAACTGGGAGTGTTCCGAATCTTACTGAGCGGGGCACGTCAGTTAACCTACACCCTAATGACATTGCTATCGCACAGCGACCAGCAAGAACACTTGCACAGGATGATTTTTGGCGCTACTGGTTACAAACTCAAACCGAAAACAGAATAACTCCATCCGGCTCATATGATTTTGTAAAAACGCCAGACGGGAGTATTCGGGTTGCCAGGCTAAATGTGAGTCAAGACTTCTCAACCCATACGAACAGCCTAGAACTAGCTAGTTACTATTCGAAGGTGTTTACCGATCCGGGCGTCAAAAACTTTAAGTTCGTAATTACCCCGATAACAAAGTGAGGTGTAAAATGAGTAGTGATCGGGAGACGTTAGAAAAAGTTCTGGGTGGAAAAATCGAGCAGTCGAACTCTCGAAATGTACCTGGTGTTACGGCTGTTGATGGGCAGCAAGTTGTTTATTTTTCGGACGATGGGAAAAACAAATTCCGAAAACAATTTAATAACATTACGTGCTTTTCTGAACCTCCGAATGCTGTTCGTGGAGGGGTAAATGATCGCGGGTGCAAAGTCACCCCGCCCGCGGGGCCTCTTTTTTACGCGATTTCCTATCATGGTGATCTTGAAGGTTGGAGAAAAGATATTGAGGCAGGGGCAATTGGCCTTGGTCTGTTACTCGCCAAAATCAAAGGTGATCAATTGGTTATTTCCGATGGCCGCTCGATCCCTCTGTCAGATTGCAAAATAGAGTTCTCTTGACCACTGCTTACCCTCAACACCGGCCCTGCGCCGGTGTTGTTGTATCTGCTTACTGCAAAACCTCCCGTCTGTTGCCGCTGTCCGACGGCTTCGCCACCGAACCGCTAGGGGCTTTTGTCGTTGGTTGGGTTAGGTCGTCCAGGTCGCATTTTGACGGGCTGAAAACCCACGTCGGGGTGGTTTTATTCAGCGAGCGCGAATCAGCTGGACCGACCGGCGCGCAGGCCGCGCCACGTCTGGCGTTGCGTGTGTAAACAACGAAATTCGCGCCGGGTGATACTGTTGGGTGCCTCTAAAAACGTAAGCGAGGCAGCCAGCGCAAGGCAAAAAACGGCGAGGAAGCGGAGTCTGCGGGTTGTAAATGAGCATTCTGAGCCGTTTTTTAACGCTGCGATGGCAACGCAGGTAGTTTTTAGAGGTGCCCCTCAGGCGTACCGACAGGGTTAAGCATTGTGTAGCGCCAAAAACGATGAACGGGATCTGGCCTGTTCTCCCCCAAGAAAACCTCACCCCCGCCGCGCCACCAATAACGCCGTCGCCGCACTGGCCAACAACCCCGAACACACCCGATTGAACATCTGCTTGCTCGACGGCCTGGCAAACAGCCGACGCGCATGCACGCCCATCCAGGCGTACAGGGCAATCGCCACGCACTCCAGCAGCAGAAACAACGCGCCCAGCACGGCAAATTGCGCGGTCACGTCGCGGGACTGGTCAACGAACTGCGGCAGGAATGCGGTAAACAGCAAGATCGCTTTGGGGTTGCCGATGGCGACCAGAAACTCCTGACGCGCCAGCCGGGCGAGGCCCGGTGAGTCGGCGGCGGCCATGCCTTCGGCTTGCGGGGTGGCGCGCCAGAGCTGGAAGGCCAGCCAGAACAGATAGCCTGCGCCGATGATTTTGATGGCGTGGAACAGCCATTCGGAGGTGTGCAGCACAGCGGCCAGGCCGACGGCCGCCAGGGCAATCATGATGGCGAAGGCCAGCAGGCGCCCTGCTCCGCCGCTGCAGGCGCGGGCGAAGCCGTAGCGGCTGGCGTTGCTGACCGACAACAGGTTGTTGGGGCCGGGCGCCATGTTCAGGGCGAAACAGGCCGGGATGAACAGGGCAAGGGTGGAAAGCTCCATGGGGGATTCTCCGCAAGACAGGGCAGCGAGTTGCAATCTGGCATGCACACCCTGCCCGCTCAAGGCACAGCCAAGGGCTTTTATCCGGGTTGACTGTACCGCCGCGATACATCCGCTCAAGCCTGGCAAAACCCTGTGACCCTCTGCGCCACTGACTATGGCGATGTCTGGCTAGCCTGTCGGGCACCGTTATCAAGCAAGGAGGCTTCGATGTTGCCGACAATTCGTTTACTGGTTGCCGCTGTGCTGTTGTCAGGCAGTGCGACCTTGCAGGCCGCGCAATGCCCGGACTGGGAGCCGGCCAAGGCCCGTCAGCAAGTACATGCCTTGCAGGAGCAGATCTTGCAGTGGGACGACAGCTACCATCGCCAAGGCGTATCACTGATTGCCGATGAGCTGTACGACCAGGCCCGGCAACGTCTGTCCACACTGCGCAGTTGCTTCAACCTGCCTGCCGGCGCCGCCGACGACCCGTTACTCACCGCACGCGGCCGGGTGCTGCATCCGGTGCCGCATACCGGGCTGGGCAAGCTGGCTGATGACAAGGCTGTGGCCCGCTGGCTGGCCGGGCGCGAGGACGTGTGGATTCAACCCAAGGTCGATGGCGTGGCGGTCACGCTGGTTTATGAGCAAGGACGTCTGGTGCAGGCCATCAGTCGTGGCGACGGCCAGCAAGGCCAGGACTGGACCACCCAGGCGCGGCGTATCGCAGCCATTCCCGGTCAGTTGCCCGAACCACGCGACCTGCTGCTGCAAGGCGAGTTGTACTGGCGTCTGAACGGCCATGTGCAGGCCACCGACGGCAGCCTCAATGCCCGCAGCCAGGTGGCCGGTGCCTTGGCCCGGCATGATCTGAGTGACGAGCAGGCAGCGCAAATCGGCCTGTTCGTCTGGGACTGGCCCACCGGCCCGCAACAACTGCAGCCGCGCATGGATGAGCTGGCCGCCTTGGGCTTCAGCGACATGGCCCGTTACAGCCAGCCGCTGGCAGGCATTGAACAAGCCCGCGCCTGGCGCGAATTCTGGTATCGCAACCCGCTGCCCTTCGCCACCGACGGCGTGGTACTGCGCCAGGGCAGTCGCCCGCCGGCCGAGCGCTGGCAGGCCAGGGCGCCGTACTGGATAACAGCGTGGAAATACCCCTACGCGCAAGCGCTGGCCGAGGTGCGCAAGGTGACCTTCAACATCGGCCGCAGCGGGCGGATCACGCCGATGCTGGAGCTGGTGCCGATTCGCCTTGATGACCGCACCATAAGTTCGGTCAGTGTCGGTTCGCTGCAACGCTGGCAGAAGCTGGATGTCCGCCCCGGTGATCAGGTGGCGTTAAGCCTGGCCGGGCTGACCATCCCGCGCTTCGACGGTGTACTGCTGCGCAACAGCGAACGCGTGCCGCTGCATGTACCAGACCCACAGGCTTATCACTCGCTCAGTTGCTGGCAACTCACGCCCGGCTGCGAAAGCCAGTTCAAGGCGCGGCTGGTGTGGCTGTCTGGCAAGCAGGGGCTGGACTTGCCGGGGGTCGGGCCTGGCACCTGGGACAAACTGCTCAATGCCGGGCGGCTCGACGGTTTGCTCGACTGGATGACCCTTGACGCCGCCGAGCTTGTTAAGATGCCCGGCCTGGGTGAGCGTAGCGGCGCTACACTGTTTGCCAATCTGCAGAGCGCCCGGGACAAACCGTTCCGCCTCTGGCTCAAGGCACTGGGCCTGCCGCCCACCGGTAACGCCCGCCTGGCCGATGACTGGCAGACCCTGGCGGCGCGTAGCCTGGAGCAATGGCAGGCCGAAGCCGGGATCGGACCGGGACGTGCTGCACAGTTACAGGCATTTTTTCTCGACCCGCAGGTTAAGGCGCTGCGCAGTCAGTTGAGCGCCTTGGGTGTTGCGGGATTTTGATGCCGGGTTGTTATCTGCGCCCGGCTTGCACAAGGAGTTCACATGAAGCTGTTTTCCCCATTGATCCTGGCGCTGGCGTGCGCGCTGGGGTCGCCAGCGGTACTGGCCGCGGAACAGGCACCACCGGCTTCGGGCTGTCTGCTCAAGAGCCAGGAAATCAACGGCAAGATTCAGCAAGCCAAGGCTGACGGCAACAAACGTGAGCAGGCCGGGCTGGAAAAGGCGCTGAGCGAAGTCAACGCCAACTGCAGCGAAACCGCTTTGCTCAAGCAGCATGAACAAAAGGTGCTGGATGCCAAGCGTGAAGTCAGCCGCCGCCAGACCGACCTGAACAAAGCCATGGCCAAGGGCGACCCGGAGCGCATCAACAAACGCAAAGACAAACTGGCCGAGTCACGCAAAGAACTGGTCGATGCCCAGGCTGAACTGGACAAGGTCCAGACTCAGAACTGAGAGACGGCGATATCAGTCCATTCGCGGCTGAAGCCGACACTGTTTACTTAATGAACCACCGCATTCGTCGGCTGAGCCGACTCCCACCGAGTCGGCGCCGTACCTGCTTCTTAGGCACGACACAAATTCGGTGGGAGATCGCCCGCCGCCTCGGCGCCGCGCTGTCGCGTAGCCAACACGCAACCCCGTAGGAGTAGCTTTAGCTGCGAAAGGCTTCGCAGCTAAAGCTGCTCCTACGGGAGGGCCTTGTAAATCAGCGATTTGTACTTTGTTTGATGAGAGTTGGCTTGCCGACGAAGACGGAGGCACAGTCGCAGCAGATGCTGTGAGCTTACTGGCCTCTTCGCGAGAGGGGCCAGATCACCGCCTCCGCCGGTCAGGCCGCTGGCACCGCCGAGGCGACGAACAGGCCGATGATCAGCCCCAGGCCAACCAGGAAAGAGATCGAGCGCAGCACCGCCAGGTCGGCCAGATAGAAAATGATGAACAGCAAGCGGCTGGTGATGAACAGCACCGCCAGCACATCGATGGTCACCAGCTGTGCATTGCCGGCGATGTGGGCAATGATCACTGCGGCGGCAAAGCCCGGCAGCACTTCGAAGCCGTTCAATTGCGCGGCATGGGCACGCCGTGGCAAGCCTTCCAGCCGATCCAGAAAATCCCTGGGGTCACGGTTATGACCCGATCGAAACTTGCCGCTGCTGGCCTTGGCAATAACCGAGCAGATCAGCGGCAGGAGAATCGCGATCAACACACACCAAAAAGCGACTGTCATAAGTTGATTCCTTATTTGAACTTCATTACCAGCATGCCGAGCAACACCAGACCACATGCTAAGAGCCGGGGCCGGCCAAAAGGTTCTTTCAGGTAACGCATGCCCATCAACACCACCAGCAGTACGCTGACCTCGCGCAAGGCCGCCGCCTCCGCCACCGACCCCAGTTGCATGGCCCACAACACCAGGGCGTAGCTCAGCAGCACGCAAAGCCCGACACTCAGCCCGAGTGTCCACTGTTCGCGCCAGAACGTCATTAGCCCCTGATATTTGTAACAGGCTGCCAGCACCGGAAACGGCCAGGCACTGACCAGCGTCAGCCACACCAGATAATCCAGCGCCGGCACGCCCAGCTTGAGGGCCTGGCCGTCGATCCAGGTGTAGCTGCCGATGCACAGGCCAATCAGCCCGACCACCGGCAGCAGGCTCCAGGGCAAGCGCTCCCCGCCGCCACCTTGCCAGAGCAGGCAGACCATCCCGCACGGAATCAGCAAAATGCCAATGATCTGCTGGACACTCAGTTGCTCACCACCAGAGATCAGCGTCAGGGCCAGCACCACCAGAGGTGAGAGTCCGCGCATCAGCGGATACACCAATCCCAGGTCACCCACCCGGTAAGCCTTGATCAGCAACGCGCGATACAGCAGTTCGAACAGCGCCGAAGCCACCAGCCAGGGCCAGACCTGCACCGGCGGCGGGCTGACGAAGCTGACCGCCAGTAATGCACACAGCAGTGCCACGCCGTCCATGCTGGCGATCACCAGCAAGCGCTCGGCACTGAACTTGACGAGGGTGTTCCACACCGCGTGCAGCACGGCCGCCACCAGTACCAGAGCTGTCGCCAACACGCGCTTTACTCCTTGCTCAGAGAGCCCCCAGCATGACAGACAGGCCAACAGTCAAGGCAGCTAATGTGGCAAAAAATTTCTCAAACCGTGCACTATTACCCCTTCCCGGTGGTCAATCGCCTTCGCGCCGACACTTGCCGGGGCCGCTAGACCCTCGATACGAAATGAATATGGATCTGCCAATACGGAACTACGGATGCTTGAACTTGCTGCTGCGTTTATCTGCCTGACCACCCTGCTCACTTACGTGAATTACCGCTTCATCGGCCTGCCACCCACCATTGGTGTGATGGTCACGGCACTGATCTTTTCCCTGCTGCTACAAGGCCTGAGCCTGTTGGGCTTTCCCGGCCTTGAAGAGCGCGTGGAACAGTTGATCGGCCAGATCGACTTTGGCGATCTACTGATGAACTGGATGCTGTCGTTTCTGCTGTTCGCCGGCGCTTTGCACGTCAACCTCGCAGACCTGAAGAGTTATCGCTGGCCCATCGGCCTGCTGGCGACCTTCGGCGTGCTGATCGCCACCTTTGTGATTGGCAGCCTGGCGTGGTGGATTTTCGCGATGTTCGGCTGGCACGTCAGCTTCCTGTATTGCCTGTTGTTCGGCGCGCTGATCTCGCCCACCGACCCGATCGCGGTGCTCGGCGTGCTACGGACCGCCAATGCCTCCAAACCCCTGAAAACCACCATCGTCGGTGAAAGCCTGTTCAACGACGGCACCGCTGTGGTGGTGTTCACCGTGCTGTTGGGCATCGCGCAACTGGGCGAGACCCCGAGCGTGACCGAGACCGCCATCCTGTTTGCCCACGAGGCCATCGGTGGGGTGCTGTACGGCGGCTTGATTGGCTATGCGGTGTATCTGATGATCAAGAGCATCGAGCAGTACCAGATCGAGGTGATGCTGACCCTGGCACTGGTCATCGGCGGTTCGGCATTGGCTTCAGAGCTGCACGTATCGGCGCCGATTGCCATGGTGGTGGCCGGCCTGATCATCGGCAATCTGGGCCGTAATCTGGCGATGAACGACATGACCCGCCGCTATATGGACGGTTTCTGGGAGTTGCTCGACGACATGCTCAATGCCCTGCTGTTCGCGCTGATCGGCATGGAGCTGTTGCTGTTACCGTTCTCCTGGCTGCACCTGGCGGCCGCCGGCCTGTTGGCCGTGGCCATTGTGCTGTCGCGCTTCATCACCGTGGCACCGGCGATTTTGCTGCTGCGCCGCTGGCGCAAGGTGCCGCAAGGCACGATCCGCATCCTGACCTGGGGCGGGCTGCGTGGCGGTGTGTCGGTGGCCTTGGCACTGGCGCTACCGCTCGGGCCGGAACGCGACATCGTGCTGAGCATCACCTACATCGTGGTGCTGCTGTCGATCCTGTTGCAGGGCCTGACCATTGGCAGGCTGGTGCGCTCGGTGACCGGCCAGCCGCAGGTAGCTGACTCAAACGCCGCAGCGCCGCACCCCGGCCATTGATCGGGCGGCGTCCGGGATGAGCAGATTGTGTTAAAAAATTTTCTGCCCATCCCGGCGCTGCACGTAAACTTGACGGCATGTCTGGAAGTCGCCTTGCAGGAGCAGAGATGTCCACCCCAGAGAAACCCGCCATGACCGGCGGCGCACCGATGATTCCCGATCAACGCCGCGAGCAGATGCTGCGTCAGTTGCGCAAGCATCAGGTGCTGAGCGTGCACCAACTGATGGACATGTTCGATTGCTCGCACATGACCATCCGCCGTGACATCGCCCTGCTGGAGCAGGAAGGCCGCGCCTACTCGGTCACCGGTGGCGTGCGGATCGCCAGCCAGTTGCACAGCGAGCCCAGCCACCAGTCCAAGGCCGTGGTGGAACTGCCGAACAAGCAAGCGATGGCACGCCTGGCCGCCGCGCTGCTGCACCCGGACATGACGGTTTATCTGGATGCCGGCACCACGACGCTGGAAATCGTCCCGCACATTGCCGCGCTGTCGGGGATGACGGTGGTCACCAACGACTTCGGCATCGTCAATGCGCTGGCCGATGCCAACCATGTGGATGTGATTCACACCGGTGGCCTGCTCGACCACCCCAACCGCTCCAGCGTCGGCGGCCTGGCCGCCGCGACCCTGCGCCAGCTGGCGACCGACATCGCGTTCATGTCCACCAGTTCCTGGGATTTGCAGCGTGGCAGTACCACGCCTTCGGCGCTCAAGGTCGAGGTCAAACAGGCCGCCATGCAGTCGGCCTCGCGCAGTGTGCTGATCGCCAGCAGCTCCAAGTACGGCACCTTCGGCATGTACAAAGTCGCGGCGCTGGAACAGTTCGACAGCGTGATAACAGACGACGCCCTGACCCCGGCTGCCGCTGAAAGCATCCGCAACCAGCGCATCGAACTGCTGCTGGCCTCTACCCCGGCGTAACCCTACCCGCCGCGTAGGAGCCGCTTTAGCGGCGAAGAACGAACGCTGCATGTTCGCGGCTGAAGCCGCTCCTACAGTCACACACCAAAGCCCCTGCCCAGGGGCTTTTTGCTGTCTGTGTGACGCAGATCAACAATGTGAACATTTGTTAAATAGAAAAAATACTTCACATTATCAGCTCACTGATCCACTATCAGATTCACATTTCAGAACAATTAAGCCGTCTGTTGGCATGAGGGCATCTCTAAAAACGTAGGCGAGGCAGCCAGCGCAAGGCGAAAACCGGCGAGAAAGCGCAGTTTACGGATTGTAAATGAGCATTTTGAGCCGGTTTTCAACGCAGCGATGGCAACGCAGGTAGTTTTTAGAGGCGCTCGTGATGTGCAGCGGCGACGACCGAGGATGACAGCAATGACTCAATCGAATGTCGGTGTGATCGGCCTGGGCGCCATGGGTCTGGGCATTGCCCGCTCGCTGCTGCGCAATGGCTTCAAGGTGCATGCCTGTGACGTGCGCAGTGAAGTGGTTCAGGCTTTTGCCAACGAAGGTGGTGTCGCTGCCGCCTCGCCTGCTGCACTGGCTGGCGCCTGCGACATCATCATCACCGTGGTGGTCAACGCCGAGCAGACCGAAACCGTGCTGTTCGGTGACAACGGTGCCGTCGCTGCTCTGCGCCCCGGCAGTCTGGTGATCGGTTGCGCCACGGTCGCCCCGACCTTCGCCGTCGAGCTGGGCCAGCGCTTGGCCGATCAGGGCCTGCTGTACCTCGACGCGCCCATCTCCGGTGGCGCCGCCAAGGCCGCTGCCGGGCAAATGACCATGATGACCTCCGCCCCGGCCGACGCCTACGCCAAGGCCGAAGCCGTGCTGGCCGGCATGGCTGGCAAGGTTTACCGCCTCGGTGACGTCCATGGCCTGGGCTCGAAGGTCAAGATCATCAACCAGTTGCTGGCCGGTGTGCATATCGCCGCCAGCGCCGAAGCCATGGCCCTGGGCCTGCGCGAAGGCGTGGATGCCGATGCCCTGTACGAAGTGATCACCAACAGCGCCGGTAACTCGTGGATGTTCGAAAACCGCGTGCCGCACATCCTCAACGCTGACTACACGCCGCTGTCGGCGGTGGACATTTTCGTCAAGGACCTGGGCCTGGTGCTGGATACCGCCCGCACCAGCAAGTTCCCGCTGCCGCTGTCGGCCACCGCGCACCAGATGTTCATGCAGGCCTCCAGTGCCGGCTTTGGCCGTGAAGACGACTCGGCAGTGATCAAAATTTTCCCTGGCATCGAACTGCCAAAAGCCAAAGGGGAGCAATGATCATGACGGTTACTTCCCGCCCGCTGCTCGGTTGCATCGCTGATGACTTCACCGGCGCCACGGACCTGGCCAACATGCTGGTACGCGGCGGCATGCGCACCGTACAGAGCATCGGCATCCCCAGCGCCGAAGTGGCTGCCGGCCTTGATGCCGACGCCATTGTCATCGCGCTGAAGTCGCGCACCACCCCGGCCGCCGAGGCGGTGGATGAATCCCTCGCCGCGCTGGAGTGGCTGCGCGAGCGTGGCTGCGAGCAGATCTTCTTCAAATACTGCTCGACCTTCGACTCCACTGCCGCCGGTAACATCGGCCAGGTCAGCGAAGCACTGCTGGCCAGACTGGGCGGTGACTTCAGCATCGCCTGCCCGGCGTTTCCGGAAAACGGCCGGACCATTTTCCGTGGCCACCTGTTTGTCCAGGACCAGTTGCTCAGCGAGTCGGGGATGCAGAATCACCCGCTGACACCGATGGGCGACGCCAACCTGGTGCGCGTGCTGCAAGCACAAACCAAGGGCAAAGTCGGTCTGCTGCGCTATGACACCGTGGCCAAGGGCAGCGACGCGGTGCGTGCGCGCATTGCCGAGCTGCGCGCCGAGGGCGTGAGCATGGCGATTGCCGATGCCGTGTCCGATGCCGACCTCTACACCCTGGGTGCAGCCTGTGCCGACCTGCCGCTGCTGACCGGCGGTTCCGGCCTGGCGCTGGGCCTGCCGGGCAACTTCCGCAAGGCCGGCAAGCTGCGCGACATCGACGCGGCCCAGAGCATTGCCATCGAAGGCGGTGAAGTGGTACTGGCCGGCAGTGCTTCGCTGGCCACCAATGGTCAGGTGCTGGCCTGGCTGGAAGCCGGTCGCCCGGCGCTGCGCATCGACCCGCTGGCGCTGGCCGCCGGTCAACCGGTGGTCGGGCAGGCGCTGGCCTTTGCCCGTGACGCCGGCCAGACCGTACTGATCTACGCCACCAGCACCCCGGACGAAGTCAAAGCGGTGCAGGAAAAACTCGGTGCCGAGCGTGCCGGTGCCATGGTTGAAGAGGCGCTGGGGCAGATCGCCAAGGGTCTGTTCGACGCGGGCGTGCGACGCTTTGTGGTCGCTGGCGGCGAGACCTCCGGCTCGGTGGTTCAGGCGCTGGGCGTGCAACTGCTGAAAATCGGCGCCCAGATCGACCCCGGTGTACCGGCGACAGTCAGCGACGGTGAACAGCCGCTGGCCCTGGCCCTCAAGTCGGGCAACTTCGGCGCCCGCGACTTCTTCGCCAAAGCCCTCAAGCAATTGGCAGGAGCGGTCTGATGAGCAATGAAAAAGCCCTGCGCGAAGAAATCTGCGACGTGGGCCGCCTGCTGTATGGCCGTGGCTACACCGTCGGCAGCGCCGGCAATATCAGCGCCCGGCTCGACGACGGCTGGCTGATCACCCCGACTGATGCCTGCCTGGGCCGCATGCAGCCGGACGACATCGCCAAGGTCAACCTGGCCGGTGAATGGGTCTCCGGCAGCAAGCCTTCCAAGACCCTGGCCCTGCACCGCCAGGTGTATGACCGCAATCCAGAGGTCGGCGGCGTGGTGCATACCCACTCCACCCATCTGGTGGCGTTGACCCTGGCCGGGGTGTGGCACGAAGACGACATTCTGCCGCCGCTGACGCCCTACCAGGTGATGAAGGTCGGCCATATTCCGCTGATCGGCTACCAACGCCCCGGCTCGCCGATCGTCGCCGAGCGCGTCGCGCAACTGGCCAACAGCGTGCGCGGCGTGATGCTCGAACGGCTCGGCCCGGTGATCTGGGAAAGCTCGGTAGCCAAGGCCTGCTACGCCCTGGAAGAACTCGAAGAGACCGCCCGTTTGTGGCTGATGAGCAATCCCAAACCCGCTCCACTGCCGGAGCAGGCGCTCGAAGAGCTGCATCAGGTCTTCGGCGCCAAGTGGTAACCCCCGTTCCACATCCCGGCGCCGCCTTGCGGCGCCCTGCCAGCCCCGGCACTGCCGGACAACAATAAAAACAGGATGAAAGCATGACTCCATTAATGCTGATGCTAATCGCCGGTGCCGGTATCGCACTGCTGCTGTTTCTGGTCCTCAAGTACAAACTCCAGCCCTTCGTAGCCCTGATGCTGGTCAGCATCATCGTCGCGCTGGTAGCCGGGGTTAAGCCCGCCGATCTGGTTGCCACCATTGAGGGCGGTATGGGCAAGACCCTGGGGCATATCGCGATCATCATCGCCCTGGGCGCAATGATCGGGCGCATCATTGAGTTGTCAGGCGGTGCCGAGGCGCTGGCCAAAACGCTGATCGAACGCTTCGGCAACCGGCGCACACCGCTGGCCCTGACCGTCGCGGGCTTCATCGTCGGCATTCCGGTGTTCTTTGAGGTCGGGGTGATCATCCTCATGCCGCTGGCCTATGGCGTGGCGCGTACCGCACGCAAACCGCTGCTGATCTTCGCCCTGCCGATGTGCGCAGCATTGCTCGCGGTGCACGCCTTCCTGCCGCCGCATCCGGGTGCTGTTGCCGCTGCCAGCCAACTGGGCGCCGATCTGGGTCGGGTATTGCTGCTGGGTATTCCGCTGGTGGCGGTGGTTTGCGCGGTGGGTTACTTCATTGCCGGGCGCATGACCCGCAAGACCTACCCGATGACCGATGACATCCGGGCCGAGGTCTACGGCCCGCACGTGACCAACGCCGATCTGCAAGCCTGGGCGCGCAACGACTACTCCACGGTACGTGAAGTGGTGCAGGACAAAGAGTTCGGCGCCGAAGCCAGCGCCAGCAGCCTGGCCAAGAGCCTGCCAGCCGCACCGGCACCGGGTTTCGGGATGATCATCGCGCTGATCCTGCTGCCGATCGTGCTGATTCTGCTCGGCACCCTGGCCACCACCATGCTGCCGGTCGGTTCGACCCTGCGCGACATCCTGACCGTACTCGGCGCGCCGCTGGTGGCGCTGCTGATCGACACCCTGCTGTGTGCCTGGCTGCTCGGCTCGCGCCGTGGCTGGAGCCGCTCGCAGGTCTCTGATGTGATCGGCTCGGCGCTGCCGGGCGTGGCCATGGTGATCCTGATCGCCGGTGCTGGCGGCGTGTTCGGCAAGGTGCTGGTCGACACCGGTATCGGTGCGGTCGTTTCCGAAGCGCTGCGTCACACCGGCCTGCCGGTTCTGGCGCTGGGCTTTATCCTGACCATGCTGCTGCGTGCAGTACAGGGCTCGACCACCGTGGCGCTGGTCACCACCGCCGGTATTCTCAGCCCGCTGATTGCCACCCTGGACCTGTCGGCCAACCAGCTCGCGCTGCTGTGCCTGGCCATGGGCGGTGGCGGCCTGGCGATGTCGCACATCAACGACGCCGGTTACTGGATGTTCACCAAACTGGCCGGCCTGAACGTGGCCGACGGCTTGCGTACCTGGACTGTGCTGGTCACCCTGCTGGGCACCTTGGGGTTTGTATTCACCCTGCTGCTGTGGCCTTTTGTCTGACGCTTTGAAGACCGGAGTTAATATGCCTCGTTTCGCCGCCAACCTCAGCATGCTGTACCCGCAGCATGACTTCCTGGACCGCTTCGCTGCCGCTGCCGCCGACGGCTTTGCGGCGGTCGAGTATCTGTTCCCGTATGACTACAGCCCTCAGGAGTTGAAGCAGCGTCTTGATGACAACGCTCTGGTACAGGCGCTGTTCAACGCCCCACCGGGCGACTGGGCGGCGGGCGAGCGTGGCATCGCCAGCCTGCCGGGCCGTGAACAAGAATTCCGGGGCGGTATCGCCAAGGCGCTGGAATATGCACAAGTGCTGGGCAATGACCGCATCCACGTGATGGCCGGTCTGCTGCCCAGCGAAGAGCTGCGCGCCAGGCATCAGGCGGTGTATCTGGAGAATCTGGCCTATGCCGCTGCCCAGGCAAAGCCCTTGGGTATCACGGTGCTGATTGAACCGATCAACACCCGTGACATGCCGGGTTTCTTTCTCAATCGTCAGGACCAGGCGCAAGCCATCGTGCAGCAGGTCGGTGCCGACAATCTCAAGGTGCAGTTCGATTGCTACCACTGCCAGATCGTCGAAGGCGACCTGACCGCCAAACTGCGCCGCGACTTTGCCGGGATCGGCCATATCCAGATCGCTGGCGTGCCGGACCGTCACGAACCGGACCTGGGCGAGCTGAACTACGCGCACCTGTTCGAGGTGATCGACCAGTTGGGCTATACCGGCTGGATCGGCTGCGAGTACCGCCCCAAAGGCGATACCAGCGAAGGCCTGGAGTGGCTGCGCCGCCTGTAGGAGCGAGCCCGCTCGCGAAAGAGCCTGTCCAGGCGCAACATATCCAGCGCCTGGCAGGTAGCCTTCGCGACCAAGGTCGCTCCCACCGATGATCGACCAAATGACTATGCCGACTGGATTGGCTGCATAACCGATGTATGGTCTGGTTTATTCGTCTTCCGGCTGGTCGAACTGGTCCTTGATGTAGCGGATTTCAGTCCGGCCATGCGGCGCGGGCTGGCCGTCTTCGCCGAGGTTGACGAAGACCATCTTCTCGACGGTCAGGATGCTCTTGCGGGTGATCTTGTTACGCACCTGGCAACGCAGGGTGATCGAGGTGCGGCCAAACTCGGTAGCGGTAATCCCCAGCTCGATGATGTCGCCCTGGCGCGAGGCGCTGACGAAGTTGATCTCCGAGATGTACTTGGTCACCACCCGCTGGTTACCCAGTTGCACGATGGCGTAGATCGCGGCCTCTTCGTCGATCCAGCGCAGCAGGCTGCCGCCAAACAGCGTGCCGTTAGGGTTGAGGTCTTCGGGTTTCACCCACTTGCGGGTATGGAAGTTCATGGTCTCTCCTGAGTGACTGCCGATGGATGGCCCCATCATGGCATATAAAACCTTGGGAACCATCGCAAGCACGGCTATACTGCCACCCGTTTTCAAACGGTCATCAACGCTTGATACCGTTCCCGCCACCTGTCCGAGGGGCGCTGCAGCAGGTTTACCCTGTCAGGCTCGGATGGGGCGTTGCTCGCCAGCCTCCGGCTGCGGGCTTTATAGGTGTAAACCTGAACGCACAACGGCGCCCATTCATACTTTATGGAATGGAGTCTCTTCAATGAGCGCTGCAAACACGCCCGCAGATTTCAACGACTACAAGGTTGCCGACTTCTCCCTGGCCGCCTGGGGCCGTCGCGAAACCATCATTGCCGAATCGGAAATGCCTGCCCTGATGGGCCTGCGCCGCAAATACGCCGGTGAGCAACCGCTCAAGGGCGCGAAAATCATCGGCTGTATCCACATGACCATTCAGACTGCCGTGCTGATCGAAACCCTGGTTGCCCTGGGTGCCGAAGTACGCTGGTCGTCGTGCAACATCTTCTCGACCCAGGACCAGGCCGCTGCCGCCATCGCTGCTGCCGGTATTCCTGTGTTCGCCTGGAAAGGCGAGACCGAAGAAGAGTACGAGTGGTGCATCGAGCAGACCATCCTCAAGGACGGTCAGCCTTGGGACGCCAACATGATTCTGGACGACGGCGGCGACCTGACCGAAATCCTGCACAAGAAGTACCCGCAGATGCTCGAACGCATCCACGGCGTTACCGAAGAAACCACCACCGGCGTTCACCGCCTGCAAGAGATGCTGGCCAAAGGCGAGCTGAAGATCCCGGCCATCAACGTCAACGACTCGGTGACCAAGAGCAAGAACGACAACAAGTACGGTTGCCGTCACAGCCTCAACGACGCCATCAAGCGCGGCACCGACCACCTGCTGTCGGGCAAGCAAGCGCTGGTCATCGGCTACGGTGACGTGGGCAAGGGCTCGGCCCAGTCGCTGCGTCAGGAAGGCATGATCGTCAAGGTCACCGAAGTTGACCCGATCTGCGCCATGCAGGCATGCATGGACGGTTTCGAAGTGGTTTCGCCGTACATCAACGGTGAAAACGACGGCACCGAAGCCAGCGTCGACAAAGCCCTGCTGGGCAAGATCGACCTGATCGTGACCACCACCGGCAACGTCAACGTCTGCGACGCCGGCATGCTCAAGGCCCTGAAAAAGCGCGCCGTGGTGTGCAACATCGGTCACTTCGATAACGAAATCGACACGGCTTTCACCCGCAAGAACTGGGCGTGGGAAGAGGTCAAGCCACAGGTACACAAGATCCACCGTACCGGCCCGGGCAGCTTTGACCCGCATAACGACGACTATCTGATCCTGCTGGCCGAAGGCCGTCTGGTGAACCTGGGCAACGCCACCGGTCACCCGAGCCGCATCATGGACGGTTCGTTCGCCAACCAGGTGCTGGCGCAGATCTTCCTGTTCGAACAGAAGTACGCCGACCTGTCGGCCGAGCAGAAAGCCCAGCGTCTGACCGTTGAAGTACTGCCGAAAAAACTCGACGAAGAAGTTGCCCTGGAAATGGTCCGTGGCTTCGGCGGCGTAGTGACCAAACTGACCAAGACTCAGGCCGACTACATCGGCGTGACCGTCGAAGGCCCGTTCAAGCCAGACACTTACCGCTACTGATCAACGTCTGCCCTGTGGTGAAAATCCTGTAGGAGCGAGCTTGCTCGCGAAAGCAATCGACCAGGCGCAACATATGTTGTGCCTGGCATGGCCTCTTCGCGACCAAGGTCGCTCCTACCGGGGCAGCGATCAAGTTTCTGCGCGTTATCGCGGATATGTCCGCATCAATATGAGACCGGCCAGATGAGCCAAGAACGCCGCTACAGCTTCGAGTTCTTTCCGACCAAGACCGATGCTGGCCATGAAAAGCTGCTGAATGTTGCCCACCAACTGGCAGCCTACAATCCCGACTTTTTCTCCTGCACCTACGGTGCGGGCGGTTCGACCCGTGACCGCACGCTCAATACCGTGCTGCAGCTCGAAAACGAAGTCAAAGTTCCTGCCGCACCGCACCTGTCGTGCGTCGGCGACACCAAGACCGAACTGCGTGAGCTGTTGACGCAGTACAAGAACGCCGGCGTCAAACGCATCGTTGCCCTGCGCGGTGACCTGCCTTCGGGCATGGGCATGGCCAGCGGTGAGCTGCGCTACGCCAGCGACCTGGTGAGCTTCATTCGTGAAGAAACCGGCGACCACTTCCATATCGAAGTCGCCGCCTACCCGGAGATGCACCCGCAAGCGCGTAACTTCGACGACGACATCGCGCACTTCGTGACCAAGGTCAAGGCCGGTGCCGACAGCGCGATCACTCAGTATTTCTTCAGTGCCGACTGCTACTTCTACTTCATGGAGCGCGTGCAGAAGCTGGGTGTGGATATTCCCGTAGTGCCCGGCATCATGCCGATCACCAACTACAGCAAGCTGGCGCGCTTCTCGGACGCCTGCGGTGCGGAAATCCCGCGCTGGGTCCGCAAGCAACTGGAAGCCTACAGTGACGATACGGCGAGCATCCAGGCGTTTGGCGAGCAGGTCGTGACCGAGATGAGCGAACGCCTGCTGCAGGGCGGCGCACCTGGGTTGCACTTCTACACGCTGAATCAGGCAGAACCGAGTCTGGCGATCTGGAACAATCTGAAGCTGCCTCGCTGAAAGCGCTGCGCGACGACCGTTCGGAACGTCGACAGCCTTTGATGGCCCTGAGGCATTGCTTCGGGGCCGTTCTCCTGATAAAAACCGTCATACAGCCGGACAGCCGTGCAGAACACCGATTCTGATATACTCCGGCCTTCCCGCCAGGCTTACGCCCGGACGCTGGGTCTTGCAATAGGCATCTCGATCGCGCCGATGCAGTCACGAGATGGATTTCTGACCCCGCAGCACCGGACGGGATCGCGTCCCGACAAGCTCCTGAAAATCTACAGCACACATACGCTGCAGGTTCAGGCAGCCTGAACGCCATTCCGCCAGGCATGATCATTCCAGAGCACAAGCTCCAAACCAGAACAGGATTTCTCATGTCCTTTGCTTCCCTCGGTCTCTCCGAGGCTCTAGTCCGCGCTGTCGAAGCGGCGGGCTACACCCAGCCTACTCCCGTGCAACAGCGGGCGATTCCCGCCGTGTTGCAAGGCCGCGATCTGATGGTCGCCGCCCAGACAGGTACTGGTAAGACCGGTGGTTTCGCCCTCCCGATCCTGGAGCGGCTGTTCCCCAACGGTCATCCGGACAAATCCCAGCGTCATGGCCCGCGCCAGCCGCGCGTACTGGTCCTGACCCCGACCCGCGAACTGGCCGCCCAGGTGCATGACAGCTTCAAGCTGTATGCCCGCGACCTGAAGTTCGTCAGCGCCTGCATTTTCGGCGGCGTAGGCATGAACCCGCAGGTCCAGGCCCTGGCCAAGGGCGTTGACGTGCTGGTCGCCTGCCCGGGCCGCCTGCTCGACCTGGCCGGCCAAGGCAGCGTCGACCTGTCCCACGTTGAAATCCTGGTCCTCGACGAAGCCGACCGCATGCTCGACATGGGCTTCGTCCATGACGTCAAGAAGGTCTTGGCCCGTCTGCCGGCCAAGCGCCAGAACCTGCTGTTCTCGGCAACCTTCTCCAATGACATCGTGTCGCTGGCCGGCAAGTTGCTGCACGACCCGGAGCGCATCGAAGTCACTCCGCCGAACACCACGGTCGAGCGCATCGAGCAGCGCGTCTTCCGCCTGCCATCGAGCCACAAGCGTGCGCTGCTGGCCCACCTGATCACTCAGGGTGCCTGGGAGCAGGTGCTGGTGTTCACCCGCACCAAGCACGGCGCCAACCGTCTGGCCGAGTACCTGACCAAACACGGTCTGAGCGCTGTGCCAATTCACGGCAACAAGAGCCAGAACGCCCGTACCAAAGCCCTGGCCGACTTCAAGGCCGGCGAAGTACGGATCATGGTTGCCACCGATATCGCCGCCCGCGGCCTGGACATCGACCAGTTGCCACATGTGGTCAACTTCGAACTGCCCAACGTCGACGAAGACTACGTGCACCGTATCGGCCGCACCGGCCGTGCGGGCCGCACCGGTGAGGCGATCTCGCTGGTGGCGCCAGACGAAGAGAAGCTGCTCAAGAGCATCGAGCGCATGACCCGGCAGAAGATCCCTGACGGTGACCTGCAAGGTTTCGACATCAACGCCGTAGAGGCCGAGAAGCCGGAAGTGCGCGAGCCGCGCCAGCCACGTAACCCGCGCAATGCTCGCGGCGAAGGCGGCGAGAAGTCCGAGAAGGGCAGCGGCGGCCGTCGTGACAAAGGCAAGGACAAAGGCCGCGAGAAAGACAAGGCCAAAGACAGCGCAGCGGCGCCGGCCGGTGAGCGTCCGGCCCGCAAGCCACGCGAGAAAAAGCCTCGCGAAGGCACTGGCCGTGACGGTGGTGGCCGTGAGCAACAGCCACAACGCGCCAGCACACCGCCACGTCCGCCGGCCAACCGTGATCCGGAAGAGTTTCTCGATGACGATGTAGACAACTTTGGCAACCGCGCCGACTACGTCAGCCCTTACCAGGGTAAGCCTGGCCAGGGTCGTGGCCGTCGCCCGGCCGGTCAGGGTGCCAGCAACGGTGCTGCTCGCCCGCATGGTCAAGGCCCGGCTCAGCCGCGCAGTAATGGCGGTGCACGCAACGCCAATGGCGGTTCAGGCCAGGGCAAGCGCACTGGCGGCGGTGCAGCACGCAGTGGTGCGCCACGCGGCCAGTCCCGTGATCGTCGCCCACTGCGCGAAGAGCCTGCCGTGCGTCCCCAGGAGCGTCAGCCCCCGCAACCCAAGATCATGCACAAGGAGTCGAAGATTGATCGCTTCCCGACGCCAGAAATGCTCGATCAGTTGCCAAGCCGCCCACGCGGTGAAAAACCCGCGCTGCTGACTCGCAACCGCGAAGACTGAGCGCCGGATGCAAAAACGCCGACCCCAGGGTCGGCGTTTTTTTGTCTGCGCTCCATGGCTGCGTGATGCAGCCATGGTGTTGGCGGCGCGACGAATTACTTCTTCTGTACACCTTCAACAGTGATGTCCAGATCCAGAGTCTGAGAGCTCGGGCCTGGGCCTTTGATGCCGAAGTCGTTCAGGTTCAGCGTCGAGGTGCCGTTGAAGCCTGCGCGGTAGCCGCCCCATGGATCCTTGCCTTCGCCGTTGAAGGTTGCCTTGATCACGATCGGCTTGGTGACGCCGTGCAGAGTCAGGTCGCCCGTCACGTCAGCAGTCTTCTCGCCAGTGGATTTAACGCTGGTCGAAACGAACTTGGCTTCCGGGTATTTGCCGGCATCCAGGAAATCCTTGCTGAGGATGTGCTTGTCACGCTCGGCATGGTTGGTGAACAGGCTGGCGGTTTTCAGATCGACCGAGATCTTGCTCGCTTCCGGCTTGGCAGCATCAAAACTGAACTCGCCATCGAAGTCCTTGAACGTACCGTAGATGTAGCTGTAGCCCAGGTGGCTGATCTTGAAGTTGACGAAGGCGTGCTGGCCTTCCTTGTCGATCTTGTAATCAGCGGCCATGGCCTGGCCAGCGGTGAACAGTGCGGTACCCAGGGCCAGAGCGGCGAGAGACTTCTTCAACATGCTGTATTCCCTTTTTGGTTGAACTATCAATTACGACCCAGCATACGCTTGAGGGTCACATCACGATCAATGAAGTGGTGTTTCAAAGCAGCCAGGCCATGAAGCACCGCGAAGATCACGATGGCCCAGGCCAGGTAAAAGTGGATCTGTCCTGCCGTTTCAGCCTGCTGCGGCAGTCCGCTGATCAGTGCTGGTACTTCAAACAGGCCGAATACCGGAATGCCCACACCGTCGGCGGTGGAGATCAGGTAGCCGGCGGTCATTACCGCAAACAACGCGACATACAAAAACAGATGGCCGAACGCCGCGCCAATGCGGGTCAACCTACTGTAGCTGGTCAGTGGTGGCGGCGGCGGGCTGACAAAGCGCCAGATCACCCGAACCAGCATGGCGGCGAACAGGACCAGACCGATGCTCTTGTGCAGGTCAGGCCCGGCCTTGCGCCAGCTGTCGTAGTAATCCAGCCCCATCATCCACAGCCCCAGGCCAAACAGGCCGAACACCGTCAGCGCCACACCCCAGTGCAGCACCCGGCTGACCAGACCGTATCGAGAAGATGAGTTACGTAGCTGCATTGCCTAATACCCTGTAAGACGTGTGATCAGACTAGCGATTTATCTATCGAAAAAAAGCGCAAAAAATTGCTCTGATGAATCGATAAACACGATCAATCCACCGGTCTTTTCATCGTGCGATTCAGACCATGGGATAACCCGCCGGTTCGCAGAGGGCCTGCAAACCGGGCATAACAGAGCATCAGCGATAAGAGATTAGGACGATATTAAGCAATGACAACTGGCCATCTGCTGGCGATGAACGGTAGCCGATGGCTATCTGGCCGATGGATCGGTTCAGCGCAAGTCGGGATGGCTGATGTTATTGCCCGCAGGCGCGGCCGGGCGGCGATCCGCTTTAGCCGGGAAGCCTTCGCGGCTGAAGCCGCTCCTACAGGCCATCGCGGCGCCATTGGCGCGGGCTGACGCCGAACCAGCGACGGAAAGCGCGGGAGAAGGCGCTGGTTTCTGAATAACCGAGCAGCGGCGCCAGGTCGGAGATCGGCAACTGATGCTGGCTCAGGTAATGGGTGGCCAGTTCACGGCGCAGTGTGTCGACCACGCTCGAGAAACTCAGATTCTGTTCGCGCAGCCGCCTTTGCAGCGACCAACTGGTCATGCCCATCTGCTCGGCGACATCATCGAGCACCGGCTCACCAATCAGCAACTGCTGGCGAACGCGCTCGCGTACGTCGTCGGCAACCTCCAGCTCGCCGCGCAGGCTCAGGCGGCTGAGCTGGTTAAGCGAGTCCTGCATGACCAGCAGCAACACCGGATCACCCTGAGGCATGGCCCGCTGCAGGCCGCGCTTGGGGATTACCAGCGAGTTGCAAGGCTGCTCGAAGTACACCGGCGCATCGAACACCTTACAGTGCTCGTGCCAGTGCTCAGGGCGCGGGTGCTCGAAATGCACGGCACGCGGCGCCCACTGATTGCCCATTACATGGCGAACCAGATTCAGCGCCATGCCCAAGGTCAATTCGGCGTCCTGGCGGCGGCACAGAATCGCGCCGTGGCGCACTTGATAATCGAAGCGGTAGCACTCGCCCTCGTCCACCAGACGAATCAGGCTGTTGCGCTGGTGCAGCGGAAAGGCCCGGGCAAAGTTGATCAGCGCCTGCTCGACCGTAGCCGAGCACAGCCCGATATACCCCAGCAGCCCAAGCGCCTGGGGTTTGAATTGCTGGCCGTAGTACAGGCCGAAGTTATCGCAGCCAGACTGGCGTGATGCCTCTTCCAGCACCTGGCAATAATTGGGCAGCGCCAGGCTCAGGGTTGGATGGCTCAGTGCTTCAGGGTCGATACCCGACATACCGAGGATCCGATCCGGGTCACCGCCGTGCTTTTCGATAAAGCTGCACAAGCCGCTGGCGGCCGCAGCCAGCACGCCAGCGTTGCCCTGCCCGCCGCTGAGCAATGTCATTGCTGCCGGATGATCGGGCTGGCTGAGGATAGATCCCATCATCGCCTCCTTCGTGACAATTCATTTCAGAAAGCAAGAACCACGCCGCCATCTGTTCGCGGCTAAAACCGCTCTAAACCGGCGTTTTCAACATCTGCTCGGGTTACTTGCAGAAACGAACGCCCCAAAACGGGTCATCAGGAAACAACCGCACCCGAACCGCGCAGCCGATTTGACTCTGCACGACACCGCCGACGCATACCCTGAAAACTTGACCCTGGACGACAGCCAGCCAAGCTCAAGGTCAAGTCGAGAACATGAAAGCGACTCATGATTGGCCCAGACCTGTCTGAACTGCCCGTTCGTACAACAACAAAAAGCCGCATCGGAGAATTCGCATGATCTACGCCAAACCCGGTACACCAAGCGCCGTTATCACGCTCAAGCCGCGCTATGCCAATTACATTGGTGGTGAATTCACCGCGCCATTGGGCGGCCAGTACTTCAGCAACACCAGCCCGGTAGACGGCTCGCTGATTGGTGAGTTTCCACGCTCCGACAGCGCCGATATCAACAAGGCGCTGGATGCCGCCCACGCCGCAGCCCAAGCCTGGGGCAAGACCTCGGTACAGGACCGCTCGCTGATCCTGCTCAAGATCGCCGACCGCATCGAGGCCAACCTTGAACAACTGGCCGTGGCCGAGACCTGGGACAACGGCAAGGCGGTGCGCGAAACCCTCAATGCCGATGTGCCGCTGGCCGCTGACCACTTTCGCTACTTCGCCGGCTGCATCCGCGCCCAGGAAGGCAGCAGCGCCGAAATCAACGAGCACACCGCCGCCTACCATTTCCATGAACCGCTGGGCGTGGTCGGCCAGATCATCCCGTGGAACTTCCCGCTGCTGATGGCCGCCTGGAAACTCGCCCCGGCGTTGGCCGCAGGCAATTGCGTGGTGCTCAAACCGGCCGAACAAACCCCGTTGTCGATCACCGTGTTCGCCGAACTGGTCGGTGACCTGCTGCCACCCGGTGTGCTGAACATCGTTCAGGGCTATGGCCGGGAAGCCGGCGAAGCCCTGGCCACCAGCACCCGCATCGCCAAGATCGCCTTCACCGGTTCGACTCCGGTGGGCTCGCACATCATGAAATGCGCGGCCACCAATATCATCCCGAGCACCGTGGAGCTGGGCGGCAAGTCGCCGAACATCTTCTTCGAAGACATCATGAATGCAGAACCTGCGTTCATCGAAAAAGCCGCCGAAGGCCTGGTGCTGGCGTTCTTCAATCAGGGTGAAGTCTGTACCTGCCCTTCCCGCGCCCTGGTGCAGGAGTCGATCTTCGAACCGTTCATGGAACAGGTGCTGAAGAAGATCAAAGCCATCAAGCGCGGCAACCCGCTGGACACCGACACCATGGTCGGCGCCCAGGCCTCGCAGCAACAGTACGACAAGATCCTTGGCTATCTGGACATCGCCCAACAGGAAGGTGCCGAGCTGCTCGCAGGCGGCGCGGTCGAGAAGCTGGAGGGTGACCTGGCCAGCGGTTATTACATCCAGCCGACCCTGCTCAAGGGCAGCAACAGCATGCGCGTGTTCCAGGAAGAGATTTTCGGCCCGGTGGTCGGCGTGACCACCTTCAAGGACGAAGCCGAAGCCCTGGCGATTGCCAACGACACCGAGTTCGGTCTCGGCGCCGGGGTCTGGACCCGCGATATCAATCGCGCCTACCGCATGGGCCGGGGCATCAAGGCCGGCCGCGTGTGGACCAACTGCTATCACCTGTACCCGGCGCATGCTGCATTTGGCGGCTATAAAAAGTCCGGGGTCGGGCGTGAAACCCACAAGATGATGCTCGACCACTACCAGCAGACCAAAAACCTGCTGATCAGCTACGACATCAACCCGCTGGGGTTCTTTTGATCTGCCACAAGCCCAACACGACAACGCCCCGCCGCCGGACGGCGGGTGCGTGAAGGAGTTCTGACATGTCCAAAGAAACCCTCTCCACACCGCCCTCGCACGGCGGTGTGGAAACCGAAGCCGTCAGTGCCGACTATTTCGCCAACCGCCAGCTCAAGCAAGGTGCGGCCGGCTGGGTGCTGCTGATCGGCCTGGGCGTTGCCTATGTGATTTCCGGCGACTATGCCGGCTGGAACTTCGGCCTGGCCCAAGGGGGCTGGGGCGGTATGTTCATCGCCACCTTGCTGATGGCAACCATGTACCTGTGCATGTGCTTCTCGCTGGCCGAGTTGTCCTCGATGATCCCCACCGCCGGTGGCGGCTACGGTTTTACCCGCACGGCATTCGGCCCTTGGGGCGGGTTTCTGACCGGCACTGCAATCCTCATCGAGTACGCCATCGCCCCGGCCGCCATTGCTTGCTTTATCGGCGCTTATTGCGAGTCGCTGTTCGGCATCGGCGGCTGGGTGATCTACCTGGTGTTCTATGTGGTGTTCATCGGCATTCACATTCTCGGTGCCGGTGAAGCCCTGAAGCTGATGTTCGCCATCACCGCCGTGGCGGCCATCGCCCTGGCGGTGTACATCATCGCAATGGTCCCGCACTTCCAGCTCGCCAACCTGTTCGACATTCCGGCCACCGAGGCCAAGGGCGCGAGCAGCTTCCTGCCGTTCGGCTATATCGGTATCTGGGCCGCCCTGCCCTATGCCATCTGGTTCTTCCTGGCGGTAGAAGGGGTGCCACTGGCCGCCGAAGAAACCAAGGATCCCAAGCGTGATCTGCCGCGCGGACTGATCGGCGCCATGCTGGTGCTGCTGGCCTTCGCCGGGTTGATCCTGCTGGTCGGCCCTGGCGCAGCCGGCGCCCAGGCGCTGGTGGCCTCCGGCAACCCGCTGGTCGAATCGCTGGTCAAGGTCTATGGCGGCTCGACCTGGATGAGCCAGTTCGTCAACCTGGTCGGCCTGGCCGGTCTGATCGCCAGCTTCTTCTCGATCATCTATGCCTACTCGCGGCAGATCTTTGCCTTGTCTCGTGCAGGCTACCTGCCACGCGGGCTGTCGCTGACCAACCGCAACAAAGCGCCGGTCATGGCCCTGATCGTACCGGGCATCATCGGTTTTGGCCTGTCGCTGAGCGGCCAGGGCGACCTGCTGATTCTGGTCGCGGTTTTCGGCGCCACGCTGTCGTATGTACTGATGATGGCCGCCCACATCACCTTGCGCGTTCGCCGTCCTGACATGCCGCGGCCGTACCGTACCCCTGGCGGCATACTGACTTCGGGCGTGGCTCTGGTGCTGGCAGCAGTGGCGCTGGTGGCGGGCTTCCTGGTTGATCCACGGGTCGTGATCGGCGCGGCCGTCATCTACGCTCTGTTGATTGCCTACTTCGCCCTGTACAGCCGCCACCATCTGGTGTCAGGCACCCCGGAAGAAGAGTTCGCGGCGATTCAGGCGGCCGAACAGTCACTGCGTTAACCCCTTGCAGCGGCCGCTGAAAAGCGGCCGCCACAGGAGAAATGATTCATGGCCGGATTTACCCACACCATCGCCCACATGACCTGGCACTTCGACAGCCTGCGCGAGCTGCTGGCCAAGGCCAGCCCGGCCCGTTCCGGAGACTATCTGGCTGAAGTCGCGGCGCAGAATGACGCCGAACGCGCCGCAGCGCAGATGGCCCTGGCCGATGTGCCACTCAAGCACTTCTTGCAGGAAGTGGTGATCCCTTACGAGCGCGACGAAGTGACCCGGCTGATCATCGACAGCCACGACGCGTTGGCCTTTGCCCCGGTCAGCCATCTGACCGTTGGCGGGCTGCGCGACTGGCTGCTCAGCGAACAGGCTAACGAAACCAGCCTCAAAGCCCTGGCGCCGGGCCTGACTCCGGAAATGGCCGCTGCGGTGTCGAAGATCATGCGCATCCAGGACCTGGTGCTGGTCGCGCAAAAAACCCGTGTCGAAACCCGCTTTCGCAACACCCAGGGCCTGCGCGGCCGGATGTCTACCCGCCTGCAGCCCAACCACCCCACCGACGATCCGGCCGGCATTGCCGCGAGCATCGTCGACGGCCTGCTGTACGGCAACGGCGACGCCATGATTGGCATCAACCCGGCCACCGACAGCATGAGCTCGATCTGCACCTTGCTGGAGATGCTCGACGCAATCATCCAGCGCTACCAGATTCCCACCCAGTCTTGCGTGCTGACCCACGTCACCAGCTCGATCGCCGCCATCGAGCGCGGCGCGCCGCTGGACCTGGTGTTCCAGTCCATCGCCGGCACCGAAGCGGCCAACGCCAGCTTCGGGGTCAGCCTGAAGATTCTCCAGGAAGGCTACGAGGCCGGCTTGAGCCTCAAGCGCGGCACTCTGGGCAACAACCTGATGTACTTCGAAACCGGCCAGGGCAGTGCGTTGTCGGCCAACGCCCACCACGGCGTCGACCAGCAGACCTGCGAGACCCGCGCCTATGGTGTGGCGCGGCATTTCAATCCGTTTCTGGTCAACACCGTGGTCGGCTTCATCGGCCCGGAGTACCTGTACAACGGCAAGCAGATCATCCGCGCCGGGCTGGAAGACCACTTCTGCGGCAAGCTGCTGGGCGTGCCCATGGGCTGTGACATCTGCTACACCAACCATGCCGAGGCCGATCAGGACGATATGGACGTGCTGCTGACCCTGCTGGGCGCAGCGGGGATCAACTTCATCATGGGGATTCCAGGCTCTGATGACGTGATGCTCAACTACCAGACCACCTCGTTCCACGATGCGTTGTATGCACGCAAAGTGCTGGGCCTGCACGCCGCGCCGGAGTTCGAGGCGTGGCTGGCGCGCATGGGCATCTTCCAGCAACAGGGCGGACAATTGCGCATGGGCGACGAACTGCCGCCAGCGTTTCGCCAGGCCCTGGCACAACTGGCTTGAGAGGTCGCCATGTCTGATAAATCCCCCGCCACTGCCAATCCCTGGCAGCAACTGCGCCAGTTGACCCCGGCGCGCATTGCCCTGGGCCGGGCCGGCACCAGCCTGCCCACTGCCGCGCAACTGGACTTCCAGTTCGCCCACGCCCAGGCCCGTGACGCGGTGCATCTGCCTTTCGATCACGCCGGGCTGAGCGCCGAACTGCAACAACGCCAGCTCGAAACTCTGCTGGTGCACAGCGCCGCCGCCGACCGCCACACCTACCTGCAGCGCCCGGACCTGGGGCGGCGCCTGAACGAAGAGTCGGCTGCCGCGCTGGACGAATATGCCGCGCAACAAGGCACAGGCTATGACCTGGCGATCGTGATCGCCGATGGTTTGTCGTCCCTGGCTGTGCAACGCCATAGCCTGCCATTTCTTGAACGCCTGTTGGAGACAGTGCGGGAGGAAGGCTGGTCGCTGGCGCCCATCACGCTGGTGCAACAGGGCCGGGTCGCAGTGGCCGACGAAGTGGGCCAGCGCCTGGGCGCGAAGATGAGCGTGATTCTGATCGGCGAACGACCGGGGCTCAGCTCACCGGACAGCCTGGGGCTTTACTTCACCTGGGGGCCTAAGGTCGGCCTGAACGACGCTTACCGCAACTGCATCTCCAATGTCCGGCTCGAAGGCCTGAGCTACGGCATGGCCGCCTTCCGCCTGATGTACCTGATGCGCGAGGCGTGCCGGCGGCAGTTGTCGGGGGTGGACCTCAAAGACGAAGCCCAAGTCCCGACGCTGGATAACAGCGGGCCGGGGAATTTTCTGCTGAGCGATGGCAGCCCGGAGACTTTTTAAAGCAGTACTGCCCACTTAGGTACTGTATGCCCCGGTGGAGCGAGCTCTGCTCGCGAAGAGGCCAGTGAAAACACTACATCTGCTGTGACTTTACCGGCCTCTTCGCGACCAAGGTCGCTCCTACAAAGGCATGCAGTGCTTATCTGAGCAGTATTGTCTTTAACCGTGATCCTTACTCAAGTATCTGGCGTATCCCCCACAACAGCACAAAGTGCGCAGGGTAGATGGCATAGGCCCAACGACGCATCGGCCAGACCTTGAAGCCGGGCTTGCTGCCCAGCACGGCCAGCCCCGCCAATGGCGCCAACAGGCACACCAGCAAGGCACCGATCGATACCGGATCACCCCAGCCGATCCCGGCAAGCATGTCTTGCCAGGCGTTGGCGATCACACACAGTACGGCCGGAAACAGCGCCAGCCATTTGGGCCGCTGCAAGACCATCAGCATCACCAGCGGCAGCATCACTCCGGCGAAGCCGAACATCAGGTGTTGCTGCAACAACGCCCCCAGCAGTACAGCAGCGAAAGCCATCGAGCGGGTCGCAACCATACGCTGGCGCCAGCCCTGGGCAACCAACAGTCCCAGCAACAGGGTCGGCATGACGTTAAAGGTCTGGGCGTCGGGCATGAACAGCCGGTACGGCAGTTCGGACAGTGCGCTGAAGGCAACCATCCAGCCCAAATAACGCCAGCGCACTCGCGGACCGATTTCGGCGGCGCTGCGCCGCGCCAGATTGGCCGCAATGGCCAGGCAGAACCAGGCAAACGCCAGCCGCCCCGGTACGTAAAGCACATCCAGCGCCAGCCCCACGTAGCGCAAATGGTCGAGCAACATGCTCAACATCGCCAGCCATTTGAGCAAATCCAGCGCGCGGTCTCGTTTGGGCAGAAATGGCGGGTTGGAAAGATCCATGAGTCTCTCTAATGTATGACCATCCATGAAAACAGGTGCCCGGCCCGCTCAAAAGGCAGGCCAACACGGCCCCTTCGCATAATAAGGAACCGCCATGACCGACCAGAGCCAACAGTTCGCCAGTGACAACTATTCCGGTATCTGCCCTGAAGCCTGGGCAGCCATGGAACAGGCGAACCAGGGACATCAACGCGCTTATGGCGACGATCAATGGACGGCACGCGCCGCCGATGGTTTCCGCCGTCTGTTCGAAACCGACTGCGAAGTGTTCTTCGCCTTCAACGGCACCGCAGCCAACTCCCTGGCGCTCTCGGCACTGTGCCAGAGTTACCACAGCGTGATCTGTTCGGAAACCGCCCACGTTGAAACAGACGAATGCGGCGCACCGGAGTTTTTCTCCAATGGCTCGAAATTGCTGGTCGCCCCGACTACCGCGGGCAAGCTGACCCCTGAGGCCATCCGCGAGATCGCCCTCAAGCGCCAGGATATCCACTACCCCAAGCCGCGCGTGGTGACCATTACCCAGGCCACGGAAATCGGCACGGTCTATCAACCCGAAGAGCTCAAGGCGATCAGCGCCACCTGCAAAGAACTCAACCTGCACCTGCATATGGATGGCGCACGCTTCTCCAACGCCTGCGCGCATCTGGGCTGCACGCCGGCGGAGCTGACCTGGAAAGCAGGCGTGGATGTGCTGTGTTTTGGCGGCACCAAAAACGGCATGGCGGTCGGTGAGGCGATTCTGTTTTTCAACCGCGAGCTGGCAGAAGACTTTGACTACCGTTGCAAGCAGGCGGGGCAACTGGCGTCGAAAATGCGCTATCTGTCGGCGCCGTGGGTCGGGCTGCTGGAAAACGACGCCTGGTTGCGCCACGCCGCGCACGCGAACCAGTGCGCGCAGTTACTGGCGGAACTGGTCAAGGATGTACCTGGGGTCGAACTGATGTTTCCGGTGCAGGCCAACGGCGTATTCCTGCAGCTCTCTGAGCCGGCGATTGCCGCACTGACCGGTCTGGGCTGGCGCTTCTATACCTTCATCGGCAAAGGCGGCGCACGCTTCATGTGCTCGTGGGACACCGAGCAGGATCGCGTTCGCCAACTGGCGGCGGACATCCGCCGGGTGATGCAGGCTGCTTGAGCCTGCTGCCACGCTCCCGGATCAGCTCTGCGCGAGCGTCCGGGAAATCGTGTGCACAGTGGCCTCGACCTGTTCCTGATAGCGCGCAAGCTCGGCCTTGTGCTGCTTTTCGAGCTGGATGTGCCGGGAGCACAGGTTAAGGGCTGCCAATACCAGCAAGCGGTCGCCGATCAGCGTCGGATAGGAACGCTTGGTCTCGGCCAGCGAGGTATTGAGCATCGCGGCGGCCTGCAGCAGAGTCTGCTCCTCTCCCGCCGGGGCCTTGACCGAGTAGTCATTGCCCAGGATCGAGAGCACGGTCACGCCGTTGTCTTGGCTCATGCGTTCACGGCACTGGCGCTGGTAGCGCGGTCAACCAGAGCCTGGATGCGCGCAGCGGTGCTGCCCTGCTTCTCCTCATGCTCCAGCAGGCTCAGTTGCAGGCTGTCGTTTTCTTCCCTGGCCTGCGCCAGTTCGGTACGCAGTTGGGTATTGGTGTCTTGCAGTTGCTGGTTCTGCTGAACCAGATCACTGACAAGTTGTTCCAACTGACTGAGAGACGCTTCCAACATTCTGAATACTCGAACAAGTTTTACGGGGCGCACACGATAAAGAAAAGTCCCTGCGCATGCCAGCGTTGAGGCCCGCAAATCGGCCCTCTTCCACAAATCGAAGATGAAACTTTCATTTGCAGGGTAAATAGGACCGGGTTCTGTCCATCCGGTTCCTGCGGCTCGTCGGATCGGCAGCCTGACTGCCTGCAAAGCGGCTGGTAGCCGTTACCAGGCAACGGTACAAGCGCCACCTTGATGACGCCAAGGTTTTGGCGATGGGAATTTGCCACCAGCGGACAAAACTCACAAGCAATATTTTGCTGGCGCCTGCAATCAGGTCCATAGGGCTGAGTCTGGCCATGCCCCAGGGCAAAGGCATGGCCAGACGCTCAAGAGCTAGCGCACCAGATGCAGGAACTGCATATGCCGCTCGTACTGGTCGAGCACGTCATTGATGACCTGCTCTTTGGTGTAGCCCACCAGATCGTAATCCTGACTGCCCTCGCTCAGATGCACCTCGGCGCGGTAGTAGCGGCGGTTATTGAGTTGCTTGGAGCCCATCCCGCCACGGGCGAACGATGGGGTGAAGAAACCCTTCATCTGTACCTGATAGATAAACGGCCGCTCTTCACCATGGCCGATTTCCAGCGTCACCAGGTCATTGGCCGGGTCGGGCACCTGAGTCACGCTCAGGCCTTTTTCGACGAAAACAGCGGTAACCTCGTCAATCGCCGGTCGTACCACCTGATCGAGAAAACGGTATACCTCATCGCGTGACGGGTAATGCACCGCTTGGCTCAAGCGCTGGCGCCAGCCGCCACGGCGCGCGCCCGAAGCCGGTGCCAGCGAGTAGAGCTGGGCCAACTGACGCTGCGACTCCAGGTAGAAGGCCTTATGCAGCCCCCACATCATCAGCAACAGAATCAGCGAGAACGGCAACGAGGTGAGCACCACCGCCGATTTCAGCGCATCGATGCTGCCGGAAAACAGCAGGCCGCTGGTGATCAGCGCAGTAGCCGCCCCCCAGAACACCCGCAGCCACTTCGGGCCGTCTTCGTCGGCGCTGCCGCCTTTGGCCGACAGGGTAGAGAGCACCACAGTGCCGGAGTCTGCCGAGGTGACAAAGAACACGAAGCTGATGAACACCGTCACGGCGATCACCGTTTTGCTCCAGGGGTAGGTTTCCAGCAGCAGGTACAGGGTCATCGACGGGTCGTCGATGGCCGACTGGCCGAGCGCAGTCATGCCGTATTCCAGCACCTGATGGATGGCGCTGTTACCGAAGATCGACATCCACGCCAGGGTGAAACCCAACGGGATGAACAGTACGCCGAAGACGAATTCACGAATGGTGCGGCCGCGGGAAATCCGTGCAATGAACAGACCCACGAACGGCGCCCAGGCAATCCACCAGGCCCAGTAGAACACGGTCCAGCCACCCAGCCAGCCATCAGCCTGCTGGTAGGCATAGACGTCGAAACTCTTGACCGGCAAGGCGCCCAGATAATCACCGACGTTCTGCACCAAGGTATTGAGCAAGTGCTGGGTGGGACCTGCGAACAGCACGAACAGCAACAGCGCGCAGGCCAGCAGCATGTTGATGTCGGACATGACCCGCACGCCCTTCTCTACCCCGGATACCGCGACCAGAATGGCCGCGCCCATCATTGCGCTAATCAGCATGACCTGAACCCAATGGGTATGGGCCACACCAAACAGATAATCCAGACCGGAGTTCAGATGCAGCACGCCAAAGCCCATGTCGGCGCCCAGACCGAAGATGGTGGCGATGATGCCGAAGCCGTCGACGGCGTAGCCGATCGGGCCGTTGATGCGCTTGCCGATCAGCGGATACAACGCCGAGCGCAAGGCCAGCGGCAGGTTGTGCCGATAAGCGAAGTACGCCAGTGCCATGCCGACAAAGGCGAACACGCCCCAGCCATGCAAGCCCCAGTGCAAAAACAGCAACTGCATGCCCTGGCGCGCCGCGTCAGCGGTACCGGCTTCGCCTTGCGGCGGCTGCAACATGTGGGTAAGCGGTTCGGAAACGCAAAAGAAAAACAGCGTGATGCTGATCCCGGCGGCGAACAGCATGCCGGCCCAGGACAGGTAGCTGAATTCGGGTTCGTCGTGGTCGGCACCGAGTTTGATCCGGCCGTAGCCGGATAAGGCGGTGACCACCACGAAGACCAGATACAGCGTCATGACCAGCATGTAGTACCAGCCGACCGTATTGGCCGCCCAGTTCTGCGCTGCAAGCAGCCATTGGCCGGCGGCTTCGGGAAAGCTGATGACGACAATGCCGAACACCAGAATGAAGCTTGCCGCGAAATAGAAAACCGGCGCATTCATGCGCACTTGGCTGCTGGCGGCGGGGTGGGAGACATTCATACTGGATGCGCCTCCAGAGTCCGTAAAACAGGGACAAGACGAGGGTAATGCAAGGGTTGGCCTCCTGATGTGAGCGGGCAGCGAACCACCGTTCTAAATTGACTGAACGTTCAATTTAAACACGATTGGCCAGTAAATGACCAATCGCTGCCGTAGGACTTCGCTCGGATCAGGGGTAGGACGTGAGGAATAAACCAATCGTTCCGTGACGACGGGGCAGAACAAAAAATCTTGTAGGAGCGGATTTATCCGCGAAGCTTTTCGCTGCTAAAGCGGATCGCCGCCCGGCAGCTCCTACGTGCCCCCATAAAACCGTTACTTCTGGGTGCCGTCGTCGTTGTGCAGCAGGTTGGCCTGGGTCAGGTTGCTGCCGGCCGGGACGCTGCGGGTCAGCCAGACGTTGCCGCCGATGGTCGAGCCCTTGCCGATGGTGATGCGCCCCAGAATGGTCGCGCCGGCGTAGATCACCACGTCGTCCTCGACAATCGGGTGGCGGCATTCGCCTTTGTGCAGGTTACCGTTCTCGTCGGCCGGGAAGCGTTTGGCGCCGAGGGTCACCGCCTGATAAATACGCACCCGCTCACCGATGATCGCGGTTTCGCCGATCACCACACCGGTGCCGTGGTCGATGAAGAAACTCGGGCCAATTTGCGCACCGGGGTGGATATCGATGCCGGTCGCCGAGTGGGCGATTTCAGCACTGATACGCGCCAGCAACGGCAAGCCGGCGCGGTACAGATGGTGCGCCAGGCGGTGGTGGATGATCGCCAGAATGCCGGGGTAGCACAGCAAGACTTCATCGACGCTGCGCGCCGCCGGGTCACCCTGATAGGCGGCCAGCACATCGGTGTCCAGCAGGCGGCGAATGCCCGGCAGGGCCAGGGCCAGGTCCTGAATCAGTTCCAGCGCCCTCTGGTCGATCCCCTCGATGCTCTGCCCCTGCTGATGGGCCACATAACGCAGCTCAAGGCGGGTTTGCGCCAGCAAGGCATTCAACGCCACATCCAGGGTATGACCGACGTAGAAGTCTTCGCTCTCTTCACGCAGGTCCACCGGGCCCAGGCGCATCGGGAACAGTGCACCGGCCAAGGCTTCGAGGATTTCACCCATGGCCGCCCGCGACGGCAGTTCACGACCGCCATGTTCACCGCTGACCCGCCGGTTACGGGTGCGCCAGTCATCCCGCGCCTCACGCAACTGACCGACGATGTGCTGCAACTGCCAGTGACTGACGCGGCCCTCGGCAGTCCCTTTTGGAATCTCGCTCACGCTGAACTCTCCTGCTGATCACGGGTGACAGCCACCCTTGGGTAGCGGCCTCGCCTTCCACTCTACGGCAAATGCCAGAGTTGAAAAAATATCAATTTCTGTAGGAAATAAGCGTCCAAGGCATAAGAGCACGCCTGTTGCCGTGCAGGAATCGTCTGCATATAGTCACTGATCTTGCCATACCGCCGGGCCATGAACGCCCTCAAGAATGTCCAAAGGGATACCCATAGCCCCATGCTCAAAAAACAGCTCGACCGTTTCAAGCGCCTGGACCTGATCGGCGCCCCGACACCTCTGGAAAAGCTCGAACGCCTGTCAGCCTGGGTCGGCCGCGACCTTTATATCAAGCGCGACGACACCACCACCCTTGCTCTGGGCGGCAACAAGGTGCGCAAGCTTGAGTACCTGGCCGCCGATGCACTGGCCAAGGGTGCTGACACGCTGATCACCGCCGGCGCCATCCAGTCCAACCATGTCCGCCAGACCGCTGCCCTCGCCGCCCGCCTGGGCCTGGGCTGCGTCGCACTGCTGGAAAACCCTATCGGCAGCGAAGACCCCAATTACCTGAAGAACGGCAATCGCCTGCTGCTGGAGCTGTTCGATGCCAAGGTCGAACTGGTAGAGAGCCTCGACAACGCCGATGAGCTGCTGCAAGCGTTGGCGGTGCGCCTGCATGCCAGCGGCAAAAAGCCCTATCTGGTGCCTATCGGTGGCTCCAGCCCGGTCGGTGCACTGGGTTATGTGCGCGCCGGGTTCGAATTGGCCGAGCAAATCGAACAGACCGGCGAGACCTTCGCTGCGGTCGTCACCGCCTCTGGCAGTGCCGGCACCCACAGCGGCCTGGCCCTGGCTTTGGCTGACAGCCATCCTGACCTGCCGGTGATTGGCGTCACGGTGTCACGCAGCGAAGAGGCGCAATTACCCAAGGTTCAGGGGCTGGCTGAACGCACCGCCGAACTGCTTGGCGTGGCCTTGCCGGAGCGTTTCAAGGTCAACTTGTGGGATGAGTACTACGCTCCTCGTTACGGCGAACCCAATGCCGGCACGCTGGCAGCGATCAAACTGGTCGCCAGCCAGGAAGGCCTGCTGCTGGATCCGGTTTACACTGGCAAGGCTATGGCCGGCCTGCTTGACGGTATCGGTCGTCAGCGCTTCGACGATGGCCCGATCATCTTCCTGCATACCGGTGGCGCACCGGCACTGTTTGCCTATGCTGACCAGTTCGCAAGCTGAATGCCGTGTGCCAGAGCGGCACAGGCAGTGAAAAAACAAAAAAGAATATAAAGCCAATAATTAATTATTTTTAACTATAAGGCACACCTCTTATAGTCGCGCTCCAACAGACATGCTCCACTGCCAAGCTGCCGTAAAACCCTGGTGTTTTCCGGCACTTCGGCAGCCAGGGCAGCGTCTGATTCCTGTCTTGTATCGCATTCAAACAAGGGGCTTGCATGAACATTTCCGCTATCCGCCGTACCCTCCTCCTCTCGGCCCTGAGCCTGGCGCTTGGCACAGGTCTGGCCAGCCAGGCCATGGCCGGCGAACAACTGCAGAAAATCAAGGACAGCGGCACCCTGAACGTGGGCCTGGAAGGCACTTATCCACCGTTCAGTTTTGTGGATAACAACGGCAAGCTCAGCGGCTTCGAGGTCGAGCTCTCCGAGGCGCTGGCCAAAGAGTTGGGCGTCAAGGCCAAGATCCAGCCAACCAAGTGGGATGGCATCCTCGCCGCACTGGAATCCAAGCGTCTGGACGTAGTCGTCAATCAGGTGACCATCTCGGAAGAGCGCAAGAAAAAATACGATTTCTCCAAGCCCTACACCGTATCCGGTATCCAGGCGCTGACCCAGAAGAAGGACGAAGGCAGCATCAAGACCGCCCAGGATCTGGTCGGCAAGAAAATCGGCGTCGGCCTGGGTACCAACTACGAGCAATGGCTCAAGAGCAATGTACCGGGCGCCGTGGTCAAGACCTACGACGATGACCCGACCAAATACCAGGACCTGCGTGTCGGCCGCATCGACGCCATTCTGGTCGACCGCCTGGCAGCCCTGGAGCTGATCGCCAAGACCAAAGACACCCTGGCAGTCGCCGGTGAGCCTTTCTCGCGCCAGGAAGCCGGTGTCGCGCTGCGCAAAGGCGAGCCCGAGCTGCATGAAGCCATCGACAAGGCGCTGGATAAACTGCGCGCTGACGGCACCCTGGCCAAGCTGTCCGAGAAGTACTTCGGGGCTGACGTGACTAAATGATTGAAGAGAGCCTGAATCTCGCGCTCGAATCCGCGCCTTTTCTGCTCAAAGGCGCGTATTACACGATCGTGCTCAGCCTGGGTGGTATGTTCTTCGGACTGATACTGGGCTTTGCACTGGCCTTGATGCGTCTGTCGCGCATCAAGCCGGTGAGCTGGATCGCCCGCATCTACGTGTCGTTCTTTCGCGGCACGCCGCTGCTGGTGCAGCTGTTCATGATCTATTACGGCCTGCCGCAACTGGGTGTGGAACTGGACCCGTTGCCGGCCGCGCTGATCGGTTTCTCGCTGAACATGGCGGCCTACGCCTGTGAGATCCTGCGTGCAGCGATCGGCGCCGTGGACCGCGGGCAATGGGAAGCGGCAGCCAGTATCGGCATGACCCGCTGGCAGACCATGCGCCGGGCGATCCTGCCCCAGGCTGCGCGTACCGCTCTGCCGCCCCTGGGCAACAGTTTCATCTCACTGGTCAAGGACACCGCGCTGGCCGCCACCATCCAGGTGCCGGAGCTGTTCCGCCAGGCGCAACTGATTACCGCCCGCACCTTTGAGATCTTCACCATGTACCTGGCCGCCGCGCTGATCTACTGGGTGCTGGCCACTGTGCTTTCACACCTGCAGAACCGCCTGGAAGCCCGGGTCAACCGCCATGATCTGGAGTCTTGAGCCATGATTGAAATAAAAGGGCTCACCAAGCAGTTCAAGGGCAATGAGGTACTCAAAGGCATTGATCTGCGTATCGAGGCCGGTGAGGTGGTGGCGATCATCGGCCCCAGCGGCTCGGGCAAAACCACCTTGCTGCGCTGCCTGAATCTGCTCGAAGAACCTTCGGGCGGCTCCTTGCAGATCGGCGATATCCGTATCGATGGCAACCGGCCGTTGAGCCAGCAGCAAGGCCTGATCCGCCAGTTGCGGCAACAGGTCGGTTTCGTGTTCCAGAACTTCAACCTGTTCCCGCACCGCACGGCGCTGGAGAACATCATTGAAGGGCCGGTGGTGGTCAAGAAAGTGGCGAAAGAAAAAGCCATTGCCCTGGCCCGTCAGTTGCTGGCCAAGGTTGGCCTGAGCGGCAAGGAAGACGCCTACCCCAAGCGGCTGTCCGGCGGTCAGCAGCAACGGGTAGCGATTGCCCGGGCGTTGGCCATGGAGCCGCAGGTGATCCTGTTCGATGAACCGACCTCGGCGCTGGATCCGGAGCTGGTCGGCGAGGTGCTCAGCACCATTCGCGCCCTGGCCGAAGAAAACCGCACCATGGTCATCGTCACCCACGAGATGAGCTTTGCCCGGGATGTTGCCAACCGGGTGATCTTCATCGACAAGGGCGTGATCGTCGAACAGGGCGAAGCCAAGGCACTGTTTGCCAACCCGCAGCAGGAGCGGACACGGCAGTTTCTTGAACGCAGCCGTTTTTGATCCTGCCCCCACCTGCGTTTTAACCGCCACACTATTCAGTTAAGTGCTTCATGTCCCCGGTGGGAGCTACCTTGGTAGCTCCCACAAGAAATGAAGTGCTTGATCGAGCAGCAATGGTTTTAGCCGCGAAGATTTCGCCGCTAAAGCGGCTCCTACAGACTAAAGTGCCAGCTTCCTAGTATTACCTGAACAGGTCAGACCCCACTTAACCTGCCAGTAATAATCCTGCGCGCCTCCTGTAGGATCTTTCTGATTCTTTAAAAAACAGCATTTAGCAAGTTAGCCACTGTTGACAGCAAGCCATAAAGCCAATTAGCTGAAATCACTAATTTTCACCCAGCTGCCAATGATCAACGGCCGGGATTCATCCTTTATTCAAGACAACTTAACCAATGAATATCGATTAGCCAGCGCGGGCGAATAACGCACTTCGCCTTTGCCGTTCATTACCCACTGTCTGGCTTTATGACTTGAACACACGAGTATCTGGATATGAGCCATACCTACTGCACGAAGGCTGCGCCTAAACTCCCCGCTCCGGACATTCCCCATACCTGCCGCCATGGCATTGGCATTCGCCAGGCCTCGAGTCTGATGATCGAGGTGCCGGTTTATCCAGATATGGACACCGGTGATCTGATCGAGCTGTACTGGAATGACTGCTACGTCGCGTCGAAGATTCTCACCTGCCAGGATCTCGACCAGCCTGTGGCGCTGCGTGTACCGGAAAGCTTCCTGCACAACGGCAAGGCCAGGGCCAGTTATCGGGTCATGAAAGTCGGCGGTTCACCCATGTCATCGGTATGCCGCAAAGTGTGGGTCAAGCTCGACGCACCGGGCGGCACGCTGATGGACATCGACCAGGAGGAAAACCAGGGGCTGGCGCCACTGGCACTGCCGGCCTCGGTGGAGCGCCGCGGCCTCAACAGCCGCCACCTGCACGACGGCCTGCCGTTGATCATCGAGCCTTATCCGAACATGGCACCGCACGACGAGATCACCTTGAGCTGGGGTGACCTGCGCATGGACCTGCCGCCGTTGCAGCCTGACGAAGTCGGCGACGCCGTAGAGTTCGTGGTGCCGTCGGCGCTGATTTCCGAGGCCGGTGGCGGGCAGACACTTCCAGCGACTTATTGCATCATCGACCGGGTAGGCAACAATTCGTCGTGGGCACCCGTACGGGAAATCTGGGTGCCCTATGCTGGCCGGACGCTTGAGTGACGGCTCGCCAGCGTATTAATTTGAATACCCGCACTGGATACCATCGATGAAGCTCGACTCCGGCACCCTGCAACAGATCACCCGCAACACGCTGGCTCACTATGACCAATCAGCCGAGAGCTTTCGCGAGGGCACCCGTGACCATGACGTCAGCCAGAACATCGAGGCCCTGCTGCGCCACCTCGATGCATCAGCGCCCTTGCATATTCTCGACTTCGGTTGCGGCCCGGGCAGGGACCTGAAGGTGTTTAGCGCTCTGGGTCATCATCCGACCGGGCTCGATGGCAGCCAGCGCTTTGCTGAAATGGCCCGCACCGATACAGGCTGCGAGGTATGGCATCAGGACTTCCTGGCGCTGGACCTGCCCGCCAACCGGTTCGACGGCATCTTCGCCAACGCCTCGCTCTTCCACGTGCCACGTCAGGAACTGCCCCGCGTACTGCGCCAACTGCACGCCACACTCAAGCCCGGCGGCGTGCTGTTCAGTTCCAACCCCCGTGGCCAGAACCAGGAAGGCTGGAACGGTCCGCGCTACGGGTCTTATCACGACTTGCCGGCCTGGCAGGCACTGCTGATTGACGCAGGTTTTGTCGAACTCGAACACTACTACCGCCCAGCCGGGCTACCCAGGGACCAACAGCCCTGGCTGGCCAGCGTGTGGCGGCGTGGTTGAATCAAGTAGCTTGGGTCATTGATCGTCAAACCTTTTGACAAAAGCGCTCAGGTTCTATTACGTCCATTCATGCCTGAAGACAAGGCACACCGAGAGAGGAAGGACCCTCTCTTTACCTATGCACACTTCGATCAAGGGAACGATCGTGAACGACCTTATCCAGAATGGCTATTTCATCGACCAGAACTTCGAACACTGGTTTAGCACCTATTACCCGGAAACACCTGAACTGCCAAATTACAAAGGCCGCTTATATAGCGTACTGCTGAAAACCGGCGACCACTTGCAACAGAATATCCCGGTAAGACGAGACGCGCCCTTCACCGTAACGTGGGCGTTCACTGCAAAACTCATTGCCGACTCAGGTAACGACGGCGCGGCGATCAGCACCGGTTTCTATGCGGCGTCTGACCACCAGAGCCATATCACCATGGTTCGCGATACCGAGTGGCAAACGTACAGCCATGAAGATGTCCAGCCGATCGTTTCGAACGACGGTTACCTGGGCATCACTTTCTCCGACCTGATCCCGCTACCTGACCAAGGCAAAAGGACGGCGGTACATATCACCGGCTTCAAACTCTGGGCGACGTACCTGAGCGCTTGAGTCAAGCCCGCTGCGACTCGCCACATCACCGAATCATTCAAGGATAAAAACAATGACCGTATCCACCATCCAGGCGGTGACGCCGTGCGCCAACGATAAAGTAAACCTGATCAAGAACAGCCACTTCGCTGACGATGACGGGCTGGCCTCAACCGAGTATTGGCAAACCAATGCGCAATCGCTGCCGGTTTACTGGCAGGGCGGTAAATACTCTCTGCCACTGTACAACCGCGAAGCACTCAGCCAGACAATCACCATCGGCACCGCCCAACCCTTCACCATCCACTATGCACTCTGGGCCTCGGCCAGCCACCCGACCCCGAGTACCTACCTCAGGGTGAAAGTGGAAAACGCCCGCACCCAGGAAGAAGTCGACATCGTCATCAACAACAAAGTCCTGTTCCCGCTGCAGCATGATTCCACCCTGCGTTTTTCACCTGCGGACGGCGACCTGACCATCACCTTTTCCAACGAAGCTCTCAATCCCGGCAGGGCCCTGAACCTTACGGCGATTGAACTGTGGATCGAGCCTGTTTGACATCCTCCCCGTCCTAAAGGGCGGGGATTCCCACAACTGGACGCTCATGCCCGAGCGCGAGAATGTTCTTTGCGGCGTTGACGTCGCGGTCGTGGGTGGCACCACACCCACAACAAGTCCATTCCCTTATTCCAAGCCCTGCGATACCTCTCGGCCTCGAGTCCGGCAATTGCTTGCAGCTCGAACAGGTTTGGGTGGTGTTTCTCTCGCTAACAACCTTGAAAACCGTGCCTGCGTGATCGCATTTGTATTCCAGCATGGTTTTCAATTGACCCCAGCCGGCGTCCAGCACCGACTTGGCCATTCTGGTTTTTGCGAGTTTCAGTGAGTTCACATCGCCCACCACAATGACGCCACAACGCGCTACCAGCGCGTTGCTGAACTTATGCAGGCAATCCTTGCGGCGGTTCGCAATTTTGGCGTGGATCGCCCGCACACGGGCTTTCTTGCCGGCGCGCTGGGCCGTGCCCAGGGCGCTCTCCAGATCCCGGTAGAACCTGCCGCTTTCAAGGCGATCACCGTCGCTGCAGGTGGCCGTGGTTTTCAGTCCGAGGTCGATACCCACCGCGTCCTGGCCTGGCGATAACTGCCGGTCGACCTCGACCACGACGTTGAAATACCAGCGTCCACGGCTGTCCTCGTTGAAGCTGCCGGATCTGAATTTAAAACCCGCCAGGCCGTAGCTGTCCCAGACCTTGAAGTGCTGTTTGTTGAAGACGACCTGGCCGTTTTTCCAGACAGCAGCGCCGGCCTTCAAGGGCACCCAGCCCAGGCTGCGCCGAGCGCCGCCCGAGCAGCGCCAGCGTAGCTGACGCTTTTTGAACTGCTTGCGCCGTGTGACATATTCGTCGGCAACAGCCTGCACCGATTGGCTGTGCAGTCCCAAGTCTTTGCCGGCCCCGTTGGTGTACTTGTGAATGTCGAACGCCGACAGAAAACGACCACGCTCACGAATCGAGCGACGGCTCAACTCGTTTACGTAGTTCCACACAAAATTCACAGCACGAGACGCTTCACGCAACTGCGCTGCATGCTTGTCTCGCACTCGAATCTTGAGGGTTTTGGTCGCTTTCATTTCAGTCATGAAACACAGAATAGGGGCGGTTTTATGGATCTTAACCCCTATGACCGCTTCGCGGTGGCGCTTTCATCCCCCGCCTGAAGGAAGGGGCTTTTCGCGCCAGCTTGGTAACGACCATGGCGGCCTGAGCCGACGGCATCGCTCAAGTCGCCCTCACCGGTGCCTGATGCCGTTGCTCCTCAGTCGGCTCCTTGATCCGGTACCAGGCTACATACAGTGCCGGCAGAAATAGCAGGGTCAGCAGGGTCGCCACCACGATCCCGCCGATCATGGCGTAGGCCATCGGGCCCCAGAACACCTCACGGGCAATCGGGATCATGCCCAGGCTAGCCGCCGCCGCCGTCAGTAGAATCGGACGACGGCGGTGCTCGGTCGCTTCGACCACAGCATCCCACGGCAGGTAGCCGGCGCGTTCGTAAGCATCGATCTGGGTCACCAGAATCACCGAGTTGCGGATGATGATACCCACTAGCGCCAGCACCCCGAGGATCGCGACAAAGCCCAACGGCGTGCCGGTGGGGACCAGCGCCAGTACCACGCCAATCAGCCCCAGCGGCGCCACGCTGGCGACCAGAAACATCTTCTGCACGCTATGCAACTGGATCATCAGGAAGGTCGCCATCAGGAACAGCATCAGCGGCAACACCTGAGCAATCGGCCCTTGCGCCTTGCTGCTCTCTTCAACCGTGCCGCCGGTGGCGACCTTATAGCCACTGGGCAAGCCTTGGGTGAATTTGTCTATCTCGGGCTTCAACTGGGCCACCAGGTCGGTGGGCTGGATTTCGTCACGCACGGCACCTTTGACCGTGATGGTCGGTTTGCGGTCGCGGCGCCACACCAAGGGTTGCTCCAGTTCATAGCCCACCGTGGCGAAGGCCAGTAGCGGGATCGAGGTGCCCTGCGGGGTGACGATCTGCAGGTTCTGCAAAGTTTCAGGGCTACCGCGCTCGGCATCTTCGGCGCGCCCCACCACATTGAGCAGATAAATATCGTCCCGCACCTGCGTGATGGTCGAACCGCTGACCACGCTGTTCATCACCGACGCCACGTCCTCGGACGACAAGCCCAGTTGCCGCGCCTTGTCCTGGTTGATATCAATGCGCAGCACCTTGCCCGGTTCGTTCCAGTCGAACACCACCTCGCCCACATGACTGTTGTTATCCAGCAACGCCGCCAGCTCGATGGCATGCTGGCGCACCTTGTCGATATCCGGGCCGCTGATCCGGTACTGCAACGGCCGCCCCACCGGCGGGCCCATTTCCAGCGGCTGGACGAACGAGCCGATGCCGACGAAGTCTTCACGCAAGCGCTGACGCAGGCGCTCGGTCAATGCACCACGAGCCTCCAGATCCTTGCTGACAATCACCAACTGGGCATAGAAAGGGTTTTGCAATTGCTGGTCCAGCGGCAGATAGAAGCGCAGCGCGCCCTGGCCGATGTAAGTGCTCCAGCGGGTGATGTCCGGGTCGTCTTTGAAGGTTGCTTCCAGGCGATCAACCACCTGGCGCGTCTCATTGATCGAGGCACTTTGCGGCAGGTTCAGATCAACGAGGATTTCCGGCCGGTCCGAGGCCGGGAAAAACTGGTTCTGGACAAAGCGCATGGAAAACAGCGCCAGGGCGAACAGCAGGATGGTAAAGCCGATCGCCAGCCAGCGATGGCGCATCGACCACAGCATGCTGGCGTTCAACGCCCGGCCGATCCGCCCAGGCTCTTCACTGCCCTTCTTCACCTTGCTGCTGAGAATGTGCACACCGATCACCGGCGCGAACAGCACCGCGACGATCCAGGACACCAGCATGGCCACGGCAATGACTGCAAACAGGGTAAAGGTGTACTCGCCGGCGGAACTGTTGTTCAGGCCAATCGGCACGAATCCGGCCACAGTGACCAGCGTGCCGGTGAGCATCGGAAAGGCTGTCGAGGTATAGGCATAGGTCGCTGCCTCCTCCTTGCTTTTGCCTTGCTCCAGGCGGGTGACCATCATCTCCACGGTGATCATCGCATCGTCCACCAACAGGCCCAGGGCGATGATCAGGGCACCGAGCGAAATGCGCTGCATGGTGATTCCGCTGTACTCCATGAACACGAAGACCATGGCCAGCACCAGCGGGATCGAGCAGGCCACCACCAGACCTGCACGAATGCCGAGGCTGACGAAGCTGACTACCATGACGATGATCACCGCCTCGAACAGCGCACTGGTAAAGCCGCCCACCGCCTTGTCCACCACCTCGGCCTGATCGGAGACCTTATGCACCCCGACCCCCACCGGCAGGTTGGCGGTGGCCTGATCCATCCGCGCATGCAGGGCCTGACCAAATTGCTGGATATTGCCGCCATCTTTCATCGCAATCGCCAGGCCAATGGCCGGCTGGCCGTTGTAACGAAACAGCGGCGCAGGCGGGTCGGTAAACCCGCGCTCGATATCAGCAATATCGCTAAGCCGGTAGAAACGATCGTTAAGGCGCAGATTGACCGCCGCCAGGTCTTTCTCCGAGGCAAACTGGCCGGAGGTGCGCACCGAGATCCGCTCGGGACCGGCTTCGATCACCCCGGCCGGGGTGACCGCGTTCTGTGACTGCAGGCTCTGCATCACCTGGCGCTGATCCAGCCCCAGCGCGGCCAGCTTGCGGGTCGAGAAATTCAGATAAATCACTTCGTCCTGCTGGCCGATCATCTCGACCTTGCCCAGCCCGTCGACCTCACGAATCTCGGCGCGCACTTGCTCCACGTAATCGCGTAGCTGACGCATGCTGAACCCGTCGGCGGTAAAGGCGTAGATCGAGCCGTAGACATCACCGAACTCGTCATTGAACACCGGCCCTTGCAAGCCCTGCGGAAACTCGCCGCGAATGTCATCGACCTTTTTGCGCACCTGATACCAGATCTCTGGAATCGCTGCGGCACTGGTGGTGTCGCGCAGGAACACCATGATCGTGGACTCACCCGGCCGGGTGTAGCTCTTCACATAATCCAGCGAGTCCAGCTCTTCGAGCTTTTTCTCGATCCGATCGGTCACCTGATTGAGCGTTTCATCCACCGTTGCGCCGGGCCAGCGGGTCTGGATGACCATGGTCTTGATGGTGAACGATGGGTCTTCTTCGCGGCCCAGGTTCATGTAGGAGAACACGCCCATCAGCAGGCCGACGAACATCAGATACCAGACGAACGACTGATGCTTGATGGCCCACTCGGAGAGATTGAAACCGCCTTTCATCGCGGGCTGTCCTTATCGATTTTGACGTTCTGCCCCGGCTTGAGGCTGTTGATACCTGCGGTTACCACCTGTTCGCCGGGCTTGACGCCCTCGCTCAGCAAAAAGCTCTCAGCGGTGCGGCTGATGACGGTGACCGGCCTGGGGTTGACGGTCTGGCTGGCGGCATCGACCACCCATACCCGGCTCTGGCCTGCCTGTTCTTGCAAGGCATTGAGCGGCAGGCGTACGCGCGGGACCACCACCGAGCTCAGGGTGACGCTGATCGCCGTGCCCAGGCGCAGCGCCGCCGGCTGTTCGGCCAGGGTCAGACGCGCCCGCCGGGTGCGGGTCGAGGCGTCCGGCTGTGGTTCGACTTCACGCAAGCTGGCCGTGGTGCTGACACTCGGATCAAGCTGGCTGGCGACATTGAACTGCACGCCCGCTGGCAACTGGTCGAGCAGTTCGGCCGGCAGGTCGATCACCGCTTCCTTGATATCCGGCCGGGCCAGGGTGACCACCTCCTGACCGGCGCTGACCACCTGCCCGGCTTCGACTTTCCACTCAGTCACCACCGCCTCGTGATCACTGCGCAGTTCGCTGTAGCTCAATTGATCGCGGGCCTGCTGCGCCGCCGCACGGGCCTGGTCCAGCGACGAGCGGCTGGTCTTGAGGTCAGTCAGGGCGATATCCAGTTGCGCCTGGGCGCCGACCCCACGGTCAAACAGCGTCTGCTGACGGCGGGCATTGGCCTGGGCATTGATGAACTGCGCCTCGACCCTGGCCTGATCGCTCTCGCGGTTACGCAAAGTGTTCTGTTGATCGGTGGGGTCCAGGCGTGCCAGCAACTGGCCCTTGCGGACCTCGGCGCCGACATCCACCGCGCGCTGGGCGATGCGCCCCGGCACCCGGAAGCCCAGCACACTCTGATAACGCGCCTGGATGTTGCCGGCAAAGCGCCCGAAGTCCTGCTGCGACTCGGCCTGGGCCTTTACCCAAACCACCGGCCGCACCGGCTCTGGCGGCGGGTCATCGTTGCCACAGGCGGCCAGCAGCACGGCGCTGGTCAGGATCAAGACACTGCGCTTCATGGCTGTGCTCCGGCGGCTGAGGTTTTGTGCTCGGCGATTTCCACCTCGATATCCGGGTGCAGCAATTGCCCGCCGGCGGTCACGACCTTTTCACCGGGCTGCAAACCGTCATCGATCATGACCTTGCCGGTCAGGTAGCGCGCCACCTTGACCGTACGCAGCTGCGCCTTGCCCTGTTCATCGACCACCCACACCGCCGGCTGGCCAATGTCCTGGCCGATATTCTTGGTCAATGCCGCCCAGGGCAACTCGACCCGCGGCCGGGCCGGCGGGCTGAGCGCAACACTGACTACCGAACCGAGGCTCATGCCCTCAGGCAGCGGCTGCAGCGCGATTTTCACCTGCAACGTGCCAGTCTGCGCCGAGACCGCTGGCGTCACCTCGCGCACCTTGCCCATGACGTTGAGCTGCGGGTTATCGAGCAGGCTGACCTGCACCGGCTGATCGCCCGGTGGCTCGACGAACAGCGACTCATAAACGTTGAACACCGCGTCGCGCTCACCATCGCCGGCCAGCTCGAAAATTGGCTGGGTGGCCGACACCACCTGGCCCACTTCGGCCTGCCGCGCAGTGATCACCCCTGGTGCATCAGCCACCAATGCCGTGTAGCTCAATTGCTCACGGGCGTTGGCCAGTTGCGCCTGGGCGGCCTTGAGCGCGCTTTCACTGCCACGCAATTGCGCCTGGGCAGCATCGAACTCGCTCTGGCTGGTATAGCCCTTGGGCAGCAACTGCTGCTGACGCCAGAACGCAGCCTTGGCCTGGGTCACCCGCGCCTGCTCGGCCACCACCGCGGCCTGGGCTGAATCGACATTGACCTGCAAATCCTTGGGGTCGAGACGGGCCAACACCTGACGGGCGCTGACCCGCGCGCCCACATCGACGTAACGTTCGATGATCTTGCCGCCTACCCGGAACGACAGCGGTGTCTGAATGCGTGCCTGAATATCGCCGGTCAGCGCCACGCTGGCGGCGAAATTCTCGGCCTGCACTTGCTGAACATAGACCCGCGGCAGCTTGGGCTGCTCGGGCGGCTTTTCGCCGCAACCGGCCAACAGCAAGGCCGCAGCCAGAGGCACCCAAAGCAGTCTTGCAGGGACAACAGGCATGCAGGCTCCTTGGTGGATGCAGATCTGAAATGGAGAGTCATTGAGTGATGTGAATATGCGACTGCGGGGAACGGGCAAGGGTTCCTTGCGCTCAAGCATTGGCGAAACACGAAGTGCATCACCCTCGCCAATCTGCGCCGTGAAGGCCGGCTGTTTACCGCAGACAGTCGCGTTGGCAGCTAACGTCCGCGTACGGACGCTGCGATGCTCTGCACCGGCGCACGAGAATTCCTGCTCATGGCTTGCAACCAGGGCTGCAGCACCAGTGCCAGTCGTTCTGCGGCCGGCAACTGAGCGGCCTGACGTGTTACCCGCAGATCCAGCCGCAGGTGCCACTGTTCCTGCACCATGGCTTGGGCTTGCTTGGCGCGAACCATGGCTGCAGCCTGTAAACGCCCTTCACGCTTGCCCCAAAAAAACGAGGAAACCCGCGAGCCGACCGAGGGTAATCCAAGCCCGATGGCGGCCCACATCAGCGGATCAGCCACTGGCGATCGCGGGTCCACCGCAGCGATAACCCGGCTGACCGTAAATGCCGTGCTGGCCGCCAATTGACCGACCGCGCCAGCTGCCGCCAGTTTGGCTGAGGCCGCAGTTCCACCCGCGAGCACTTTCCGGATTGAAGGTACAGCCAGTTTGACGCCCCATGCTGCGCCGAACAGCCCCAGGCCGATCCACAGGAACGACCTCATATGATCATCCACTGCATGCCCCGAGCGATCCGAGCGGTTGGCCGGATCACCCGCACAATAGGCATAGGCATTGATCCCGCCTTCGGCAAACGGGCTCAAGCTGTCGGGGCTGTTGAAACGCATCAGCACCGGGTTGTACGCCCGATAGCCATGGCCCAGCAGGTAGTGCCCGGTCAGCGGGTCGGGCAACTCGCCATTGAAGCCGGGCGACGAATGTTCGCCAGCAGCCAGGGTTCTGGTCCTGGCCAGACGGTCCAGCGGATCGTAGCGGTAGATACGCATCGCCATAACGGCCTGCTCAAAGTATCGAGAGAGGCGTCAACAATGCTCTGTCGCAAAGGAGTCGGGTACTGGCAGAAGTAGGAGCGAGCTTGCTCGCGAAAAGGCCAGAGAAACCAGCACATCGGCTGTGGATGTACCTCAGCATTAGCCGCGACGCTGTTCGCTTAAGTACACAAATCTCGGCGGGAGTGGCCGGCCGGCGCTCCGCTTGTCGGAGTGCCGAACCACAACGAAGGCGGCAGCACATTCGCAGCAGATGCTGTGACTTTACCGGCTCTTCGCGAGCAGAGCTCGCTCCCACCGGGGGTATACAGTACCTGATTGAACAGTATTGGCTTTAGCCGCGAAGACGCTGTGTGAAGGCTTCGCAGCTAAAGCTGCTCCTGCAAGCTTCGGTGTTTATTGCGCTATATGGCCGACACTGGTTATTCAGCTCCCCGGCGTACCGTGGGCTTCTTCGAAGAAGTAGTCCTTCCAGCTCGCTGCCTTGTTTTTCAACACGCCCAGTTCATGCAGCTTCTCGGCATAGATGAAGGTGCGCTGCGGGGTGATGGTGAAGTCGATTTCCGGATCGGCGACGATCTTCTCGACCAGCGCCAATGGCAGTTTGGACTGTTCGACACGGATGTAGGTCTGCGCGGCGGCCGGTTTGTCGGCTTTGATGATCTTCTCGGCTTCGGCCAGTGCGTCGTAGAACGCCTTGTAGGTCTTGGGGTTCTCGTCGTGGAACTTCTGGGTGGTGTACAGGACGTTGAACGTAGCCTGGCCACCGAGCACATCATACGAGCTGAGCACTTTATGTACGTTAGGGTTTTCCAGCGCCTGGTACTGGAACGGCGGGCTGGAGAAGTGCGAATTGATCTCCGAGCCACCGGCAAGCAGCGCAGCCGTGGCATCCGGGTGGGCCAGGCTCACCGAGATATTGTCGAATTTCTTGTAGTTGTCGTTACCGAACTGCTTGGCAGTTTCGATCTGCAAGGTCCGCGACTGGAAACCCACTCCCGCTGCCGGTACGGCGATACGGTCCTTTTCCGAGAAGTCCTTGAGGGTCTTCACGTTCGGATTGTTGGTCAGCAGGTAGTTGGGCATCGAACCCAACGAGGCAATGGCCTTGACGTTCTGCTTGCCCTTTGTCCGGTCCCATACCGTCAGCATCGGCGGTACGCCGGCCGACACCACATCCAGTGCGCCGGCCAGCAGGCCTTCGTTCATCGCCGTGGCGCCGGAAACGCTGTTCCAGTTCACCTCGATATCCAGACCTTGTTGCTTGCCGTGTTTCTCGATCAGTTTCTGGTCGCGCACCACGTCCAGAATCAGGTAACCGATACCGAACTGTTGGGCGATGCTGATCTTGCCTTCGGCCTGGGCCGTACCACTGAGCAGGCCGCCCAGCAGGAAAGTCGCCGCCAGACCGGTCAGGCCAGCGCGTTTGAAAGTCTTGCTCATGAAAATGCTCTCTTGGAATTCAATGATGCTTAGCGCTGCATGCCCCAGCGTTTAACGGTCAGACGCTCGATATTGGCGAACAACAGGTTCTCGACCAGCAGGCCGATAAGGATCACCGCAGCCAGGCCGGCAAACACCTTATCGGTGTACAGCTCGTTGCGGTTCTGGAAGATGTACCAGCCCAGGCCGCCCTTGCCCGACGAGGCGCCGAACACCAGTTCGGCGGCGATCAGGGTGCGCCAGGCGAAGGCCCAGCCAATCTTCAGGCCAGCCAGGATCGACGGCAGCGCCGCCGGAATCAGGATGTGCCAGACAAAGCGCAGCCCCTTGAGGCCATAGTTGCGACCGGCCATGCGCTGCGTCTCGGACACCCCCAGAAAACCGGCATAGGTGTTCAACGCCAGTGCCCAGAGCACCGAGTGCACCAGGACGAAGATCAGGCTGTTCTGGCCCAGGCCAAACCACAGCAACGCCAGCGGCAACAGGGCGATGGCCGGCAGCGGGTTGAACATGGCGGTCAGGGTACTGAGCAGGTCACGGCCCAGTTGGGTCGACACCGCCAGGGTGGTCAGACCAAAGGCCAGGACGATGCCGATCAGATACCCCTGAATAAGCACGGTGAGTGAGATCCATACCTTGCCCAGCAGTTCGCCGCTGAGCAGGCCGTCATAGAACGCCTTGGCAGTCTGCAAGAAGCTCGGCAGCAGCAGGTCGTTGGCCTGGATGCGGGCGACCACTTCCCAGAGCACGGCCAGGACGATCATGATCAGGGTCTTGCGCACCCAGCCCAGTTGCCAGATGCGCTGCAGCAGGGGAATGTCACGGGCCAGCTCACTCTGCACGAATGGCTCAAGCGCGACTTCATATTCTTCGCGGCGCGGCGAAGACGGATTGGTGGAAATACTCATGGTTTGAATCTCTGCGGGCAGGCCAGGCCTGCCGGTGAATGCTCAATACGCGATGCGTATGTCCTGAAAGCCCAGTTCACGCTCGGTCTGGCTGCCACCAGGCTGCTCGTCGAACAGCAAGCGGTGGATGCGCTGCGCGGTCTGCTGAAACCCCACCCCGCCCAGGCTCTGCAAGTCGTACTGGTGGCTGTTGATCTCGGCGCGAACCCGACCCGGATGCGGCGACAGCAACAGGATGCGGTTGCCGACCACCAACGCCTCTTCAATGGAGTGGGTGACGAACAACAGGGTGAAACGCACCTCGTCCCATAGCTCCAGCAACTCTTCCTGCATCTTGCGCCGGGTCAGCGCGTCGAGCGCGGCGAAAGGCTCATCCATCAGCAGGATCTTCGGCTGCATGGCCAGCGCGCGGGCAATCGCTACCCTCGCTTTCATGCCGCCAGACAAAGTGTGCGGGTACGCCTGGGCGAAAGCGCTCAGGCCGACCTTGTCCAGATAGTATTTGGCACGCTCCAACGCCTCGGGACGCTTGAGGGTGCGCGAGGCCAGCAGCGGGAACATGACGTTCTCGATCACCGTCTTCCAGGGCGGTAACTGGTCGAACTCCTGGAACACCACGATGCGGTCCGGTCCCGGTTCGCTGACCTGATGACCGGCCAGGCGAATCTGCCCCTCGCTAGGCCTGATGAAACCGGCCACCGCCTTGAGCAGGGTGGACTTGCCGCAGCCCGAAGGGCCGAGCAGGACGAAGCGGTCAGACGGATCGACCTCGAAACTGACCTGATGGGTCGCCCGCACAACCCGCTCCGGGGTACGGTATTCCAGGCTCACATTCTGTACTTGCAACAAGGCCTCAGCGGCGGGCTGATTGGCCTGTTGCGCGGGATTGTTATGGCTAGCCGTATGGCTTTGCACGACAGCATTCATGTCGGCGCTCCTCTAAATCGGTACGGCTGATCAGTAAGGCGCAGTGCCCTGAATGGTCGTGCGGTGCAAGCGGCGGCGCAGATGGGCCGGGCAGCCGGTCGCCAGGTGGATCAATGAACGGTTGTCCCAGAACACCATGTCGTTGTCCTGCCATTGATGGCGGTAGACGTTCTCGGGGCGGGTGCTGTGGGCATACACCTCGGCGAGGATCTGGCGGCTTTCGTCTTCAGGCACACCAACGATATGGGTGGTGAAGTTTTCACTGACAAATAGCGCCTTGCGGCCATTCTCCGGGTGGGTACGCACCACCGGATGCGCCACTTCAACCACCTGAGCCAGTTGCTCGGGGGTCAGGGTCGGCCGCCAGTTTTCGGCGTTGTGACCGTCACGGTAGCGCGCGGTATAGCTGTGCACTGCTTTGCGGCCTTCCACGGCCTTGCGCAGATGCTCAGGCAGGGTTTCCCAAGCCTTGTGCATGTCGGCGAACAATGTGTCGCCGCCTTCGCTGGGCAGCTCCTGGGCATAGAGCATCGAACCCAGGCTTGGCAGCTCTTTGTAGGACAGGTCCGAATGCCAGAACTTGCCGGCATCGCCAAGGCCGATGGGCTGGCCGTCTTCAACGATATTGGAAACGATGAGGATTTCCGGGTGGTTGGCCAACAGGAACTGCTTGAGCACGTGGATCTGCAATACACCGAAACGGCGGCTGAAATCGATCTGCTGCTGCGGGGTGATCCGCTGGTCACGGAACACCACCAAATGGTGGTCCAGATGGGCTTTATGGACCCGGGCAAAGTCGCTGTCGTTGAGGCTGCGAGACAAATCCAGGCCGACAATCTCTGCACCGACATTGCCGGACAAAGGGCGTACTTCGAAGGATTGGCTGGCCGATTGTGCGGCTGAAGAAGCGAGGGAGGCTGCTGGCATGAGTACTCCGATTCAAAGGACCAGGAACTGAATGGAGTAACTGTATCGATATAAGAAATTAAATTTAAATACCGTTATTGAATATGCATATGACTGGTTTCAAATGCTTCGCGGCTGAAGCCACTCCTACGGGCGTACGCCTGCAGGAGCGGCTTCAGCCGCGAAAATGCTGCTAATGAAACTGTTACTGCTTAGAACGCCGGCAATACCGCGCCGTCGTATTTCTTCTCGATGAAAGCTTTGACTTCAGGGCTGGTCAGCGCCTTGGACAGCTTCTGGATCGCGTCGGTGTTGGCGTTGTCGGCACGGGTTACCAGATAATTCACGTACGGCGAATCGGCGCCTTCAATGATCAGTGCATCCTTTTTCGGGTTGAGCTTGGCTTCCAGCGCGTAGTTGGTGTTGATCAGCGCCAGATCGACCTGGCTCAGGGTACGCGGCAGTACCGCCGATTCCAGCTCACGGAATTTCAGCTTCTTGGGGTTGGTTGCGATGTCTTTCGGGGTCGACAGGGCGTTGGTCGGGTCTTTCAGGGTGATCAGGCCGCCTTTTTGCAACAGCAACAGGGCACGGCCGGCATTGCTGCCCTCGTTGGGGATCGCCACGGTGGCGCCTTCAGGCAGCTCGTTCAGGCTCTTGTATTTCGACGAATAGCCGCCGAAGGGTTCGACGTGTACACCGACACCGGTGGTCAGGGTCGCGCCTTTACCTTTGTTGAACCCGTCCAGGTAAGGCTTGGTCTGGAAGTAGTTGGCGTCCAGACGCTTCTCGTTGAGCTGTACATTGGGCTGCACGTAGTCGGTGAAAACCTTGATTTCCAGGTCCACACCTTCCTTGGCCAGGGTCGGCTTGATCAGCTCAAGGATTTCGGCATGCGGAACCGGGGTCGCGCCAACCACCAGTTTCTCGCCGGCATGTGCCAGGCCTGTCGAGAACGCCACTGCCAGTGCGGCCATCAGGAATGTCTTTTTCATGCGTTGCCCCTTGGAGGATCTGTGTTGCTTATGAGTATTTGAGGGTCCCGATGGTGGCCATTGGGACGTGGAGCAGACATTAGCGGGCTTTTTTATTACCACAAAATACTTTTTATCAATCTTCTTATTACTTTTACAGATAAGCCTCTGGTGCGCTATTTCCTGACCAGTTGGCAAAAAAACGCCGCAGCCCATCACGGACTACGGCGTTGAAATCAGTGACTCAAAGGGCTCAGCCCGGCAGTTGCTCAAGGCGCCCGGTCAGTGTTTGCAACAGGCTTTTCAGCTGCGCCAGTTGCGCAGGCTCGGCATTGCCCAGCAAACGACGCGTCTGGCGTTCAATTTCAGCCAGCGGATCGTTGCTGCCCGGCAGGTTGAGGTGTTCTGGCAGAATTTCTTCACCGCTGCTGACCAGCAAGGCGAAGTGGATGACATTTTCCAGCTCGCGGGTATTGCCCGGCCAGTCGTGGGCCTGCAACACCTCATGGGCGGCATCGCTGATCAACTGCACCGGCAGGTTCAGGCGCTGGCTGTAGATACCGACGAAGTATTCGGCCAACGGCAGGATATTGCCCGGCTGCTCGCGCAAGGCAGGCAGGTCGAGACGGCCTTCGCTGAGGTAATGGTACAAGCGCTCGTGAAACTTGCCCGCCGCCACGGCCTTGGCCAGGTCGATACTGGTCGCCGCGACCAGGCGCACATCCACCGGGCTGGGCTGCTGTGAGCCGACCCGGGTGACTTCATGATTTTCCAGCGCGGCCAACAGCTTGCTCTGAATCGGCAGCGGCAGGTCGCCGATTTCATCCAGATACAGCGTGCCGCCGTTGGCCGAACCGAACCAGCCGGCGCGGCTGCTCGGTGAACCGTTGTGGGCGCCAGGCGCGTGGCCGAACAGCTCAGCTTCGGCGTAGGTCGGACTCAGCGCCCCGCAATTGACCGAAACGAACAGACCACCGCGATCACTGCCACGATGAATGTGGCGGGCCAGCAGCTCTTTACCGGTGCCCGGTTCGCCGCGAATCAGGATCGGCAACGGCCCCGCCGCCAGTTGCTCCATTTCGGTACGCAACTGCCGCGAACGGGGGTCAATGAACACCAGCGCCTTGGCACGGATGCTCAGCGGGCTCTTGTCAGCATCAGGGAAGGTCAGAAACGACTGACCAGGAATCTCTTGAACACTCATGAATAACTCCCGCCAGCGCCATCCTGGCCCCGGCGTTACAAAAAATGGCCCCGGATCGGAGCTGATAAATAAAACGCAGACTCAAGCGCGCCGACGCGACTGTTGCTCCAGGCGGCTTTGCAGGCGGTAAAGGTAGGCGAAGCCCTGCTCCCAGCGTTGGTGACCGGACTTGACGTTGATGTGCCCGGCCTGGCTCAGAAAGCCCACCTCGGCGCCCCAGTGGCGGGCCATTTCCATGGCGCGCTGGGTGCTGACCGCCGGATCGTTGTCAGAACTGACAATCTGGGTCGGGAACGGCAGCAGGTGATCGGGAATCGGCGCAAAATTTCGCAGCGCCGGCGGGCAATTGGGCCGCTCGACGTCGGCAGGCGCAACCAGCAATGCCCCATGCACCTGACGCAGCGACTCGACCGGCGCCAGTTGCGCCCAGTGCGCCACCGTGATGCAGCCCAGACTATGGGCGATCAGGATCACCGGCGAGCTGTGCGCGGCAATCGAACGCTGCAACTCACCCACCCAATCTTCCCGACGTGGTTTGTCCCAGTCAGCCTGTTGTACACGGGCGCTGTTGGGCAAGCTATTCTGCCAATGAGTCTGCCAGTGATCGTCCGGCGACCCTTGCCAACCTGGCACGATCAGATAACGGATGGATTCGTTATGCATGGGGTCGCCTCCTGAAGGCCTGTATCCATGCAGCGAGTATAGGGAGGCAATATATATTCGTTAAGGAATAAGAAGATATTTATTAATTCCTTAAAGAAATAACAGCATTTCTTCTCCCCTAGCCAACACAGGGTGTATCGCGCATGCCCGAGCCAAGCAGCCTCGCCAGTTGGACCCGCGCTCTGCGCAAGCAACTCGACGTCCTGGGCCTGGACAGCGCCGGGCTGTGCCTGGCAGCCGGGTTTGACCCGCACACGCGCGAGGCGCCGGGGGCGACGCTACGCTTGTGGCAACTGGCAGTGCAGGCCAGCGCCGACCCGGCCTTGGGCCTGCGGGTGTCACGCTTTGTCAGCCCGACCAGTTTTCATGCGCTGGGCTACACCCTGGTGGCCAGCGAATCGTTGCGCGAGGTGTTCGAGCGGATCGTGCGCTATCACTCCCCCACTCGCGACGCCCTGCAACTGAGCTTCCAGAAAACCGGCGAGCGCTACGAATTCAGCTTCAGCCCACCGCCAGACTGCGCGGCTCCCGTGCCCGAGATGCTCGATGCCTTTGCTGCCATCTACGTCCGCACCTGCCGTAACCGCCTGGGGCGTAGCTATGCACCGCTGGAGGTGCACCTGCAACGCCCCCAGCCGGAAAACCCGCTGCCGTGGCAGGAGCTGTTTCGCGCGCCGTTGTTTTTCGGCGCGGCGCACAACCTGTTGGTGTTCGCCAGCCGCGACTTCGACAGCCACCTGGATGACGGCGCCACCCAGCCGGGCGAGCCGGCAGCACAGGCCCAGGCGCTGATCTGGGAGCCACGGGTGCGCAGCGCGATCGAAGCGCAGTTACCCGAAGGCGAACCGAGCGCCGAGACCGTTGCCCAGGTTTTAGGCTTGAGCCTGCGCAGCCTGCAACGGCACTTGGCCGACGAAGGCTGCCGCTATGATCTGCTGGTCAACCAGTGCCGGGAAAACCTTGCGTTGCTGCACATCAACGACCCGGACGCCTCACTCAGCGAGATTGCGTCGCTGCTGGGGTTTGCCGATGTCGACAGTTTCAGCCGCGCCTTCAAGCGTTGGACCGGCCTGACCCCGACGCAGTATCGCCAGGGGCTGGCACGTTAGCAGGGTGCGCGGGCGCGCAGCACATTGGCCGCCTTGCGCAGCTTATCGATATCGAAGACTTCCAGTTGCTCCTGGCCCAGCCGGATGATCCTGCGCTGCTGCAAGTCTTGCAGGACTTCCAGCAAGGCGGCGCGCGACAACGCTACGGTAGGGCAGGCTTCAATCGCCTCGAAACCGACCAGCCGCCGGGCATGGCTCAGTTGCCCGTAGCCTTCGCAGAGCAGTAACAACCGCCAGGCGACGCGGGCGCGATCCGGCAGGCTGTGCAGTTTTTCCGGGCGCAGCAATGGCAGGCCGAGCTTGTTACTGAGCAACTGGGCAAAAAAGCGTAAATCTTCAGGGTGCTCAAGCAGCCATTGATCAATAAACGGCTGGGGCACCTGCAAAAAGATGCTCTGCACCAGAGAATAGGCATCCAGCGTGCGTGGCTGGCCATCGAACAGCGACACCTCGCCAAACCAGAACGGCGCCACCAGCTCTTCAAGCCGTGGCGTCAGACGCTGTTGCCCGGCACTGCCCATGCGCACCGCGCCCTCAAGCAGCACGTACAGGCCACAGGGCGGGTCACCCTGAGCAAACAGCAGCTTGCCTGGGGTAATACGCCGTTGTCGCGCAGCGCCCAATAAAGCGTCTTGCAAGGCGGCCGGCAATTGCCCAAACCAGTAGTCGCTCATCAAGCGCGACCGCCACAGCGTTCCATTTGTCATTTCTGCTCCCTTTTTTCGTAGGCAGGTGTTTGCTGGAGCAGCTACTGTGTAGCCAACCCATCAACGCTGCGGACAGGAATAATAATGAAAAACCTGGTCGATCATCTCAGCCAATATGCGGCTTATCACCGTGATTGGCGCAATATCGTGACCCACTTCCTGGGTATTCCACTGATCGTACTGGCCGTGACGATTCTTCTGTCACGCCCTGGGGTACTTGCCTACGGCCTATGGCTGTCACCGGCCTTGCTGGTCGCCGTGGCGTCGGTGCGTTTCTATCTGCGTCTGGACCGGCCACTGGGCGTATTGATGTCGGTGTTGCTGCTGTTATGCCTATGGAGCGGTGCCAGCCTGGCACAGCAATCCACCAGCGTATGGCTGGCATGGGGCGTGGGCCTGTTCGTGACTGGCTGGATCATCCAGTTCATCGGCCACTATTACGAAGGCCGCAAACCGGCGTTCATCGACGACGTGACCGGGCTGATCATCGGCCCGCTGTTCGTGGTGGCAGAACTGGCCTTCCTGCTGGGGATGCGCAAGGAGTTGCAGCAGGCGATCGAGAAACGGGTGGGGCCGGTACGCAAGCGTAAGCCTGTCACAGGTTGAGAAACCGGCTCAGGCCAGGACGTCGTTACCCCGGCGCCTGAACCAGCCAGTCAGCGACAGCCGGTCGCGGCTGGCCGGCAATACCTCATGCGCCACCTCACCAGACAGAAAGATGGCCAGGCAACCGCTGATCGGCTGCACGTCATGCGGCGCGTCGTTTTCCAGGTACATCCGCAACTGACCGCCCTCTTGGGGCTGCCAGTCAGGATTGAGGTACAACACCGCCGAGACCATGCGCCGGTCGTCATCGCGAAAGCGATCCAGATGCCGCTTGTAGAACGCCCCCGGCGGGTAGAAGGCGAAGTGGCTCTCGAAATCTTCAAGGCCCATGAACAAATCGCGGTTCAGGGCCGTCCGCAAGCTGTCCATCACCTGCAGGTACTGGTCACAGACACCAGACTGCCCAGGCTCCAGCCACTGGATATGGTCGCCGCGAATCCCCTCGCGCACCTCCTGCGCCAGCCCACGACCAACCCCGGCCGGCTCCAAGTCACCGGCAGCGGCACGCCGACGGCACTCGGCGGCCAGTTCGCGGGTCAGTTCATCAGGCAGGAACACGTCCTGCTGCGACCAGCCGCGGGTGGCCAGGTCGTCAACGATGCGCTGTAACAAGGGGTGATCGGTGGGGATGGGCGTGGCGTGCATGGAGCACCTCAGAAACTGACTGCGAGTGCCTCGCAAACGTTTTCAGAGGCTGCCTATAGTAGCCGTAACCCCGGCTATCCAATAGTGGGTTACCGGGCTGTTGCAGTTTTAATTGATCCGGCGCAGGCATGCCTCGACAAACCCCCGCTAACGCACCGAGAATAGTGGCCTGCCGACAGGAGTCCCGAATGCGTCGTTTGTGTGTTGTGTTGTTGCTGTTGTGCGCACTGCCTGCCTGGGCAGACAACTTCGATCAGTTGTACAAGGCCGCTGGCTGGCCGCAACAACGGGCGCATTTCAATGACGCGCTCAAGGCTGCGCAGCAGCGCTATCAGGCCAACCTGCCACCGGCGGTGTTCCAGGCCCTGGTCAACAACAGCAACCAGCGTTTTGCGGCGCAGGCCGTCGACCAGCGCGCAGCGCAGCGGCTGCGCGAAACCCTCAAGGATCCGGCTCCGGCCTTGCGTTTTTTTCAGTCGCCGCTGGGGCGCAAAATCGTCAATGCCGAGCTGACCGCCACCCGCGCCGATCAACTGGCCAAACACGCCCAGGGCCTGCCGGTGATCCAGGCCGACTCGACCCGCCAATTGCTGATCGGCCATCTGGCCCAGGCGCTGCCGGCCAAGCAGGCCGGTGCCGAGGTCAGCCTGGCGCTGGCCGGCGTCGCCGCCGACAGCCTCAGCCAGATGATTCCGGGGCTGCTGGGCGGTGGTCAGGCCCAAGGCATGCTCGAAGGCCAGCGCGAACGCCTGATGGCGCAGATTGCCGCAGACCTCAACAACACCCTGCTGTACGTCTACCGCGACCTTTCGGACCCGGAACTGGAGCAGTTCTCAAGCTTTGCCGAATCACCCGAAGGTCGGGCCTATTATCAGGCGGCGCTGGCGGCGATCAAGGCAGGCCTGGCAGTCGGGCAGAGCAACTCAAACCTGTAAGTGGGTTCAGCTCCGAAAGCGCCCATTGAGAAACTCGAAATACTGAGCGCGCAATTCGGGAATCTCATTGGCCAGGTGGTGCCTGGCCTCACGCAGCATCAGAATCTGCGGGTCGCTGAATTTTTCGTTGAGCACACTCAGGTTGTAGCTCCAGTCCACGGTCATGTCCGACTCGCCCTGCACGATCCACGGCTGCCGTTCGCTGCGTGGCGCCTTCTCGATATGCACGATCCAGCGCGCCAGCGCCCCGACCCAGGCAGTGGGCAGGCGCCGCGGCTGCAAGGGGTCGGCCATCAGAAACGGCAGAAACGCCGGGGCATTGGAGTTTTCGGTAAAGCGCCGGGCAATGCCGCTGACAAACGGTCGCAGCAAGTAGTAACTGGCCTTGGACCAGCCCCACGCCCTTGGCCGTACCAGCGGAGATAACAGAATCACCTGGCCTTGGGCCGGGCTGTCGCTGCCGCGATGCAGTACATGGTCGACCACGATGGCGCCGCCGGTGCTCTGCCCGCACAAGTGCCAGGGCTGCGGCAACTGCAAGGCTTGCGCCTCGGCCAGCAGACGCTGCAGCACGCTCTGGTACTCGGCGAAGTCACCAATGCTCGCCCGGCTGCCGCTGGACAGTCCATGCCCCGGCAGGTCGCAAGACAGCACCGCAAAGTTCTGCGCCAGCGCCCACTCGATCACATGCCGATACAAACCCATATGATCGTAGAAACCGTGCATCAGGATCAGTGTCGCCAGCGGTCGCTCCGGCAACCAGACCTGGCCGACGATTTGGTACTGATCCACATCCAGACGGCCCAGCCAGCTGCGAATGACCTTTTCACCGCCCAATGCACCCAGGCTGTAGAAACGCTGGTAAGCCTGCCCGGCTGGCGACAGAACATCATCGGCGCTCAGCGGCTGCAGGCTGGCACGTAACTGATCGGGGTCGAAGGTGTCGGTCATGGCAAATCCACAGGCGCTGGGCAAGGTGTTGCACTGATCTTCATCTGTCTGTCGCTGGCTGGCAAGCCACAAGCTGGCACTACCCAGGCGCCGTCACAGACTGTAGGGTGCGGCTCTGCTTCAGTCAGCCAGCCACTTGCAGAGACACCGGATGAAACGCAGCCTTACCGTCCTCGCCATCGCCCTTGGCCTGCTTGTCGCAGGTGCGACCTGGTACGTCCACAGCAAACAACCCGTGCGTGCCGGCGAACTGGCCCTCAACGGTCTGCGCGCGCCGGTCAGCGTGCGTTATGACGAACGTGGTGTGCCGCATATCCGCGCCGAAAACCAGGCCGACATGTACCGGGCGCTGGGCTATGTGCAAGCCCAGGACCGGCTGTTCCAGATGGAAATGCTGCGCCGTCTGGCACGCGGTGAACTGGCAGAGGTACTGGGCCCCAAACTGATCGACACAGACCGGCTGTTCCGCACCTTGCGCATCCGCGAACACGCCGACGCCTATGTCGCCCGTCAGGACCGTACAACCCCGGCCTGGCAGGCACTGGAGGCCTATCTGGACGGCATCAACCAGTACCAGGACAGCCGCGCCAGGCCGCTGGAGTTCGACCTGCTGGGCATTGCGAAACGGCCGTTCAGCGCCGAAGACACCCTGAGCATCGGCGGTTACCTGGCCTACAGCTTCGCTGCGGCGTTTCGTACCGAACCATTGCTGACCTACGTGCGTGACGAGTTGGGCGCCAATTACCTGAAAGTATTCGATCTGCAATGGCATCCCGACGGCATGCTGGCTGGCCAGCCGGGGCTGAGCCACAACGACTGGCACGACCTCGGTGCCTTGGCGCAATTGAGCCAACAGGCCTTGCAGGACGCCGGCCTGCCACAGTTCGAAGGCAGCAATGCCTGGGCCATCGCCGGTAGCCGCACCCGCAGTGGCAAGCCGCTGCTGGCCGGAGACCCGCATATCCGCTTCTCGGTGCCGGCGGTCTGGTACGAGGCGCAGTTGTCGGCCCCGGATTTCGAGCTGTACGGTCACTACCAGGCGCTTAACCCCTTCGCCTTTCTCGGCCACAACATGGATTTCGGCTGGAGCCTGACCATGTTCCAGAACGATGACCTGGACCTGATCGCCGAGAAAACCAACCCAGACAACCCCGAGCAGGTCTGGTATCAGGGCCGCTGGGTGGAGATGACCCGCAGCGAACAGCAGATCGCGGTCAAGGGCCAGCCACCGGTGACCCTGACCCTGCGCCGCTCGCCGCATGGGCCGATCATCAACGACGCACTGGGCAAACAGGCCGGCAGCACGCCGATTGCCATGTGGTGGTCATTTCTGGAGGCCGATAACCCGGTGCTCGACGGTTTCTATCAGGCCAACCGCGCCGATACGCTGGACAAGATGCGCAGCGCCGCAGCGAAGATTCAGGCGCCGGGGCTGAACATCGTCTGGGCCAACGCCAGAGGCGACATTGGCTGGTGGGCCGCCGGGCAACTGCCAATCCGCCCACAGGGCGTCAACCCGGCCTTCATCCTCGACGGCAGCAGCGGCCAGGCCGAGAAACCGGGTTTTCACCCGTTCAGCGCCAACCCCCAGGAAGAGAACCCGGCCCGCGGCTACATCATCTCGGCCAATTTCCAGCCGCTATCGCCGGCCGGCCTCGAGATTCCCGGCTACTACAACCCACCGCAACGCGGCCAACAGCTTGATCGGCAACTGCGTGATGCCTCAGTGAAATGGGACCTGAAGTCGAGCAAGGCCCTGCAACTGGGCACCACCACTGACTATGCGCCGAGCATCCTCAAGCCCCTGTTGCCAGAGCTGTTGCGAGCCACTCAAGACCCGGCCGAACGGGCGCTGCTCGGCCAGCTTGCAACCTGGCAAGGCGACTACCCGCTGGACTCAGTGGCTGCCACGCTGTTCAATCAGTTGCTGTTCAACCTGGCAGACAAAGCCTTCAAGGACGACCTGGGCGATGCCCTGTTCGACACCCTGCTCTCAACCCGGGTGTTCGACTCGGCCATGCCGCGCCTGGCCGCCGACGCCGATTCGCCGTGGTGGGACGACCGTCAGACGCTGGCCCGCGAAAGCCGCAGCGAGATCGTCCAGGCCGCCTGGCGCGCCAGCCTCGATCACCTGCGCAGCCTGTACGGCAATGACTCGCAGCAGTGGCAATGGGGCAAGGTTCATCAACTGACCCACGCCCATCCGCTGGGTGCCCAGAAGCCTCTGGACTGGCTGCTTAACGTCGGCCCCTTGCCGGCCCCCGGCAGCCACGAGGTCCCCAATAACCTGTCATCACGCACCGGCCCCGCGCCATGGCCGGTCAACTACGGCCCCTCGACCCGCCGCCTGATCGACCTCGCCGACCCGGCCAACAGCCTGGGCATCAACCCGGTGGGCCAGAGCGGCGTACCGTTTGACCGCCACTATGCCGACCAGGCTGAAAGCTACATTCGTGGCGAGTACGTACCGCAGTGGTTCAGTGAGGCGGATGTGCAGGCACATCGGCAGGGGGAATTGCGGTTGGTGCCAAAGTAGCCGGGATGGTGGTCACCACAAAATGTATAACGCCAGAGCGATCAGTGCAGACGCAATGCCGGTCCACGCACAGATTATGTTGGCTCGTGCCACCCACTTGAGGCGGGTAGGCAAAGTGTTTAAATCAAAAACATCGCCATCAAAATTTCTCAGTTTGCGACCATTGGCAGCCACCGTCCTGCAAATCAGCACAAACAGAATCGAGCGCCACGAGGTTCCGTGCCAACGCAGGTCTTGCTCCAGTTTGGCTCTATAAGGATGATCTTTCTTGATCGCAGCAAGCATAGCCGGCAAATGGCACTGAATCGCATAGACACTTAGACAGACACTCACTGCGAGCATTAAAGCTGCAATACTATAAGAATAAAACAACGCAAGCTCCTGCCAGGGTATATAGGCATAAGGCTCGGCAAAGTCATCCAGCCCCATAAGAACTACACAAACGAGAATCGATAACACACTGGCGTAAGACGAAAGAACAAAAGTCACTGCCATGAGCCTCAAGCGACGAGGAAATTCAGCGACATCGGCAGGATCAAGCACGCCAGTACGCACATTGCTGCGGGAAAAAATCAGCGCAGTACCAATGTCCGTTAACAGCATTGTTTTAAAGAGCCGACCTTGATGCTCAAGATCCCCCTCACGAACCGAAGAAAAAAGCGAGCTTCTTCCCAGTGCTTTCAACATACCGGATAGACAGCGCCACCTGACATATAACTCAACAGTAATACTTATAAAAACACAGAAAAAAATCGCAACCCCAAGATTCAAGATCAACAGAATTACCACCTATCAAGCACAACCTGAACGTCCAGAGGCGTCCCTGAATACTAATTTTCGAAAGAGCTGAGAAAACTCTGAAGCAGAGCTAGATCCGCCGTTGATCAATCTACGACGTGCTCATATATGACTTCACCAGCCCACTCCCCAAGCGCTGCCCCCCCTACCGTTCCTGCTAGGGCAGCCAGTCCAACAACGGTACCGGCACAAACCACAGCTCCGACTCCAGCCGTAGGTACCCCCACGAACACACAAATGGATGCGGCATAGCCAGCCGCCAGTCCTCCAAACTTATAGCCTCCATAGCTTGCCCCCAGGAACTTTCCACCCTCGGTAATCATTGCTTTTCTGCACTGTTGGTCATCGCCATTAGCGCATACCTCCTTGATCGCCATCACACCCGAAACGCCGCCAATCCCAATGCCGATATAGCCGCCTGTCTTCATCCATCCGGTAGCTTTGGCAATCGCCTTAACATGCTCGGAATAACCAGGAATAGCCCCCGCTCCTCCGGCCTTGCGCCAATGATGAACGAGGCTACGACTTGAAATCCCCAGCGCGTTTTTCAACTTGGGATGGCCATCGAAGGTCGCAAGCCCCTTGAGATTTCTAGAGCCGAACAGATGACTATCGAGCTCTTTAAGCAATTCTTTTCGCTGAGCCAAAAACTCCGGCGCCCTCAAGTGGCCGTATTTTCCAAAACTGTCCTGATGCAATTTCTCAATCTTCACCAACGTGTCGCCCAGTTTCTTCAAATGCGCCTCCATCACCGCCGCACTCACCCCCAGCCAAGTCGATGTCTCGCCTTTGACATCCTCCCCGCCCTAAAGGGCGGGGATTCCCACAATTGGACGCTCATGCCCGAGCGCGAGAATGTTCTTTGCGGCGTTGACGTCGCGGTCGTGGGTGACACCACACCCACAACAAGTCCATTCCCTTATTCCAAGCCCTGCGATACCTCTCGGCCTCGAGTCCGGCAATTGCTTGCAGCTCGAACAGGTTTGGGTGGTGTTTCTCTCGCTAACAACCTTGAAAACCGTGCCTGCGTGATCGCATTTGTATTCCAGCATGGTTTTCAATTGACCCCAGCCGGCGTCCAGCACTGACTTGGCCATCCTGGTTTTCGCGAGTTTCAGTGAGTTCACATCGCCCACCACAATGACGCCACAACGCGCGACCAGCGCGTTGCTGAACTTGTGCAGGGCATCCTTGCGGCGGTTCGCAATTTTGGCGTGAATCACCCGCACACGGGCCTTCTTGCCGGCGCGCTGGGCCGTGCCCAGCGACTTTTCAAGGTCTCGGTAGAAGCGTCCGCTTTCGAGCCTGTCACCGTCGCTGCAAGTGGCGGTGGTTTTCAACCCAAGGTCGATACCCACGGCATCCTGGCCCGGCGACAGCTGGCGGTCGACCTCGACCACGACGTTGAAATACCAGCGTCCACGGCTGTCTTCGTTGAAGCTACCGGATCTGAATTTAAAGCCCGCCAGGCCGTAGCTGTCCCAGACCTTGAAGTGCTGTCTGTTGAAGACGACCTGGCCGTTTTTCCAGACAGCAGCGCCGACCTTGAAGGGCACCCAGCCCAGACTGCGCCGGGCGCCGCCCGAGCAGCGCCAGCGTAGCTGGCGCTTTTTGAACTGCTTGCGCCGTGTGACATATTCGTCGGCAACAGCCTGCACCGATTGGCTGTGCAGTCCCAGGTCTTTGCCGGCCCCGTTGGTGTACTTGTGAATGTCGAACGCCGACAGAAAACGACCACGCTCACGAATCGAGCGACTGCTCAACTCGTTTACGTAGTTCCACACAAAATTCACAGCACGAGAAGCTTCACGCAGCTGCGCTGCGTGCTTGTCTCGCACTCGAATCTTGAGGGTTTTGGTCGCTTTCATTTCAGTCATGAAACACAGAATAGGGGCGGTTTTTGGGGTTTTAACCTCTATGACCGCTTCGCGGTGGCGCTTTCATCCCCCACCTGAAGGAAGGGGCTTTTCGCGCCAGCTTGGTAAAAGCCGGGTTCGGCGCCGACAGCAGGTTCAGGCCGCAGAAGCTCTCTGGGTGGCGGGTTTTCGAAGCTGTAGACCGGTGGCGGCGGGAGGCTTTCGGCACTCTGCGGCGTGATCGGCCGCGGCATGACCCGCAGGCCGGTGTCGGGCGCTTTGGTGTATTGCGGGGTGGTTTTTGGCTCGCTCATCGCGCGGTCCCTGATCGTGGGATCGCAGCCTAGCAAGCGCTCGACGGGGATTTACGGGCCTACAGCAAAATTGGACGTGTCCTACATGTCTGATAGCGCTTGCTTCGTAGCCCAGCCGCGAAACCTTCGCGGCTGTTGCCAACCGATATCTAGCGATTCAACAGATCCAGTGCCACATCGACGATCATGTCTTCCTGACCGCCGACCATGCCGCGTTTGCCCAACTCGACCAGAATATCCACAGTTTTGAGGCCATAGCGGGCGGCAGCGGCCTCACTGTGGCGCAGGAAGCTGGAGTACACCCCTGCATAGCCCAACGCCAGAGATTCGCGGTCGACCCGCACGGGCCGGTCCTGCAGCGGCCGGACAATATCGTCGGCAGCGTCCATCAGGGTGTAGAGGTCGGTGCCATGGTTCCAGCCGAGCCGGTCGGCGGCGGCAATGAACACTTCCAGCGGTGCATTGCCGGCCCCGGCGCCCATGCCGGCCAGGCTGGCATCAATGCGGTCACAGCCCTCTTCCACCGCCACGATGGAGTTGGCCACGCCCAGCGAGAGGTTGTGGTGGGCATGCATGCCGGTCTGGGTTTCAGGCTTGAGCACCGCCTTGAACGCGCGCAACCGCTCACGCACATCCTGCATGCTCATCGCACCACCAGAATCGGCCATGTACACGCACGTCGCACCGTAGCTTTCCATCAGCCGCGCCTGCTCGGCCAGCCGCTCGGGCGCAATCATGTGGCTCATCATCAAAAAGCCCACAGTGTCCATGCCCAGCGAGCGGGCGAACTCAATGTGCTGCTTCGAGACATCGGCCTCGGTGCAATGGGTCGCGATACGCACCGAGCGGGCACCGGCATCATAAGCGGCCTTGAGGTCGTGCACCGTGCCGATGCCTGGCAGCAGCAAGGTGGTGATGCGCGCATGGCTGATCACATCGGCCACCGCTTCGATCCACTCCAGATCGGAATGCGCGGCAAAGCCGTAGTTGAAGCTCGATCCCTGCAGGCCGTCGCCATGGGCCACTTCAATGCTGTCGACCCTGGCCTTGTCGAGCGCCCGGGCAATGTCCTGAACGTTCTGGATCGAGTACTGGTGACGCACCGCATGACTGCCATCACGCAGCGTCACATCGGAGATATACAGCTTTTTCTCGGGGTTGAAAGTCATTGCAAGGATCCTCCGGCGTTCAGCATCGATTGCGCCATGCGCTCGGCGGTCGCCAGTGCGGCAGACGTCATGATGTCGAGGTTGCCCGCATAGGCCGGCAGGTAATGGGCGGCGCCCTCGACTTCCAGAAAGATCGAGGTCTTGATCCCGGAAAACCGGCCCAGCCCCGGAATGTTCAACGGCGCATCGACCGGGATGACCTCGAACTGCACCTGCTGCTTGAGGCGGTAACCGGGCACATACGCCTGCACGGCAGCGACCATCTCGGTTACCGAGGCTTCAATCAGCGCCTGATCGACACGCTCGGACAACACGAACACCGTGTCGCGCATCATCGGCGGCGGCTCGGCCGGGTTCATGACGATGATCGCTTTGCCTTTGCCGGCCCCGCCGATGACCTCAATGGCTCGCGAGGTGGTCTCGGTGAACTCATCAATGTTGGCGCGAGTTCCAGGGCCAGCTGACTTACTGGCAATAGAGGCAACGATCTCGGCGTAATGGACCCTGGCAACCCGTGACACCGCCGCCACCATGGGGATGGTCGCCTGGCCACCGCAGGTCACCATGTTGACGTTCAACTGCTCCAGGTTCTGTTCCAGGTTGGCCACCGGCACGCAGTAAGGGCCGATTGCCGCCGGGGTCAGGTCAATCAGGCGGATACCGGGTTTCACCGCACGCAACAAGGCGTCATTGCGCACATGGGCCGCGGCCGAGGTGGCATCGAAGACAAAATCGATCTCGTCGAACAACGGCAGACGGGTCAGGCCTTCGACCCCTTCGTGGGTCACCGCCACCCCCAGACGTGCGGCACGGGCCAGGCCATCGGAGGCCGGATCGATGCCGACCATCGCGCCCATTTCCAGGTAACGGGCATTACGCAGCACCTTGATCATCAGGTCGGTGCCGATATTGCCCGAGCCGACGATCGCGACTTTAAGCTTTCTGGTCATTGGATTGGTTGCTCCAGGGCAGCGGGCATGGCGGCCCGCCGCAGAGGTAAAGAGGGAAAGTCAGGTGGTCTGGCCAAGCGCGTCGGCAGGCTTCTCGGCTTTCTTTTCAAGCTGGGCGTAAACCAGCCAGGTCAGGACTACACCGGTCAGCATCACCGCTGCCAGGAAGTACAGCCCCGATGACAGCGTGCCGGTGTACTCCTTGAGCGCACCGATGCCGAATGGGCCGATGTAGCCGCCCAGGTTGCCGAACGAGTTGATCAGGGCGATGCCCGCCGCAGCGGTGGCACCGGACAGGAAGCGGCCCGGCAGAACCCAGAAGATGGCGGTGACCGAAAACAGGCTGAATGCGGTCAGGCACAGGGCAGCCAGTTGCCAGCCCGGCATGCTCAGCCAGGCACTCAGGAACAGGCCCGTGGCACCGAGGATGTACAGCACGGTGAGGTGCCCGTAGCGGTCATTGAGCCGATCGGAACTGCGCGGCACCAGCAACAGGCCGATGACCCCGAAGATGTACGGAATCGCCGAGATGAAACCGGTGGTCAGGTCGCTGCCACCGAACTGATGCACCAGGGTTGGCAGCCACAGGCCCAGGCCATAGGTGCTCAGGGTGCTGGGCAGGTACAGCAGGGCCAGGATCAGCACCCGGCGGTCGGTCAGGGCACGTAGCGGGTTGGTGTGTTCGGTCTGGCCGTACTCGATGCGGTCTTTTTCCAGCTCACCCTGCAACCACTGCCGATCGGCTTCAGCCAGCCAGCGGGCATCCTTGGGAGTATCCGGGAGGATTTTCAGGGTCGGCCAGGCCAGGGCAATCGCCGGCAGACCGATGATAATGAACAGCCACTGCCAGCCAGCAAGGCCCTGAATACCGTTCATGCCCAGGATCCAGCCCGATAACGGTCCGGTGACCATCAGCGCGATGGGCTGCGACAGGATGAAAAAGCCCAGCACCTTGCCGCGGTTGCGTACCGGGAACCAGCGGGTGATGTAGTACAGCACGCCCGGAAAGAACCCGGCTTCAGCCGCGCCCAGCAAAAAACGCATCAGGTAGAAACTGTAAGGCCCCTGGACGAACGCCATGCCCACAGTGATCGCCCCCCAAGTGATCAGGATACGGGCAAACCAGCGCCGCGCGCCGAATCGCTCCAGCAGCAGGTTGCTGGGCACTTCAAAGATGAAATAACCGATGAAAAACAGACCTGCGCCAAACCCGTAGGCCATGTCGCTCAGGCCCAGATCGGCGTTCATGTGCAATTTGGCGAAGCCGACCGCCGAGCGATCGATGAAGGCGACCAGGTACAACAGGATCAGGAAGGGAATCAACCTGAGCGTAAGCCTGCGAATGATCCGAGATTCCGGATTCATAGCTGTTCTCCACTTGTTTTTGTTATGGATAGGTTGGCTGCGATTGATCTGACTAATTAACCGCCCAGCGATCGACAAGGACGTATCAACCTCATGAATCGAACAATATAGTAAGACTATTTAGCTGACAACCACTTGAAATGCGATTTTTATGGTGTATGTTTTCAGCACAAAACCCAAATAGTCATACAATAAGAGTTCGCCGATCATGACCGACAAAAAGCCCTCCCTGCGCTCCGCCCAATGGTTCGGCACTGCCGACAAGAACGGCTTCATGTACCGCAGCTGGATGAAGAATCAGGGCATTCCGGACCACGAGTTCCAGGGCAAGCCGATCATCGGTATCTGCAACACCTGGTCAGAGCTGACCCCCTGCAACGCACACTTTCGCAAGATCGCCGAGCACGTGAAAAAAGGCGTGCTGGAGGCCGGTGGGTTTCCAGTGGAGTTCCCGGTGTTTTCCAGCGGTGAGTCCAACCTGCGCCCCACGGCCATGCTGACCCGCAACCTGGCCAGCATGGATGTCGAAGAAGCCATCCGCGGTAACCCGGTCGATGCGGTGGTGCTGCTCACCGGCTGCGACAAGACCACCCCGGCCCTCCTGATGGGAGCCGCCAGCTGCGATGTGCCGGCCATCGTCGTCACTGGCGGGCCAATGCTTAATGGCAAGCACAAGGGCAAGGACATCGGCTCGGGCACAGTGGTCTGGCAGATGCACGAGGCTTACAAGGGCGGCCAGATCAGCCTCGACGAGTTCCTCTCGGCCGAAGCGGGCATGTCGCGCTCGGCCGGTACCTGCAACACCATGGGCACCGCCTCGACCATGGCCTGCATGGCCGAAGCCCTCGGCACTTCGCTGCCGCACAACGCGGCGATTCCGGCCGTGGACTCGCGCCGCTACGTGCTGGCGCACCTGTCGGGCATGCGCATCGTCGACATGGTTCACGAAGACCTGCGTCTGTCGAAAATCCTCACCCGCGAGGCCTTTGAAAACGCCATCCGCATCAACGCCGCCATCGGCGGTTCGACCAACGCGGTGATTCACCTCAAGGCCATCGCCGGACGCATTGGTGTTGAGCTGGAGCTGGACGACTGGACACGGGTCGGTCGTGGTACACCGACGCTGGTCGACCTGCAGCCTTCCGGGCGCTTCCTGATGGAAGAGTTCTACTATGCCGGCGGCCTGCCGGCGGTGATCCGCCGTCTGGGTGAAAACGGCCTGCTACCCAACCCGCACGCCCTGACCGCCAACGGCAAGAGCATCTGGAACAACTGCCAGGCTTCGCCGCAGTACAACGACGAAGTGATTCGGCCCATCGACAACCCGCTGGTGGCCGATGGCGGGCTGTGTATCCTGCGCGGCAATCTGGCGCCACGCGGTGCGGTGCTCAAGCCGTCAGCGGCCACCCCGGCGTTGATGCAACATCGCGGTCGTGCTGTGGTGTTCGAAAACTTCGATGACTACAAGGCACGCATCGCCGACCCGGACCTGGATGTCGACGAAACCTGCGTACTGGTGCTGAAAAACGCCGGCCCACGGGGTTATCCGGGCATGGCCGAGGTCGGCAACATGGGCCTGCCGCCCAAGGTCCTGGCCAAGGGCGTGACCGACATGGTGCGCATTTCCGACGCCAGGATGAGCGGCACCGCCTACGGCACTGTGGTTCTGCACGTCGCCCCGGAAGCGGCGGCCGGTGGCCCGCTGGCGGCCGTGCGCAATGGTGATTTCATCGAGCTGGACTGCCACAGCGGTCGGCTGCATCTGGACATCAGCGACGAGCAACTGCAAGGACGCCTGGCCGACCTGCAGCCCGACACCTCGGCGAACATTTTCTCCAGTGGCTATGCGCGGCTGTATGTCGATCACGTCATGCAGGCTGATCAGGGTTGCGACTTCGACTTTCTGGTCGGCTGCCGTGGCTCGCAAGTGCCGCGGCACTCACACTGACCGCACGAAGCCGAAAGGGCTCTGGAGGGATGTTATGATGCAGCGCATTTCGCCAGAGTCCTTGCGTCTTTATGGATTACCAGACCCCCAAGCCACGCAAAAGCATGCACGCGCAGATCGTTCAGGAACTGGGTGTGCATATCGTTTCCGGCCGCTTCAAGCCCGAAGAAAAACTGCCCCCGGAAGCTACTCTGTGCGAGGAATACAAGGTCAGTCGGCCAGTGCTGCGCGAGGCCACCCGGGTACTGACCGCCAAAGGCCTGGTGTTCTCCAGGCCTCGTGTCGGCACCGTGGTACGACCGCGTGCAGAGTGGCACCTGCTCGACCCGGACGTACTGTTCTGGCTGATGCGCTCGACCCCGCACAGCGAGTTCTTCAACACGCTGGCCGGGGTACGACGGATTCTCGAACCGGAGATTGCCGCCATGGCGGCCACCACGGCGACCGATGCCGATATCGCCGTGATCGAGGACGCCTACCAGCGTATGGCGGCGGCACAGACCCGCGAAGAAATGCTCCAGCCAGACCTGGACTTTCACCGGGCGATTGCCGACGCCACCCACAACGACCTGCTGGCCTACATGTGCAACATGCTGTCGTTACCACTGCGCGAGTCGATCAACCTGACCAACATGCGTCCCAACATTCAGGAACTCAGCCTGCCCCGCCACCAGGCCATCCTCACCGCCATCAAGAACCGCGATGCCCTGGCTGCCCGCTATGCCTCGCTGGTCCAGCTCGACGACACCCGTGCCGCCCTCGATACCGTGATGAACGTCCTGACGCCGCTATAGCGTCAGGCAGCTGTGTCACGGTCGGGCAGGCGACCGGACACCATGCCCACGGAGCCTGCCATGCCTTTGCCTGCCTCGTTCATTGATGCGCTGAGCGATTTGCTCGGCGAGCGCTTCAGCACCGCCACGGCCGTTCGCGAACACCACGGCCGCGACGAATCCCTGTACGACCCGATCCCCCCCGATGCCGTGGCGTTTGCCCATACGGTTGAAGAAATCAGCGCCATTCTCGGCCTGTGCCACGCCCACCGGGTGCCGGTGATCCCTTATGGCAGCGGCTCATCCCTGGAAGGCCATCTGCTGGCCGTGCAGGGCGGCCTGAGCCTGGATGTGTCGGCCATGAACCAGGTGCTGGCGTTCACCCCCGAAGACATGAGCATCACGGTGCAACCGGGGATTACCCGCAAGACCCTCAACGAGTATCTACGCGCCAGCGGGCTGTTCTTTCCTATCGACCCGGGAGCCGACGCCAGCATCGGCGGTATGTGCGCCACCCGCGCCTCAGGCACCAACGCCGTGCGCTACGGCACCATGCGCGAGAACGTACTGGGCCTGAAGGCCGTACTGGCTGACGGTCGAGTCATGCACACCGGCTCACAGGCCAAGAAGTCATCGGCCGGCTACGACCTCACCCGGCTGCTGATCGGCAGCGAAGGCACCCTGGGGGTGATCAGCGAAATCACCCTCAAACTGCACCCACAACCCGAGGCGATCAGCGCCGCGGTATGCAGCTTCGACAGTGTCGCCGGGGCGGTGCAGACCGTGATCGAAACCATCCAGATGGGCGTGCCGGTGGCCCGTGCCGAACTGGTCGATCGCCTGGCCATCGAGGCGCTTAACCGCTACGCGAAACTCGACCTGCGCGCAGCGCCGACGCTGTTTCTGGAGTTCCACGGCAATCAGGTCAGCGTGGCTGAACAGGCTGAAACCGTGCAGGGGCTGGCCCAGGGCAATGGCGGGCAGAACTTCGAGTGGGCGACCCGTCAGGAGGACCGCAACCGGCTATGGAGCGCCCGCCACGATGCATTGTTCGCCTTCCTGCAACTCAAGCCGGGCTGCCGAGCGCTGTCGACGGATGTCTGTGTACCGTTGTCGAAACTGGCCGAATGCGTGGTCGCCACCGAACAGGACCTGAACCAGTCTTACCTGCCGGCGCCGATCTTCGGCCATGTGGGGGATGGCAATTTCCACGTCTGCATGTTGCTGGCGCCGGATAACCCGGCCGAACTGATCGAGGCCGAACGCCTCAACCACGCCATCGTCCACCGCGCGTTGCAGGCCGGAGGCACCTGCACCGGTGAACATGGTGTGGGGTTGCACAAGATCGACTTTCTCCTCCAGGAACATGGTGAGGTGGCCATCGACAGCATGCGCGCCATCAAACAGGCCCTGGACCCGCAGGGCCTGATGAATCCGGGCAAGATATTCCGGGCACTGCAGGAGCCGCTTTAGCGGCGAAGCCTTTGGGGCTAAAGCCCCTCCTACCGCTACAGCACCTCGCGGCTGTGCAGCCCATCTACCAGCCGCTCGATACCCAGCGGGTTGGCATTTTTGAGCGCATCGGGCAGCCATTCGTCAGGGTAGTTCTGGTAGCACACCGGACGCAGGAAGCGATCGATGGCCAGGCTGCCCACCGAGCTGCCACGCGCGTCGGAGGTGGCCGGGTACGGACCGCCATGCACCATGGCGTCACACACCTCGACCCCGGTCGGATAGCCATTAATCAGCAGCCGCCCGGCTTTGTGCTCCAGCAGGCCGGTGAGTTCGGTGTGGTTGCGCAGATCACCCGGCTCGGCGATCAGGGTCGCGGTCAGTTGGCCGCGCAAGCCGTGCAAGGCACGCAGCAGTTCGGCCTGGTCGGCGACTTCGACCACCACCGTGGTCGGGCCAAACACCTCTTCCTGCAGCAGTTCATCGCCATCGATCAACAGCGCGACGTCGGCCTTGAACACTTGGGCGTGGGCCTGCTGGCCCTGCTGCGCGGCACCGGCCAGATGGCTGACAGCTGGATGCGCATGCAGCCGCTCAAGGCCATGACAGTAGCTCTTGAGGGTTGCGGTATTGAGCAGGGTCTGTGCCGGCTGATCACCCATCAATCGGACAAAGTGCTGCAGCCAGGCATCGAAGGCCGCCGAACGTATGCCGATCACCAGACCGGGATTGGTACAGAACTGCCCGGCGCCCAAGACCACCGCTGCGCTCAACTCCGAGGCGATGCGCTCACCCCGCACCTGCAGGGCTTCAGGCAACAGCAGCACCGGATTGATACTCGACATCTCTGCGAAGACCGGAATCGGCTGGGGGCGCGCGGCGGCGATGTCGCACAAGGCCCGGCCACCGGCCAGCGAGCCGGTAAAGCCGACCGCCTGGATGGCCGGATGCTGCACCAGCCAGGCCCCCACGCCACCGCCGAAGATCATATTGAACACACCGGTCGGCATGTCAGTGCGGCGCGCAGCCCGCAAGATCGCATCAGCCACCAGTTCTGCGGTGCCCATGTGCCCGCTGTGGGCCTTGAATACCACCGGGCAGCCAGCGGCCAATGCCGCTGCGGTATCGCCACCGGCCGTGGAGAAGGCCAGCGGAAAATTGCTGGCCCCAAACACCGCCACCGGTCCCAGACCGATCCGCCACTGGCGCAGGTCCGGCCGCGGCAGAGGCTGGCGTTCAGGCAAGGCACGATCAATACGCGCGCCGTAAAAGTCACCCCGGCGCAACACCTTGGCAAACAGCCGCATCTGCCCGCTGGTTCGGCCCCGCTCTGCCTGGATGCGTGCCGCTGGCAATGCCGTCTCCTGACACACCAGCGCGACGAAATGCTCACCTAGGGCATCGAGCTCATCGGCGATCGCCTCAAGAAACTCTGCCCGCCGTGCGGCCGGCAAACTGCGAAACGCCGGATAGGCGTCCTGCGCCGCCCGCGCCGCAGCATCGACCTCGGCCTCGGTGGCCTGATGAAAGGCATAAGGCAGGGCCTGCCCGGTGCTGGCGTCAAAGCTTTGCAAGGTGGTCTGGCCTTCCGCGCTGCGCTGACCGCCGATGTAGTTCCAACCCGTGATGCTGGTCATACGTGATTCCTTTGTGTTCAGAGCGCCTGGACGGCGCCGGGAGCCAGTGGCTCGTCATCAACAACCACACCGGTGCGTAGCGGCGCGCCGAACTCGGCGATTTCGATCTCGAAAATGTCTCCGGGACGGGCACTCACCGCGTCGGCAAACGACAGGGTTGCGGTGCCGAAGAAATGCACATGCACATCGCCCGGCCGCAGGAACTGGCGGTATTTGAAGTGGTGATACTCAAGGTTCTCCAGGCTGTGGCACATGTTTTCTTCGCCACTGAGAAATTCCTTTTCCCATAACACCTGGCCGTCGCGGTGGATGCGGCTGATACCGGCCAGATGCGCTGGCAAGGCACCGATGCGCAGCTCAGGACCATAGGCGCAGAAGCGCAGCTTGGAGTGTGCCAGGTACAGGTAGCTACGACGCTCCAGTACGTGGTCGGACAGCTCGTTGCCCAGCGCATAGCCAAGGCGATAAGGCTTGCTGTCCGGGCCGATCACGTACAGGCCAACCAGCTCGGGCTCTTCACCGACGTCTTCGGCGAAGGTCGGCAGTGGAAAGCTTGCACCGGGGCGCAGCACGATCGAACCATCACCTTTGTAGAACCACTCCGGCTGCGCGCCGACCTTGCCGGCACCTGGCTTGCCGCCCTCTACGCCCCAACGGAACATGCGCGCGGTATCGGTGAGCGTCGCTTCGTCCTGGTCTTTTTTCTGGTGCATCTTGTCACGGGTATCAGCGCTGCCCAGATGGGTCAGGCCAGTGCCACTGACCAGGCAATGGGCCGGGTCTTCGTGATCCAGCGGCGGCAGTATCTGGCCGGCTTCCTGCAGATCCCGATACAACGGGCCGGGCTGGCTGCCGCGCTTGAGCACTTCGTCCTCCAGACCATGACCGGCGCTGATGGCCGCCAGCGCCAGTTCCCGGGTGCTGAGGGTCGCCAGCACGGTGTGTACCTGGTCGCCCTCGACGATGCCGACATGGCGTTGGCCGGCAGAGGTTTCATACTGGATCAGTCGCATGGCATGGGCCTTCTTGTTCTGCTGTGGATAAGCCGCACTTTACGAATCTGCCAGCAGGCTGCCTAATGAGAGCCTCTGATTAAGCGATAACCTTTACTTATCCCCATGATCGCCCCGCTCACCTCACTGATCTCACGGCTGCGCCTGAAGCAGCTGCGTCTGCTGATCGCTCTGGACGATCACGGCTCGCTGCACAAGGCTGCCGAGTACGTGGCCATTACCCAGCCCGGTGCGACCTCGGCGCTGAACGAAATCGAGTCGGCATTCGGCACCCGGCTGTTCACCCGCACCAGCCAGGGTCTGGAAGCCAACGATTTGGGACGCTGTGTGATCCGCTATGCCCGGCTGATCCACAGCGACATGGCCCACCTGCGTGAAGAACTGATCGGCATTCTGCAGGGCCAGGGGGGGCGGATTGCCGTGGGCGCGGTGATGGGCGCAGTACCGTTGCTGGTCAGCAGCCTGGCGCGCCTGCGTGAAGCGCAGCCGGAACTGGCGGTGGAAGTGGTCGAGGACACCAGCGCCCGGCTGCTGGGCCTGATTGACCAGGGGCGCCTGGATCTGGCGCTCTGCCGAACCAGCGTCAGTCAGCGCCCGCAAGCCTATGACTGCCTGCCGCTGGCCCCGGAGGCGTTGCAACTGGTTGCCAACCCACTGCACCCGCTGGCCGCTGCCGCCAGCCTGACACTCGACGAGCTGCAGCATTACAACTGGGTGGTCTATCCGGCAAACATGCCGATGCGGCTGGTGCTGGAGCGGGAGTTCAGTGAGGCCGGGCTGGAGTTTCCGCGGTTTGCGATCGAAACCGCGTCCACCTTCACCACCCTGATGCTGCTACAACAGGACCGGCAACTGGTTGCGATGATGCCCAAGGCCGTGGCTGAAAGTGCCAGCGGTATGGGCGTGGTGCCCTTGGCGCTGACCCTGCGTTCACGCAGCGAACCGTTCTGGCTGGTCAGCCGCCACAACACACCGCTCTCAGCCCCGGCCAGATTACTGACCGAGGCATTGCAGGCGGGTGTTGGCAGCGTCGACGATGCGTAGCTAGGCCAGACGCCGCTCGCTGACCGAGGCATCCAGACTCTCGTCGATGGCCTGTTGAATCGCCTTGCGGCGACGCTCTTCGGCCTGACGAGTGAAGTACCAGACCATGAACGTCGCCAGCGACACGGCCAACAGAATCAGACTGGCCACGGCGTTGATTTCCGGCTTCACGCCCAGACGCACGGCAGAGAAAACCTCCATCGGCAGGGTGGTCGAGCCAGGCCCGGAAACGAAGCTGGCCAGTACCAGGTCGTCCAGCGACAGGGCGAAGGACATCATGCCGCCGGCCGCCAGCGATGGGGCGATCATCGGGATGGTGATCAGAAAGAACACCTTCCACGGCCGCGCGCCAAGATCCATCGCAGCCTCCTCGATGGACAGGTCCAGCTCACGCAGGCGCGCCGACACCACCACCGCCACGTAGGCAGTACAGAACGTGGTGTGGGCGATCCAGATGGTCAGCAGGCCACGTTCGGCAGGCCAGCCGATCAGTTGCGCCATGGCCACGAACAGCAGCAACAGCGACAGACCGGTAATCACCTCAGGCATGACCAGCGGCGCGGTGACCAGACCACCGAACGCCGTGCGGCCGCGAAACCGCGAGATACGGGTCAGCACAAAGGCGGCCATGGTGCCCAGCGCCACCGCCGCGATGGCGGTGTAGAAGGCCACTTCCAGCGAGCGCATCACCGAGCCCATCAACTGGGTATTGTCCAGCAACCCCACGTACCACTTGACCGACCAGCCGCCCCACACCGTCACCAGCCGCGACTCGTTGAACGAGTAGATCACCAGGATCAGCATCGGCAGGTAAATGAACAGCAACCCCACCACCAGCATCAGATTGGAGAACTTGAAGCCTCTCATGCCTTGCCCTCCAGTTCCTTGGCCTGACTGCGGTTGAACAGAATGATCGGCACGATCAGCACCAGCAGCATGATCACCGCCAACGCCGAAGCCACCGGCCAGTCACGGTTGTTGAAGAACTCCTGCCACAGCACCTTGCCGATCATCAGGGTTTCCGGGCCACCGAGCAGCTCAGGAATCACAAACTCACCGACCACCGGGATGAACACCAGCATGCAGCCGGCAATGATGCCGTTCTTCGACAGCGGCACGGTGATTTTCCAAAAGCTGTTGAAGGTGCTCGAACCGAGGTCCGAGGCGGCCTCCAGCAGGCTGTGATCGTGCTTCACCAGGTTGGCGTAGAGCGGCAGGATCATGAACGGCAGGTAGGAGTAAACGATGCCGATATACACCGCCAGGTTGGTATTGAGGATCTGCAACGGCTCGTCGATCAGGCCCAGCCACATCAAGAAGCCGTTGAGCAGGCCGTTGTTACCGAGGATGCCCATCCAGGCATAGACCCGGATCAGAATCGCAGTCCAGGTCGGCATCATGATCAACAGCAACAGCACCGTCTGGATGTCCTTGCGGGCATTGGCGATGGCGTAGGCCATGGGGTAGCCAATCAGCAGGCACAGCAAGGTGCTGAAAAACGCGGTCTTCAGCGAGCCCAGATAAGCCGCCAGGTACAAATCGTCGCCCGCCAGCATCGTGTAGCTGGTGAAACTGAGCACGATCTGTAGCTTTTCTTCGGCGTAGGTGAAGATCTCGGTATACGGCGGGATCGCTACGTCGGCTTCGGCGAAACTGATCTTCAGGACGATCAGAAACGGCAGGGCGAAAAACAGGAACAGCCACAGAAAGGGCGCGCCAATGACCAGTTGCCGCCCGTCGGGGATGATGCGCCGCAGCAGGCGCTTGACCTTGCGTGCTTTCATGAGCGCAGTACCACGCCGCTGTCGTCTTCCCACCAAATGTAAACCTGATCACCCCAGGTCGGCCGGTCGTTCTGGCGCTCGGCATTGGCCACGAAGGCCTGCACACGCTTGCCGCCGGGCAGCTCGATATGGAACACCGAATGCCCGCCCAGGTAGGCGATATCGTGAACCTTGCCGCTCGACCAGTTGTACTCAGTGGTCGGCTGCTGGGTGGCGATCAGCACTTTTTCCGGACGCAGTGCGTAGGTGAGGCTCTTGTCCTCCACAGAGGTGCTAACCCCGTGGCCGATATAGATAGGCCGCTCAAGATCAGGGGTACGCACCAGCGCGTAGCCTTCCATGTCCTCGACGGCTTCGCCTTCGAACAGGTTGACGCTGCCGATGAACTCACACACCAGACGGCTGACAGGGGTTTCATAGACGTCGATCGGGCTGCCGATCTGGGCAATCCAGCCTTGGTGCATGATCGCGATGCGCGCAGCCATGGTCATGGCTTCTTCCTGGTCATGGGTCACCATCACACAGGTCACGCCCACTCGTTCGATGATTTCCACCAGCTCAAGCTGCATCTGCGACCGCAGTTTTTTATCCAGGGCGCCCATCGGCTCGTCGAGCAACAGCAGCTTGGGCTTCTTGGCCAGCGAGCGGGCCAGCGCCACGCGCTGACGCTGGCCGCCGGACAGTTGGTGCGGCTTGCGCTTGGCGTACTGGGTCATGTGCACCAGCTTGAGCATCTCGGTGACGCGCTGGTCGATCTCGTTTTTGGGCAGTTTGTCCTGCTTGAGGCCGAAGGCGATGTTGTCGGCCACCGTCATATGCGGGAACAGCGCATAGGACTGGAACATCATGTTGATCGGCCGCTCGTAGGGCGGCAGGTCGGTGATGTCGACGCCATCAAGGTAGATACGCCCGTCGGTAGGGCGCTCGAAACCGGCCAGCATGCGTAACAGGGTGGATTTACCCGAACCGGAACCGCCCAACAGGGCAAAGATTTCGCCCTTGTTGATCTGCAGGGACACATCGTCCACCGCCACGGTCTCGTCGAACTTTTTGGTGACCCTGTCGACCCTGAGCAATACTTCTTTGGGCTGCTTACCGGTCTCAAGGGGATTGTTTAGGGCGCCGGAGGCAACTGCCATGGGTAAAAACTCCCGGAAATAATGCCTCTGGCGCTGTGAGCCAGAGGCAGGTTCTTTATTTGCCCGACTTGACCTTGGTCCAGCTGCGGGTCATCAGACGCTGCACCTTGGGGGGCAGCTCGCTATTTACGAACAAACGGTCCAGCACGGTTTGCGGCGGATAGACCGCCGGGTTGTTGCGGATGTCCTGATCCATGAACTCGCCAGCCTTGGTATTGGGGTTGGCGTAACCGACCTGGTCACTGACCTTGGCAATCACTTGCGGGTCGAGCATGTAGTTGATGAATGCACTGGCCTCTTTGAGGTTTTTCGAGTCCGCCGGTATGGCCAGCATGTCGAACCACAGGTTGGCACCCTCTTTGGGGATGCTATAGGCAATCTTGACGCCCTTGCCGGCCTCTTCGGCACGGTCGCGGGCCTGGAATACGTCGCCGGAGAAACCGGCCGCCACGCAGACATTGCCATTGGCCAGGTCGGATATGTACTTGGAAGAATGGAAATAGGTCACATAAGGACGCACTTCCAGCAGCTTGGCCTCGGCCTTTTTGTAATCGGCATCCTTGGTGCTGTTGGGGTCCAGCCCCAGATAGTTAAGCACCGCCGGGATCATCTCGTCGGCCGAATCAAGGAAGGCGACACCACAGCTTGATAGCTTCTTGATGTTCTCCGGTTCAAAGAGCACAGCCCAGGAGTCGATTTTGTCGACACCCAGCACCTCTTTGACCTTCTCGACGTTGTAACCGATGCCATTGGTGCCCCACAGGTAAGGCACGGCGTACTGGTTGCCCGGATCGTTTTTCTCCAGGCGCTTGAGCAGTGCCGGGTCGAGGTTCTGGTAATTGGGCAGCAACGCCTTGTCGAGTTTCTGGAAGGCACCGGCCTTGATCTGTTTCCCCAGGAAATGGTTGCTGGGCACCACGACGTCGTAGCCGGTGCGCCCTGCAAGCAACTTGCCTTCAAGGGTTTCGTTGGAGTCGAACACGTCGTAAACCGGCTTGATGCCAGTGGCCTTTTCGAAATCCGCCAGAGTGGTTTCACCGACGTAATCCGACCAGTTGTAGACGCGAACGGAAGAATCGGCATGGGCACTCAGCGCCAGGGTCAGCCCGGCTCCGGCCAGTACGGCCTTGAACAGAATGGAAATAGACAAAGCATCAGTCCTTTTTACAGTGGGCCTGCCCTTTGGATACCTCTAAAGCAATCTGCTGGCTGGGCGCATGCGTTTTTAGAGGTCCCCTTGAAGGGGGCGGATCTCTCCAGAAAAAACGGTACGCACCCTGCAACCTGTGCGCCCCGGCAAAGAATCTGGTCAGCAGGTGCATCACCTGCGATCAATCGATGGTTCGCGGCCGAAGCCACGTCCATGCAGTGCAGATGCTGCGCCAGCAGACGGCCACGCAGCATCCCCACTAATTGTTACAGATTTATTTCCCCGATTTGATTTTGGTCCAGCTGCGGGTCAGGATCCGCTGGGTCGCGGCTGGCAAATCAGCAATTGCATACAGCTTGGCAGTCACTTCCGGGGTCGGATAGATGCTCGGATCACCGGAGATTTCCTTGTCGACCAGCGCCGTCGCGGCTTTGTTGCCGTTCGGGAAGCGTACCTCGTTGGTGATCTCGGCCATGACTTCCGGCTGCAGCAGGAAATTCAGGAATTTGTAGGCCGCGTCGACATTTTCGGCATCTTTAGGGATGGCGACCATGTCATAGAAACTACCGGCGCCTTCTTTGGGAATGGCGTAGGACAGCTTGACCTTGTCACCGGCTTCATGAGCGCGCGACTTGGCCTGCTCCAGGTCACCGGAGTAACCGACGGCCACACAGATGTTGCCATTGGCCAGGTCAGAGATGTACTTGGACGAATGGAAGTAAGCCACAGAAGGACGGATCTTCAGCCACAGTGCTTCAGCTTCGGCCAGCTGTTTCTTGTCTTCGCTGTTGGTCGGGTAACCCAGGTAATGCAGGGCCACCGGGATCATTTCGGTAGGCGAGTCGAGGAAACTCACACCGCAGCTCTTGAGCTTGGCGATGTTCTCGGGCTTGAGCAGTACGTCCCAGGAGTCGATCTTGTCGACGCCCAGTGCCGCCTTGACCTTCTCGGGGTTATAGCCGATGCCGATGGTGCCCCACATGTACGGGAAGGCGAACTTGTTGCCCGGGTCACTGGCATCGCCCACCGCCTTGAGCAGCGCCGGGTCGAGGTTTTTCCAGTTCGGCAGTTTGGAGCGGTCCAGTTCCTGATAGACCCCGGCTTTGATCTGCTTGGCCAGGAAGTTGTTGCTTGGCACGACCACATCGTAGCCAGACTTGCCTGCCAGCAGTTTGGCCTCCAGGGTTTCATTGCTGTCGAACACATCGTAGACAACTTTGATACCCGACTCTTTCTCGAACTTGGCCACGGTGTCCGGGGCAATGTAATCGGACCAGTTATAAACGTGCAGCACTTTATCGTCAGCGTGCACGGTCGCGGTCATCAGGCCCGCCATGGACAAGGCGAGAAGGGTCTTGCCGAATGTTTTCATGGATACAGCTCCAAGTTGTCGTTATTAAACAGAACGGCTGACTGGCAGCGCCGTTAGTCTGGCAGATTAGCGGATGGCCTTGTAGAACAGCATTAACCTTGCAGCGCCTGCCAGGTCAGATCCAGGCACTGGCGCGCCTTGCTCACCAGTTCGTCGATCTGCGCCAGGCTGATGACCAGTGGCGGCGCAATGATCATGGTGTCGCCGACCGCTCGCATGATCAGGCCATTTTCAAAACAGAAGGTTCGGCAGATCATGCCCGCCGATTGCCCGGTGTAACGTTCCCGGCTGACCTTGTCGCGCACCAGCTCGATTGCCCCCAACAGACCCACGCCGCGCACCTCGCCCACCAACGGGTGGTCGCTCAGCTCACGCAGACGTTTCTGCAAGTAAGGTGCCGTTTCTGCCTTGACCCGTTCGACGACGCGTTCCTCGCGCAGGATACGTATGTTTTCCAGGCCCACGGCGGCGGCCACCGGATGCCCGGAATAGGTGAAGCCGTGGTTGAAATCGCCCCCCTCGTTGAGCACCGCGACGACTTCGTCACGCACCACCAGGCCGCCCATGGGCACGTAACCGGAGGTCAGCCCCTTGGCGATGGTCATCATGTCCGGTTCAAGACCATAGTAGTCACTGCCGAACCACTCGCCGGTACGCCCGAAGCCGCAGATCACCTCGTCTGCCACGAACAGGATGTCGTAGCGGGCCAGAATTTCCTTGATGCGCGGCCAGTAGCTGTCAGGCGGCACGATGACCCCGCCAGCGCCCTGAATCGGCTCGGCGATAAAGGCGCCGACCGTGTCCACGCCGAGTTCGAGGATCTTTTTCTCCAGTTGATCGGCAGCCCAGACACCGAACTCATCCGGTCTCATGTCGCCACCCTCGCCGAACCAGTACGGCTGGGGAATATGGACAATCCCGGGAATCGGCAAATCGCCCTGCTCATGCATGTAAGTCATGCCACCCAAACTGGCACCGGCGACGGTGGAGCCGTGATAACCATTAACCCGGCTGATGATGGTTTTCTTGTTCGGCTGGCCTTTGATTGCCCAGTAATGACGCACCATGCGCAACATCGTGTCGTTGCCTTCGGAGCCGGAGCCGGTGAAGAACACATGGTTCATGCCCTGCGGGGCAATCTGGCCGATCGCCTGCGCCAGCTCCAGAGCAGGCGGGTGAGCGGTCTGGAAGAACAGGTTGTAATACGGCAGCTCACGCATCTGGCGACTGGCGGCCGCGACCAGCTCTTCACGACCGTAGCCCACCGCCACGCACCACAAGCCGGCCATGCCGTCGAGAATCTGCTGCCCTTCGCTGTCCCACAGGTACACCCCTTCGGCGCGGGTAATGATGCGCGGCCCTTTTTCCTTCAGTTGTTTGTAGTCACTGAAAGGCGCCAGATGATGCTGGTGGCTGAGGCTTTGCCATTCGAGGGTTTGTGGATTCTTGACGGTCATTGCATCACTCCATTGCCAGATTGCAGGGTGGATAGCCCCTCCTACGGGGCTATCAGCGGTCAGACGGCAAACAGCAGGAACTCACGCTCCCAGGAACTGATCACGCGCTTGAAGTTTTCATGCTCGGCACGCTTGACCGCGACGTAGCCAACGATGAATTTCTTGCCCAGGTACTTCTCGATGGTCTTGCTGTTTTCCAGGCGCTCCAGCGCGTCTTCGATGGTCAGTGGCAGGCGCAGGTTGCGGCGCTCGTAGCCACGCCCCACCACCGGCGCGCTGGGGTTGATGCCTTCGACCATGCCGATGAAACCGCACAGCAGACTCGCGGCAATCGCCAGATACGGGTTGGCATCGGCGCCCGGCAGGCGGTTTTCGACGCGGCGGTTCTGCGGGCCGGCATCCGGTACGCGCAGGCCGACGGTGCGGTTTTCTTCGCCCCACTCGACATTGACCGGCGCCGAGGTGTCAGGCAGGAAGCGGCGGAACGAGTTGACGTTGGGCGCGAACAGCGGCAACAGCTCGGGGATGTATTTCTGCAAGCCACCGACATGCTGCAGAAACAGCGTGCTCATGGTGCCGTCTTCGTTGGAAAAGATGCTCTTGCCGGTCTGAATGTCGATCACACTCTGGTGCAGGTGCATGGCGCTGCCCGGCTCGCCGGTCATGGGCTTGGCCATGAAGGTCGCAGCCACGTTGTGCTTGAGCGCGGCCTCGCGCATGGTGCGTTTGAACACCACGATCTGGTCAGCCAGCGACAGCGCATCACCGTGACGGAAGTTGATTTCCATCTGCGCCGTGCCATCTTCATGAATCAGCGTGTCGAGGTCGAGGTTCTGCAGTTCGCACCAGTCGTAAACGTCTTCGAACAGCGGATCGAACTCGTTGGCGGCCTCGATGGAGAACGACTGCCGGCCCGTTTCGGGACGCCCGGAGCGGCCTACCGGCGGCTGCAACGGGTAGTCGGGGTCATCGCTGCGCTTGGTCAGGTAGAACTCCATCTCCGGCGCGACAATCGGCTGCCAGCCCTGGTCGGCATACAGCTTGAGGACTTTCTTGAGCACGTTGCGCGGCGACAGCTCGATGGGGTTGCCCTGTTTGTCGTAGGTGTCGTGGATCACCTGGGCCGTCGGCTCGATAGCCCATGGCACCAGATACACGGCATTGGCATCGGGGCGGCAGATCATGTCGATGTCGGCCGGGTCGAGCAGTTCGTAGTAGATCTCGTCTTCTACATAGTCACCGGTCACAGTCTGTAACAGAACGCTTTCCGGCAGGCGCATGCCTTTTTCAGCGATGAATTTGTTGGTGGGGGAGATCTTGCCCCGAGTGATGCCGGTCAGGTCCGACATCATGCATTCGACTTCAGTGATCTTGTGTTCTTTCAACCAATCGGTGAGCTGGTCGAGATTGGTACTCATAAATACCTCAGGTTTGACGTGTCCTGACCGGAGTCAGGCCTGGATGCGACTTGTTCGGCGTCACAGTGCAGTGCCCAGGCGCCGTGCGGTGCAGGATGCACCTCGCAAATGCATGTTTGATGAACGCAGCGCAAGGCTAACGCAACCTGGAGGCGGATGCCGAGTCAAATGCGCGGTCATACGCAAGCGCGAAGGGGTAAGCGGCACGCTGTCAGCCGCGCCACTATAGTGATAGGGTTCAGTAGACGCTGTGCATCGGTGATGGGCGACACCACTGCCTGGCGAGGCCATTGCGCAGTGTGCGTTGTTGTCCATGAATGGCAATGCAGACATCGACGCCCCCGGTATTTTTGCTGTTATGGGTTGCGATGGAGCTTAGCGCCGTTCATTTTTTTTCACAATAATTAGAAATACGTTGAACACGCCAATTCATGGCTTCGGGTATTGCCCGGCTGCAGCGTGTTGCGAATGCCCTGACAAGCAGCATAATCGGCACGATGGCGCCATTTCGGGGCAAAGGAAAGCTCTATTGACTTCATCATGGCTTTCGGATTGACTGAATCCGGCAAGACTCGATGATTGATATTTTTAACAACAAAGGTGTTGCATCATGTCGGTACCCCCGCGTGCCGTTCAGCTCAACGAAGCGAACGCGTTCCTTAAGGAACACCCTGAGGTTCTGTACGTTGACCTTCTGATTGCAGATATGAATGGTGTAGTGCGTGGCAAGCGAATCGAACGCACCAGCCTGCACAAGGTTTACGAAAAAGGCATCAACCTCCCGGCCTCGCTGTTTGCCCTGGACATCAATGGCTCCACAGTAGAAAGCACCGGCCTTGGCCTGGATATCGGCGATGCCGATCGCATCTGCTACCCGATCCCCAATACGCTGTGCAATGAACCGTGGCAAAAGCGCCCCACCGCGCAATTGCTGATGACCATGCACGAACTCGAAGGCGAACCCTTCTTTGCCGACCCGCGCGAGGTACTGCGCCAGGTCGTCAGCCGGTTCGACGAGATGGGCCTGACCATCTGCGCCGCATTTGAGCTGGAGTTCTACCTGATCGACCAGGAAAACGTGAACGGCCGCCCACAGCCACCGCGCTCACCGATTTCCGGCAAACGCCCGCATTCCACTCAGGTGTACCTGATCGACGACCTCGACGAGTACGTCGATTGCCTGCAAGACATCCTTGAAGGCGCCAAGGAGCAAGGCATTCCGGCTGACGCCATCGTCAAGGAAAGCGCCCCTGCGCAGTTCGAGGTCAACCTGCACCACGTGGCCGACCCGCTCAAGGCCTGCGACTACGCGGTACTGCTCAAGCGCCTGATCAAGAACATCGCCTACGACCATGAGATGGACACCACCTTCATGGCCAAGCCCTATCCGGGCCAGGCCGGCAACGGCCTGCATGTGCACATCTCGATCCTTGATCGCGACGGCAAGAACATTTTCACCAGTGAGGATCCCGAGCAGAACGCCGCATTGCGTCATGCGGTCGGCGGTGTGCTCGAGACCCTGCCGGCGCAGATGGCGTTCCTGTGCCCGAACGTCAACTCCTACCGCCGCTTCGGCGCGCAGTTCTACGTGCCCAACTCGCCAACCTGGGGCCTGGACAACCGCACCGTGGCGGTGCGCGTACCAACCGGCACCGCCGATGCCGTGCGCATCGAGCACCGCGTGGCGGGCGCCGATGCCAACCCGTATCTGCTGATGGCTTCGGTACTGGCAGGCGTGCACCACGGCCTGACCAACAAGATCGAGCCGGGCGCACCGGTCGAAGGCAACTCCTACGAGCAATTCGAGCAGAGCCTGCCCAACAACCTGCGCGACGCCCTGCGCACGCTGGACGACAGCGAAGTCATGGCCAAATACATCGATCCGAAATACATCGATATCTTCGTGGCCTGCAAGGAGAGCGAGCTGGAAGAGTTCGAGCACTCGATTTCGGATTTGGAGTACAACTGGTACTTGCATACGGTTTAACGGGGTCAAAAGCATCGCTGGCTCATAAGGAGCCGGCATGCTTTCTAACCCATATTCATAAAGCCGTCTCGGCCATGCCCGAACTGCGCCTGATATCTGCAACTTGCCTGGCCGACTGCGTTTGCCTACTAATTGCTACGCTATATGAAGGAGGAGAGAGCAAGGCCGTTTCATACGACGGAGGGTGGCGCAAAGCCATTTCATATGACGGCGGCGACAAAGATGATGGCGCCGTATCAGCCAAGCGTGCAGTCCTGTGCCAGGTTTTGAGTGCGCCCACAGTGCCTGCCGTCAACAACACCCCCGCTACAGCCATCAGGCCTGTTTTCAGATTCTTTTCTTTTACGGCTATTCCCGCAATGACAGCCCCTCCAGAAGCAACCAATGCCGTACCAGAGACGACTTTCAGAAAATTATGCACATTCAGGAATGCCGGAATGTGCCCGTCACGATCGACATGATTGACCGGATCACCCAAGCAATACGCATAGGCATTCAACCCTCCGTCACTAAACGGACTCAAACTGTCCGGACTGTTAAAGCGCATCAATACTGGGTTGTACGCCCGATAGCCATTGCCCAACAGATAATGGCCAGTGATTGGCTCGCAGAGATCGCCATTGAAGCCCAGGTGCACGGATTGACGCTGTCCAGATCCAATTGCTGCCCCACAATTCGGAGGGACGGGAAGTAGCGCTCGCTGCTCAGCCATTGGTCTGACCCCGAGAAGAAATTGAAAACCGATTATCGTTCCGACTGCCACCAGATTCAGCTAGCGGAAATGACAGGCTGGATTCAACGGCCCCGAACCACGCCAAAACAGGCGATGGACGACAAGAATTGTGACCCTTCTTACAGACCTTTCTGTATCTCTTGAGTGAAGTTTCCGAGAGAATCCCGACCGCTTGCGCCTGCCTGATCGGGCCTCTAGTCTGCGCTTCGCCGCTGTAATGCAGTGGTGGGTGTGAGAGCCCGGATTCAAGAACCAACGCGTAAGCTCGTCCTCCGTCTTCGATTTCCTTGTGTCGAATGCGTTATGGCGGCTATGTCCAGGCAGACTTTGGTCTGGCCGGGTGGTTCCTGACCGGCTCTCTCACCCTGTCCATAGCTGCCACCCCTCATCGTGTGAGAGCGGTAAGTGATGGCTCCAACGTAGGAACATCATATGAGTATCGTTATTCCAGCTCCACCCATGCACCTCGAAGACACCCTGCTGCGTGTCGACCAGATACTGCGCTGCGCCGTCGCCACCGCCTATGAAGCCGGCGAGCAGTTGAGCGGCCAGCAACGTGACCTGGCCTTCTCGGTGATGCATCTGGCAGAAATGGCCCAATCGCTGGTCAACCAGTCGCTGCAGGCTATCGAAGTGCGATAGGCAAGCGCTCCCGCCGGCCCCGTAACAGCCCGGTATCGGTGGGAGCGTTACCCGCAGGCGCCCTGTACAATGGCGCCTTGCCCGCCGCAGAGTTAGCTGACCATGACCCGCCCCGCCACACCCCGCAAACCCCGTGCTGCCAGCCAGGCGCGGATCGGCTCGATCCTTACTGCCGCGCGGGAATTGCTGGTCAGCGAGGGCATGGACAACCTGTCGATCTACAGCGTGGCCGAGCGCGCACAGATCCCGCCGTCATCGGTGTACCACTTCTTCGCCAGCGTACCGGCCCTGCTCGAAGCGCTGACCGCCGACGTGCATGCGGCTTTTCGGGCCACCTTGCTGGAGCCAGTGGCGCACGACTCACTACGCGACTGGCGTGACCTGTCGCGGGTGCTGGAAGTGCGCATGCTCACCATCTACAACAACGATGCAGCGGCCCGCCAGTTGATTCTTGCCCAGCATGGCCTGGCCGAGGTCAATCAGGCCGACCACCGGCACGATATCGAGCTGGGCCAGTTGCTGCAGGCGGTGTTCGCCCGGCACTTTCATCTGCCGGTGCTGCCCGATGATGTCGATGTATTTGCGCTGGCCATGGAACTGAGCGACCGGGTCTATGCCCGCTCAATGCAACTGCATGAGCAGATCACCCCGCGCCTGGCGCAAGAAGCCCTGCGGGTGTTCGATGCCTATCTGGGCTTGTATCTGCCGCCCTGCCTTGCCAAACGACCCTCTGAACTCTGAAGCGTGCGCAGCGATGAAACTCCGGTGCTGGTGCCTGTGCAGTGCAACTTCCGCTTGCAGCGACCAAGTGATATACAGGCGTTCCAGCCAGTAACCACATGTGTACGCAAAGGGACTTCGAATGAGCATGACAAGACCGGAAGAAGGCATTCTGTTTGCGTGGGCATTGGCTGATCTTGTGGGACAAGACGTTGCAATATGCATCGAACCCAGCGGGGTGACAGCGGCGGCAATCAACACCGCAACGGCCCCTCATCAAGGGCAGTCAGCCCTGGTGAACCTGATGCGCAACGGCAATCCGAAGCGCTCCGCCATGGTCTGCCTCAGCTATGAGCTGACAGAGATGGACCAGGGCATGTTCCAGATGAGCTCCTGCAGCGGCGGTCTGGTCTGGGCCAGTGCAGCGCAACTGCATAAGGGCAGCGTGAACAACTTTGCCTGGACCGCAACCGCCATTGCCACCCCGACTCTGGGCAAATGGCTGAGCGCGGATCGCGCCAAACGCATTTTCGAGGCGAAACTGTGGTGTGCCCGCAACCGGCTTGATAAACGCCCCGTTACACCACCGCAGGCGTCCACGGAACTGAGCGAGGTACGTGGCAGGCTGGTTCGCGCCTACAACCCGCCCGTATTGAAACTCCCGAATCTGATTGCCGTACCGGGCTACCGGGTAACGCCATTGAGCGATGCAATCCTGATGACACTCGCTTACAGCATCGCCCGGCTGAGTTGGTCAGAGGGTTCGATTACCACCAGTGATGCCAGCGGCGCTACCCGGCAGACGCCCTTTTCCGAGAACGGAGGGCACAACATTGCGTGCGTCATCGTAGACAACACCGGCAAGATCATCGGCTGGGGCCGTAACCATAATGCTGTGGGGGCGTCATTGCACGGCGAAGTGATGGCCGTGCTCAACTACCAGCGCCTCAATGGCACCGCAATTCCTCACGGCAGCAGAATCTACAGCACATTAAAGCCCTGTTATATGTGTGCCGGCCTGCTGGTGACCGCAGCCCCTGGCTGTACAGTGATCAGTGGGCAAGATGATACAAACATCGTCGGCAGCGCCCTGGACCGGGCCGTGAGTGGCTGCTCGACAGAAGTGCGCACGCATGAAACGACCGGGATAGAGTTGCTTAGAATTCAGGGCAGCAGATCCACCACCAGCAGCCTGGCAACAGACAGAGCCCGGGGCCTGATGGAGGATGCACTCTATGAGTTCTTCACCATCGGGGCGAATATCCGCGGCTGGGAACTGGACTTGTGGATGGAGGGCCTGGAGTTGCTCAAAAGCATCAGCCCACATGTCGAAACCTTGCGCGGCTATATGCTCAAAGGCATGGTGTAGAGAGTGTAACCGCCGTCTTGCTCTAACCAGCCGGAAAAAGCCGTCATTGCGAACCTCCCTGTTCGCAATGACACGCAGCATCGACGTGGCGCCGGATCGTCAATTACAGCTTGGCGATCGACACCTCAGTCGATTTCACGAATGCGATCACTTCGCTGCCCACTGCCAGTTCCAGTTCCTTGACCGAGCGGGTGGTGATGACCGAGGTCACGATGCCCGAAGCGGTCTGCACGTCGATTTCCGACAGCACGTCGCCCTGGACGATTTCCTTGATGGTGCCTTTGAACTGGTTACGAACGTTGATGGCCTTGATAGTCATGAGATCTTCCTCTCGTCAGGTATTGATACTGATTAATTGGCCCAACGCAGTTGCGTAGGCAGGGGTGAAACGGGTTCCGGGTCCGGTGGTGTGCCGGGAATTGCCAGCACCCGGTTGAGCACTTCGGCTTCCAGTGCCGCCAGGCGGTGCGAGCCACGGGCACGCGGCCGTGGCAGGTCGACGATCAGGTCCAGGCCGATGCGGCCCTCTTCAATCAGGATCACCCGGTCAGCCACCGCAACGGCTTCGCTGACATCGTGGGTGACCAGCAGTACGGTAAAGCCGTGCTTGCGCCACAGGTTTTCGATCAACTGCTGCATCTCGATGCGGGTCAGGGCATCCAGCGCGCCCAGCGGCTCATCGAGCAATAACAGGCGTGGCTTGTGAATCAATGCACGTGCCAGCGCCACACGCTGCTTCTGGCCACCGGACAACGCCGCCGGCCACTCGTTGGCACGCTCGGCCAGGCCGACCGCTTCCAGCGCCTCCAGCGCTTGCGGGCGCCAGTCGCCAGTCAACCCGAGGCCAACGTTGTCGATGATTTTCTTCCACGGCAGCAAACGTGCTTCCTGGAACATCAGACGGGTGTCATCGCGGGCCTGGCTCAGCGGCGCAGAGCCGGCCAGCAGCTCGCCTTCAGTCGGTTTGTCCAGCCCGGCCAGCAGGCGCAGCAAGGTGCTTTTGCCGCAACCGCTGCGCCCGACCACGGCGACGAACTGCCCGGCCGGAATGTGCAGGTCGATGTCTTTGAGCACTTCGCGGTTGCCAAAGGCCTTCTTGAGCTTGTGCGAGGCCAGCGGGATGCCGCGCAACAGATGCGCCGGTTGTTGCTGTTTCAGACTGGTCATGCCGCACCGCCTTTAGTCACTTGATAAGCCGGGTGCCAACGCAGGCACACGCGCTCCAGGCCGCGTGCAGCCACATCGGCGAGCTTGCCAAGCACTGCGTACAGCACAATCGCCAGCACCACGACATCGGTTTGCAGGAATTCGCGGGCATTCATGGCCAGGTAACCGATACCGGAACTGGCAGAAATGGTTTCAGCCACGATCAGGGTCAGCCACATGAACCCCAGCGCGAAGCGCACCCCGACCAGGATCGACGGCATGGCGCCCGGCAGGATCACGTGGCGGAACAGACCAAAGCCTGACAACCCGTAACTGCGCGACATCTCGACCAGCGCCGGGTCGATGTTGCGGATCCCGTGATAGGTGTTGAGGTAAATCGGAAACAGGGTGCCCAAGGCCACCAGAAACACCTTGGCGGTCTCGTCGATGCCGAACCACAGGATCACCAGCGGAATCAGCGCCAGGTGCGGCACGTTACGGATCATCTGCACCGAGCTGTCGAGCAGGCGCTCGCCCCAGCGGGTCAGACCGGTGATAAAACCCAGCGCCAGGCCGATGCCGCCGCCGATGGCGAAGCCCACCCCGGCACGCCAGCCGCTGATTGCCAGGTGGGTCCAGATCTCGCCGCTGGACACCAAGCTGACGCCCGCCTCGATCACGGCGCTGGGCGCCGGCAGGATGCGGGTAGACAGCCAGCCGGCGCTGACCGAGAGCTGCCAGACGGCCAGCAAAAGCACCGGCAGCGCCCAGGGTGCCAGCCTGTGCAAGACTCGTTGTGAAGCACTGAGGCTCATGGAGTTGTCTCCTCGAAAGGCCTGAAAATCACTGTGCTTTGGCAACAGCGGCAGGAGGTGTCCAGATCACATCTTTGATGCTCAATGGTTTGGGGATCAGCTTGAGCTGGTGGAAGCTGTCAGCGATTTTCTGTTGCGCCTCGACCACCTGCGGGGTGATGAAATGCGCGCCGTAGCCTTGGCGCTTCACGGAAGTCAGGGTGATATCAGCCGGCAGGCCGAGCAGCGGTGCGACCTGTTTGGTCACCTCTTCAGGGTTGGCCTGGGACCACTCACCGACCGCCCGCACTTCCTCGACCAGCGCCTGGATGATCTTCGGGTTCTTCTGCGCGTAAGGCTTGGTCGCCAGGTAGAACTGGTGGTTATCGACGATGCCGGTGCCGTCCTTCAGGGTGCGTGCCTGCAACTGCTGTTCGGCAGCGGCCTGGTACGGGTCCCAGATCACCCAGGCATCGACGCTGCCACGCTCAAAAGCGGCGCGGGCATCGGCGGGCGGCAGGAACACGGTCTGGATGTCGCTGTATTTCAGGCCAGCTTCTTCAAGCGCCCGAACCAGCAGGTAATGCACGTTGGAGCCTTTGTTGAGGGCGACCTTCTTGCCCTTGAGCTCCTTGACTGAAGTGATCGGTGAGCCTTTGGGCACCAGGATCGCTTCGCTGGTCGGCGCCGGCGGTTCGTAGGCCACGTACAGCAGGTCGGCACCGGCCGCCTGGGCGAACACCGGTGGCGTCTCACCGGTCACGCCGAAGTCGATGGAACCCACGTTGAGGCCTTCGAGCAACTGCGGGCCACCGGGGAACTCGGTCCACTGCACTTTGACGCCCTGCTCGGCCAGCCGCTTCTCCAGCGAGCCCTTGGCCTTGAGCAGCACCAGAGTGCCGTACTTCTGATAACCGATACGCAAGTCTTCGGCTTGCGCCTGGGAGAGAACACCGAGGCTCAGGGCGGCAGCAACAAGAGCGGCCAGGCTTTGACGCAAGAAGGTGGTGCGCATGGCGCTCTCCGTTGTTGTGCGGGTTAAGTGGAGTGACATTACCAGTTGTTTTTTATATCTATAAATCTCATTTTTTCATTTGGTTATTTCTTAATTGAATATGCAGAATGTTTTCTTTCACCCATAAAAAAGGGCCGACAATGTCGGCCCGAAAAAACCCCACTCAGGGAGGATATGGATTCTGTATCGCGGCTGAAGCCGCTCCTACGAGAGGATATGAATTCTGTTTCGCGGCCGAAACGGATCGCCGCGAACGGCAACCATCAGCGATTCGGTTGTGGCGTCAGACGCAGGTAGGGCGTGACGGCCTTGTAGCCTTTGGGGAAACGTTGCTTGATTTCTTCCTCGTCCTTGAGCGACGGCACGATGACCACGTCATCACCGTCCACCCAGTTGGCCGGGGTGGCCACCTTGTGGTTGTCGGTCAGTTGCAGAGAGTCGACCACCCGCAGGATTTCATTGAAGTTACGCCCGGTACTGGCCGGATAGGTGATGATCAGACGCACCTTTTTGTTCGGGTCGATAATGAACAGCGAACGTACGGTCAGGGTGTCACTGGCATTGGGGTGAATCAGGTCGTACAGGTCCGAGACCTTGCGATCGGCGTCCGCCAGGATCGGGAAATTGACCAGGGTGTTCTGGGTGGTGTTGATGTCATCGATCCACTTCACGTGGGAGTCCACCGGGTCCACCGACAGGGCAATGGCCTTGACCCCGCGCTTGGTGAATTCGTCTTTAAGCTTGGCGGTAAGGCCCAGCTCGGTGGTGCACACCGGGGTGAAGTCCGCCGGGTGAGAGAACAGAATGCCCCAGCTATTGCCCAGCCATTCATGGAAACGAATACGGCCTTCACTGGAGTCCTGTTCGAAGTCAGGGGCGATATCGCCAAGTCGCAGTGTCATGGTGTAGCTCCTTGTTAAGCAGGTGGGCGTTGGGTGCTAGTGAGTTATGAGTCCACTGTGCACTGTTCTGTTGAAAATTAAAAAGAATAGATATTGATTTAAATAGATCAAAAAGAAATATTAAAAAGCAGGCAAAAAGAACCCCGCACAAGGCGGGGTTCTTTTAAACGGCGTTCAACACACTTACATGAAGTTGTAGGTGTAGTTGAAGATCACACGAGTCTGATCAGTGTCAGTGGTGTTCAGGCCGGTTTCGCTACGGAACGAAGCGTGACGTACGGTAGTGCCGAAGCCTTTCAACGGACCGCTCTGGATCACGTAGTCAACACGCATGTCGCGTTCCCACTCGGAGAACTCACGACCGGCATTGGCACCAGTACCTTTGATGTCATCGCCATGCAGGTAGGCAATCGAAGCCTTCAGGCCCGGGATACCAGCCTTGGCGAAGTCATAGGAGTACTGACCGAAAGTGGTGTTCTCGCCAGCACGGATGAAACCGTTAGCCATCGAGTCGGTGAACAGGTAGAAGCTGCCGCCACCGTTGCCTTCGGCGCGACCACGGCCGTCAGTGATCGAGCCTTGGTTCAGCGAGACGAAGCCACCGTCATCGCCCACCTGCTGGTGGCCGACCATGAATGCGTGGCCACCCAGCGAGTAGGTGAACATCGCCGACCAGGTCTTGTTGTCGACCTCGCCTGCATTCTTGGCGTAACCGCCGTTGTTGTTGAAGGTGTAACCAGCGGTACGGCTGCTGTTGTTGCCGTCAGAGCTGCTGTCGAAGTAACGCAGGTCGGTTTTGAACGACTGGCCTTCGGAGATCGGGTAAACGTGTACCAGACCCAGGAAGTGCTGCTTGTAGAAGTCTTCCAGGTTGGCGAAGTAGTACTGCAGGGTCAGGTCTTTGGTGACTTTCCAGTCAGCACCGGCGAAACGGAACTCGTCGCTACCTTTGGTAGCGCCACCGACCGACAGGTCAGTCCAGTTCGACGAGGCACGGCCAATGCTCTTGGTCAGTTGACCGGCAGTGAAGGTCACGCCGTCCAGGTCCTTGGAGGTCAGGATGCCGCCTTCAAAGGCTTGTGGCAGCAGACGACCGTCGTTGGTAACCAGGATTGGCAGGTTTGGAGCCAGGGCGTTACCGAGTTTCAGCTCGGTCTTGGAGAAGCGAGCCTTGACGTTAGCGCCGGCACGAGTCCACTCGCTGACAGCCGAACCGTCGCGGTCGCTAGGCGTGATAGCGCCGTTGGTTGCTGCCGAGCGGTAGCCACGACCGCCGTCCAGGTGAACACCGACCAACGCCTGAGCGTCGAGACCGAAACCTACGGTGCCCTGAGTGAAGCCCGAGCTGTAGTCAAACTTCAGACCGGTTGCAGTTTCCTGATGGTCGTGGGCAGTGCTTTCACGCCAGTCGTTCTTGAAGTACAGGGTCCGGGAACTCACGGACGCCTTGCTGTCTTCGATGAAACCGGCAGCGCCGGCCTGTTGGGCCAGAACGCCCAGGGTGACGGCCAGGGCCAGGGTGGACTTCTTCATTACTTCGCTCCTCGTGAATCTAATTTTTGTATTCCATGGCCAGCAACAGATGCTGCAACCACGGTCGCGGGATTCACGCCGATGTTGACCTTCAGGTCAATCTCTTACGGGTGCCTCACGACTAATTGACTAGACCGCGTGTTTCGGTCGCTGCACGGTAGTGAAATCACATCGAAACAAAAAGGAACAATTTGGCAACCTGTTATACCTTTTTGCTATATGTGACTTCCCATGTCAAACAGACCGACACGGAGTGTATCCAGCAAATAAGCTAATGACTAAAAAATATTTTATTACCGTTCGTCAGATCCTTTAGTTTGCCGTCACCGGACAACCGGAAATCGTACCTCCCGCCACGAAACTTTTTCCGGAAGCTTTTCGCCATGCAACTAAAACCCCTTGTAAAACGGGCACTTGCCCGACACTTAGCAGCAATTGTGACAGTTGCCACCGCACTGGCCTGCACCAGCACCGCACACGCCGAAGAAAAATTGCGCATCGGTTTTCAGAAGTCATCCACGCTGATTGCGGTGCTCAAAACCCAAGGCACCCTGGAGCGGGAACTGAACAAACAGGGCATCAGCGTGTCGTGGCATGAGTTCCCCAGCGGCCTGCCCCTGCTCGAATCGCTGAACGTCGGCAATATCGACCTGAGCGCTGACGTGGCCGACACCGTACCGGTGTTCGCCCAGGCCGCCGGTGCCCGCCTGACCTACTTTGCCCGTGAGGCGCCCTCGCCTTCGGCCCAGGCCATCGTGGTGCACAAGGATTCGAAGCTCAGCAGCCTGGCCGACCTCAAAGGCCGCAAGGTGGCGGTGACCAAGGCGGCTGGCAGCCATTACCTGCTGATCGCCGCGCTGCAAAGCGCTGGCCTGAAATTCAGTGATATCGAACCGGCTTACCTGACGCCCGCTGACGGGCGTGCAGCGTTCGAGAACCGCAAGGTCGACGCCTGGGTCACCTGGGAACCCTTCCTCAGCGGCGTGCAGCGCCAGTTGCCGACTCGCACCCTGGCCGATGGCAAGGGCCTGGCCCAGTACCAGCGCTATTACCTGACCACCCAGGCCTATGCCAGCAAACATCAGCCGGTGCTCAAGACCGTGTTCAACGAATTGCAAAAGACCGGTCAATGGGTCAAGGCGCACCCCGGTGAGGCCGCAAAACTGCTTGGCCCGCTGTGGGGCAACCTGGACGTAGCCACCGTGGAGGCCGCCAACCAGCGCCGCACCTATCAAATCCTGCCGGTAGAAGCCGACAAGCTCGATGAGCAGCAGCGCATCGCTGACACCTTCTTCGAGGCCGGCTTGTTGCCCGCCAAGGTCGATGCCAGTGATGTGCAAGTGTGGAAGCCCTGAAGGCAGGCTTGGCCTTTTCACCGCTGGATGTGTTTTGCCTGACCGGCCCCTACATCTGTTATGAATGCACCGCCGCCTTCACGAGCAAGCTCGTTCCCACCTCATTTCAGATCAGAATCCGGGTGGGAACGACCTTGGTCGTGAAGAGGCCGGGATAAGCTCTACATCTGCTGTGGATGTACCTCCGTCTTCACCAGCAAAACGGATCGACATCAGCGCTAAAGCACATAAAACCAGATCGCCACAAAGTGCATCAGGCTGCCGCCAATCACGAACAGGTGCCAGATACCGTGCCAGTGGCGAATGTGGTCAAAGGCGAAGAACAGAATGCCGACGGTGTACAGCACGCCGCCGCCGGCCAGCCAGAAGAACCCGGCACTGCCCAGCGCCGCCAGTAATGGTTTGGCCGCCACCAGCACGATCCAGCCCATCAGCGCGTAGATCACCACCGAGAGAATCCGCGCTTCGGAGCGCGGTTTGATTTCCTGCAGGATACCGATCAGCGCCAGCCCCCAGACCACGCCAAACAGGCTCCAGCCCCACGGGCCGCGCAGGCTCACCAGGCAGAATGGCGTGTAGCTGCCAGCGATCATCAGGTAGATCGAGAAGTGATCGACCTTGCGCATGATCTGCTTCGCCCGCCCGCGCACGCTGTGGTACACGGTCGAGGCGCTGTACAACCCGACCAGGCATACGCCGTAAACCGCGACGCTGACGATTTTCCATACATCGTGCTGCAGGCTGGCCAGTACCAGCAGCCAGATGGCACCCACGCAGGCCAGCACGGCACCGACCAGATGAGACCAGGCGTTGAATTTTTCTCCGTAGTACATCGGCACTCCGACCTTTATCCGGTGATGAGAATTCTGGCTGCAAGAGCCAAAGCTCAGACCATCGACTTACGGATTTTGCACAGCGCCTCGGGCACAATCGTCACCACGCCCACCCCGAGCGCCCGCCATGCAGATCGATGACGAACTGACCCTCAAGAAACTGGAAACCTTTCTGGCGTTCATGCGCACCGGCAACCTCAGCCGCGCCGCCGCCGAGCTGCAGACCAGCAATGTCAGTGTGCACCGCGCCATTCACTCACTGGAAAGTGCCCTGCGCTGCCCGCTGTTCAAGCATGAAGGCCGCAACCTGACCCCCCTGGAAAGCGCCTACGTGCTGGAAGAACACGCCCAGAAGCTGATTCAGGATGTGGTCAGTGCGGTGGAACTGACCCGCCAGGCCGCCGGCTTTTCGGCCGCGCGTTTTCGCTTGGGGGCGCTGTACTCGCTGACCGTGCGTACGGTGCCGCAATTGATCATGGGCCTGAAGCTGCGCCGCAGCGAGCTGAACATCGACCTGGTGCTGGGCTCGAACATGGACCTGCTGTACAAGCTCAAGAACATGGAAGTCGACGCGATGCTGGTGTCGCTGGATAACAATATCAACGACCCGGACTGCGATCACCTGGCGCTGTTTTCCGACGATATCTTTCTCGCCGTGCCCATCGACTCGGCTTTTGCGCATTACCCCGAAGTGGACCTGAGCGACCTGCGCGAAGAAACCTTCATCACCCTGACCCAGGGTTTTGCCACCCACCGCGACGGCGTGCGGGTGTTCCAGCAGGCCGGCTTCGAGCCCAAGGTGGCAATGCAGGTCAACGATATCTTCACCCTGCTGAGCATGGTCAGCTCCGGCGTCGGCTACGCCCTGCTGCCAGGGCGGATCGCCGCCGTGTATGAAAACCGGGTGAAGCTGATCCCGCTGCAGGCGCGTTACCGCATGCAGCAGGACATCGGCGTGGTGTTCCTGAAATCCCGCGAACGCGACCCGAACCTGCTGGCCCTGGTTGCCGAGTGCCGGATGTATGCGAGCCGGGCATCGGCATCATCCTGAAGAACCTGACAGCGCATCGCGCTGCCAGCAGACCTGCGGTTAACCCACCAACCCACGCACCGCAAAGTACAACAGCGATGGCCCGAGCAGGCAGCCCAGCCCGGTGTGGAAGGTTGCGGTCAGCGCGCCATAGGGCACCAGGCGCCGGTCAGTGGCGGCCAGCCCTGCGGTCACGCCGCTGACGGTGCCGGCCAGGCCACCGAACACCATTGCCGAGCGTGGGTTATCCAGGCCCATCCAGCGCGCCGCCATGGGCGTGCTGACCATCACCACAATGGCCTTGATCAACCCGGTGGCGATGGACAGCGCCATCACATCCGAGCTTGCGCCCAGCGCAGCGCCAGTCACCGGGCCAACGATGTAGGTCACCGCGCCCGCACCAATGGTGGTCATGCTCACCGCATCGCGATAACCGAACAGCCAGGCCACACAGGCACCGACAATGAACGGCAGAATAGTGCCCAACAGCAGCGCCACCGCGCCAATCATGCCGGCCTTGCGCGCCTCGGTGGCCTGCACCTCGAAGGCGGTGGCAACGATGGCGAAATCGCGCAGCATGGCGCCGCCCATCAAGCCGATACCGGAGAACAGCGCCAGATCCGCCAGGCCTTTCTGGCCGCCGGTCAGGGTGCCGCCGACCCAGGCCAGGACCAGGCCAATGACAATCGCAATCGCCGACCCATGTACGCGGCCAAAGGTCAGCCGATTGGAGATGATCACCGACACCCACATGATGATCCCGACAAACGCGAAGGCGGTGATCAGGCCATTGTGTTCCAGGGCTTTTTCAATAAGCGCTTCCATGTCAGCGTCCTCCTGCCGGTGTGGCAGCGACGACCACTGGCGGCTCTTCGGCAGGCAGTGGCTCGCCGCGGTTGGTACGGCTGATCAAGGCAATGGTGAGGCCGCACAACAGCACCGAACCGATGGCCGCCAGCACCGCGACCGGGCCGCCCTTGAGGGCGGTGACAACGTTCTGTTGCGCCGCCATGGCGACCACCACCGGAATGTACATCGCGCCCCAGAAGCCGACGCCCATCTCACAGCCTTTGCTCATGCCGCCGTTCTTGTCCATCCACAGCCGGGCGCAGATCAACAGGATCATGGCGATCCCCACCCCGCCTACATTGGATTTGACGCCCAGCAGCGCGCCGAGCATGTCACCGATCACCACCCCTGCGAGGGTACAGCCAGCCAGTAATGCCACACCGTAAATAATCATTGTCGTTCCTCACTTGCATTGCTGAAGTTGTTGTTTTTGTCCTTCGAAGCAGCTGCACTCGTTCTTATGAGCGATTCACCTCCTGTGAAAGTGCGACCAGGCTGTCCAGGCGTGCGCCATCGAAGGCGACCACCGTTGCGTGTTGCAGAACCTTGCGGCCCAGGCCGGTCAGTACCGCGCCGGGAGGCATTTCAATCTGCAGCGTCACACCACGCTCGTGGGCGGTTTCGACCGTGCTGTGCCAGTCGATGACCCGGCACATGTTGAACGCCAGGTCGTCACGCAGCCGTTCGGGCTGAACCACCGGCCGCGCAGTGGTAGCGCTCAGGTAGCGAACCTGCGGCGGGCGCAGGTCGACGCGGCTGAACGCCTCGGCCAGTTCGCGGGCCGGCGCGTCGAGCAGTGCGCAGTGCGACGGCACGCTGACCGCCAGACGCCGTATGCCACTGGCCCCCGCAGCCTTGGCCAGTGCCGCGACCTGTTGCATCGCGGCATCGCTGCCAGCGATCACCATCTGCCGTTCGGCGTTGATATTGGCCAGGTACACCGGGCCGTCGGCCTGGCTCAACAATGCTTCGACCTGATGCTGGGCAAGGCCCAGGATCACGGTCATGCCGTAGCCCTGCGGATAAGCGTTGTTCATCAGCTCGCCACGCAGCGCGACCAGCCGCAGCGCGTCATCAAAATCCAGCGCACCGGCCATCACCGCCGCCGGGTAAGCACCGATCGACAGCCCGGCGACGAACGTCGGCATGGCGCCCCGCTGTTGCAGCAAACGCGCTGCGGCCACCCCGGCAATCAACAGGCACAACTGCACGGCACGAGTGCCGCGCAACATCGCTTCGCTGTCCAGAGCCAGGATGTCCTCGCCGAGTACGCCACTGGCCTGCTGCAAGGTCTCGCGCACCACGCCCTCATCGGGCAGGCGATGGAGCATGCCGGGCTGCTGCGCACCCTGACCGGGAAACACCCACAGGCTGCTCATGCACACGCCTGCAAGGGTTGCCAGGGATCGCTGAGCAACTGCGCGCCCTGATCGGTCTTGAGCAACACCTGCCTTGCACTGCCGGCCCATTCGCGCAACGCCAGGCCACCGGCCGGCAATTGCAACTGCACATCGACCCGGCACACGGCGTTGTCCAGTGCCGCGACAAGGTCTGCCGCCCATTGCCGACTGACCGGCACCGGTGTGCGGATAATCAGGTCCAGATCGCTGCCTGCATGCAGCGCAGCCATGCCGCTGGCCAGTTCATGACCGGCACTGCCCGCCACGCCCCAGACCAGCCCGCGGGCCTGCAACAGCGGCCGCAGCTGCGCCAGCGCCTGCAACGCCGGCCAGTCATGCGTGCCTTGTACATCGATCAATTGCTCCGGGCTGAGCCGCCGGGTAATCGCGGCCTGCGGCATGCTTGCCGCATAGCGCTGTTCACGACGCTGGCCACGAATGCCCACCGCCACCTGACCGGCCGCCACAATCCCACGGCGCACCACCACCGGGTGGTTATCGCCCAGCACCTCAAACACCCAGTCGGGTGCCTCGGCAGGCAGCGGCATGCCCCACAGCAGGTCGTGCGCCAACAGCTTCATTACCATTGCTCGCGCAGCAACTGACGGACCTTGGCCGACGCGGCACGATGCCGGGCACCCAAACGGCCGCTCAGGTCATGTCCGCTGCGCCGCACGTCCTCAACCGCAGCGTTAAGCACCTGCCGCACCGCCGCCAGATCCTGTTCTTGCGGCTGCTCGATTTGCTCCACGCTGAGGGTTTCCCAGAGCAGGCCGAGGCTGGCGTAGTTGTCGATGTCGTAGGCCATCGGCGGGATGCTGGCGGCGAGTTTTTCCAGCTCTTCGACACTGCGCAGGGTGACCCGCGCCGCCGAGGCCTTGCCCATCGCATGTACCATCACGCCGGGGTCGCGCAGGGCAATCAACCGATTGGCCTGGTAGCCGTGGGCCAGAAATGCGCCGGACATTGCCTTGCCGACCAGCAAGCCGATCACCGGATGGCCGGCCAGCCGGGCACGGGCGTAGCTGTCTACGGCGCCGGCCAGTGCCTGATGGATGCCCAGCGCTTCTTCACGGCGGCCATAGGCCTGGCTGGGCACGTCGATGATCGCGATCAGCGCACGCTTGGTGTCATGCTCTCGGTCCAGTTCGATGACCTGATCGATTGCCTTGGCCAACCCCCAGCCTTCCAGCAATCCGACCTCGCCCTGACGGGCGCGCACAAAGCGGTTGTCGGCATCCGCCACCACTGCCACAAAGCGGGCCGGTTGCTCACCCAAATGACCGTCGGCCGCCAGCACCGAAGCAGGTAGACCCTCGACCGGTCGGGCACCGCCACTCAGGGCCGCGAACCAGTTAACACCACGTTGCGAAGCGCTCATGAGCGGGCTCCTTTATAGAGGTTACGCACGGTCTGCGGGTCGATCTGCGGCTCGCTGTCGAGCGCGGCCAGGCGTTGCAGGTAATCGGCGTACTGGCCGCTGCGATGCTGCGCAGGCACACCTTGCGCCAGCCAGCCGGCGACCTGCTGGCGAATCGCGCCGGTATCGTCAGCGGCAAAGCCATCGACCTGATTGCTGGCAAAGCGTTGCTCGCCGCCGGTCAGGCTCCAGATGAAGGGCCGGTCGCGCGAATCGTATTCCTCAATGCCGGCTTCCTGTTCGATGACCTGCGGGCCATTGAGGCCCAGCCGTGCTTCGCGGGTCACCAGCAGGTAACTGCACAGCCCGGCAGCGATCGACATGCCGCCGAAACAGCCAACGCTGCCAGCGATCACGCCGATGACCGGCTGGTACTGACGCAGGTCGACAATCGCCGCATGAATCTCGGCAATCGCCGCCAGCCCGAGGTTGGCTTCCTGCAAGCGCACGCCACCGGTTTCCAGCAGCACGATAGCGGCGGTCGGAATGCCCTTGCGGTTGTCTTCAGCCGCCAGCTCCAGCACGCCGGCCATCTTCGCGCCGCCGACCTCGCCCATGCTGCCGCCCTGAAACGCGCCCTCGATGGCGGCAATCACCACCGAGCGACCATCAAGGGTGCCTTTGCCAACCACCACCCCGTCATCGGCCTGCGGCACCACGCCCTGCTGGGCGAGCCACGGCGAGATCACCCGCTGGAACGGATCGATCAATTCACGAAAGCTGCCCTCGTCGAGCAGTGCCCTGGCACGTTGCCGGGCACCGAGTTCGATGAAGCTGTGCTGGTTGAGCAAGCGCGCGGTATCAGTCATGGCCGACCTCCTCAACACCCATCTCCTCGAAGCCTTGCTCCAGACGCAGGCGCACCACACCGGGGGTGGCACCAAAGTCATGAATATCAATGTTCAGCGCCGCCGGGGTCTGGCCCTCGAACATGCGCTGGAACAGGTGCTGCCAGCGCTGTTGGGCACCATTGACCGAAGTCACCACCTGGATGGTCAGCTTGCCCGGCTGGCCAGGCTCGATCAGCACTTCAAGATCGCCAGAGCCGACACAGCCGACCAGCGCCCGCCCGCGCGGCGGTTGCCCGGCAGGAAATTCAAAAGACAGGGTTTCCATGTTCAGAGACTCCTCGATGCGTGGCCGAGCGCAGGCTCCAGGCCATCGATAAACAGACAGGCGGCCAGCAGGTCGGCGGCGCCGCCTGGCGAGGCGTTCAAGCCAACCAGCTCGCGGTCCAGCACCTGCAGCGCTCGACGCCCGGCCAGGCTGGCACCACCGCCGGCGTCCAGTACCCGCTGTGCGCCGTGCTGCATGGTTTGCAGACCTTCAAGGCCGGCGCGGTGCAGCACACAGGTGTCACCCAGCGTGGTCATGATCGCCAGCAGCGCGTCGAGCCGGGCGTTCTGCTCGCCGCTGCCTTGGGCGCGGCTGCGCTGCAGTTGTGGCAGGCCATATTGAGTGACTGCCGGGAAACCTTGCTGGGCTTGCTCCCGCGCACCGAGCACGCCATAGCGCCGGGCAACTTCGCGGCCATTGCTGGCCTGGGGGGTGGCCCGCCGATCATCGATCAGCGCCAGCCGCGCCGCACGCAGGCAGATCCCCGCCGGTGACAGCTCATCAGGTGCCAGCGCCACCGCGGCCACCAGCAAGCCCAGCGCCCAGATTGCCCCGCGATGGGTGTTGACCCCGCCGGTGGTACGCAACATCGCGGTTTCGCCTTCGCGGCCCAGCTGGCCAAGGGTTTCACGCAATAGCTGGCCGACTTCGCCCAGTTCGATGGCGGCCTGGGCCATTTGCTCGAAGGTCGGCCACAGCGCCAGCGCCGAGGCCTGCATCAGCCCCAGGTGCATGTCGTGGTGCGCGCCACTGCTGCGCCGGTCGACCAGCGCGGGTTTGGGTGACAGTTCGGCTTCGTCGATCAACGCTGCGACGGCCAGGTCGGCAAGCTGCTCGGCCAGACCAATCGAGGGCTGTTGTAAGTGCAGTGCGCTCATCACCAGCTCCTGAATTTGGCAGGCGGGTTGTACAGGCCACCGGACCACTCGACCAGCTCAGCGATGCTCTTGGCAGCGAGCAGTTCGCGGCTGGCGTCGGTGCGGCGAATGCCCAGGTCTTCCGGCAATGCGATCAGCCCTTCACGGCGCAGGCGTGCAGTTTCCTTGGGGTCATGACGCAGGCCGATGGCGGTTACCCCGGCCACCGCAGCGATCATCGCCCGGCGCTCTTCGAGGCTGCGGGCCTTGTACAGGTAAGCGATGCCTTCCTCGGTCAGCAGGTGGGTGACGTCATCGCCGTAGATCATGATCGGCGCCAACGGCATGCCGCTCTTTTTCGCCACTTCCACAGCATCGAGGGTGTCGACGAAGGTCGGTTTGCCGCCTTCCTGGAAGGTCTCGACCATCTGCACCACCAGCTTCTTGCCGCGCTCCAGATAGGCCGCCGGGCCATCGCCGGGTTCGGTGCGCATATCCAGCCAGGCCGGGGTGCCGTGGCGACGGCCACGCGGGTCGTGACCCATGTTTGGCGCGCCACCGAAACCGGCCAGCCGGCCACGGGTCACGGTCGACGAATGGCCGTCGCCATCGACCTGCAGGGTCGCGCCGATGAACAGGTCTACGGCGTACTGCCCGGCCAGTTGGCAGATCTGCCGGTTGGAACGCAACGAGCCGTCACGACCGGTGAAGAACACGTCCGGGCGCGCCGCAATGTAGTTTTCCATACCCAGCTCGGTGCCGAAGCAATGCACGCTCTCGACCCAGCCGCTCTCGATGGCTGGAATCAGGGTCGGGTGCGGATTGAGGGTCCAGTTGCGGCAGATCTTGCCCTTCAGACCCAACGACTCGCCGTAGGTGGGCAGAATCAGCTCGATGGCGGCGGTGTTGAAACCGATGCCGTGGTTGAGCGACTGCACGTTGTGCTTTTCGTAGATGCCGCGGATGGCCATCATCGCCATCAGCACATGGACCGGCTTGATATGGCGCGGGTCGCGGGTGAACAGCGGCTCGATGTAAAACGGCTTGTCGGCCACCACCACGAAATCAACCCAGGACGCCGGAATGTCCACCCGTGGCAAGTCGCTGACATCATCCACCAGCTCGTTGACCTGGACGATGACGATGCCGTCACTGAACGCCGCCGGCTCGATCAGCGCCGGGCTGTCTTCGGTGCTGGGGCCGGTGTAGATATTGCCGGCACGGTCAGCCTTGAAGCCGGCCGAGAGCACCACGTTGGGGATCAGGTCCACCACCAGCCGGGCGTAGAGTTCGATGTACGTATGGATGGCGCCGATTTCCAGCAGCCCGTCTTCAAGCAACTGGCTGATGCGCAGGCTCTGGGTGCCGGCGAAGGAGAAGTCCAGCTTGCGGGCGATGCCACGTTCGAAGAGGTCCAGATGCTCGGCGCGGCCAACGCTGGGCATGATCATGTGCAGATCGTGAATCTTGCCGGGGTCAACCTTGACCAGCGAGCGAGACAGAAAATCCGCCTGCTTCTGGTTGTTGCCCTCCAGCACCACCCGGTCGCCAGGCACCAGCAACGCCTGCAACGCGGCGACAATATTCTCGGTGGGAATGACCACACCGTCGGCCAACGGCCTGACCTGGTCAAGACGCCGCTGCTTTTCACTGCGACGTCGCGACCAGCGCGCGTCGGGGTTTATTATCGTTGTCATGGTCACTCCACGATGATCGCTGTCGTGGGTCACCTTAGAAGCCGCCGGGCGCGGCATCAATCAAGCTCAGCGTGGAATCGTTACGCTCAGGTTAATGGTAGGACTAATGCCGATCAGTTAAGCGATTATCGAACCTTGCTCGGTCTCCGTGGGAGGGTCCGGCCGGCTCCTCCCACAATGACCGCGTTGTCCTTAACTGATCGGCATTAGCCTGTAGGACCGGCTTTAGCCGGGAAGCTTTTGCTTTGGCCGCAAGCCCTTCGCGGCTAAAGCCGCTCCTACGGCCGTGTATCGTTATCGACCACGCCCGCGTCCACCAGCCACTGCTCCAGCCCCACCAGGTCCGGCACCCGGGCCAGCGTGTCGCCGACCTGCACCGCAGCCAGCTCCAGCGATGCCAGCGGTACATCGACGTAGCTCAACTGATTGTCGACCTTGCACGAGCGCGGGATGTTCTGGATCAGCAGCGCCAGATACCGGCGTTCGGCGTTACCGCCCAGCGCATTGAGCACCACGATGCGGGCCCGGCCGCCGACCTTGGTGCGTCCGCCGCAGGCGGCTTCGAAGCTCAGCAACGGCAGATCAAGCTCGCGCCAGCGGATATTGCCCAAATACCAGGCCGGGGCATTCGGGTCGGCATGGCAATCCTGGTAATCGATCAGTTCCGCGACCGCAACGTTGGGCAACAGCAGGTAGCGGTCACTGAGCGGCAACAGCAGGCAGGTCAGGGTCGAGCGGCGGCTGGACTCGTAGGCGACATCAGGCATGCGGCGAACTCCAGCGGGCGATGCTTTCGAGCAGGACCGACTCCTGGTAGGGCTTGCTCAGATAATCGTTGACGCCCAAGGCCATCGCCCGATCACGGTGTTTTTGCCCAGAACGCGAGGTAATCATGATGATCGGCAAGTCGCGCAGCCGTTCATGCCGACGGATCAGGCTGGCCACTTCGAAACCATCCATGCGCGGCATTTCGATGTCCAGCAGCAGGATGTCCGGTGTGTGTTGTTCCAGCAGGCTCATGGCATCGACCCCATCCTTGGCGGTCAGCACCTGCATGCCGTGGCGCTCCAGCAGGCGGCTGGTGACTTTGCGCACCGTCACCGAGTCATCCACCACCATGACGCGCAGGGTCCGTTGCCCGGTGGCGCCAACCGGCAGCAGGCGCCAGGCCGGTTGCTGCATCGATGCGCGGCCCTGCTGGCCACGCAACCAGGCGAGCAGGTCAAGGATCAACACCACCCGGCCATCGCCCAGAATGGTCGCCCCGGTAACACCCTGGACCCTGGAAAACTGCGGGCCGAGGCTCTTGACCACGATTTCCCGTGAACCCGCCAGCGCATCGACCTGCACCGCGACCCATTGGTCCTGCTGATGCACCAGCAGCACCGGCACCGGCTGCATTTGCTCGTGCAGGCGCGGCCGGCCAATGCCCAGCAGTTCGCCCAGATAGCGCAGGTCGTAGGTATGCCCGCCATAACGGTAACGCGGCGGCTGGCTCTGGTAATGCTCAAGCAACTCGCCGGGCATCACCCTGACCAGGCCCTCAACGGTATTGAGCGGCAAGGCGTACAGCTCATCACCGCACTGCACCATCAAGGCCCGGTTGACCGACACCGAGAATGGCAGACGAATCCGGAAGTGTGTGCCCTGGCCCGGCACCGAGTCGATGCTCATCGAACCGCCCAGTTGCTTGACCTCGGCATGCACCACGTCCATGCCCACGCCGCGCCCGGAAATCTGGGTGATGACTTCGGCAGTCGAGAACCCGGCCTCAAGAATGAACGACAGCACTTCATGGTCAGCCAGCACCGCATCGGGCTGGATCAGCCCACGCTTGATCGCCTTGCGCCGTACCGCAGCCAGGTCGACACCCAGACCATCGTCGCTCAGCTCGATAACGATATCGCCGCCCTCATGCCGCAGGTCGAGACGAATATGGCCCTGCTCCGGTTTGCCCGCCGCGATGCGTCGCTCGGTGCTTTCCAGGCCATGGTCCACCGCATTGCGCAGCATGTGCTCCAGCGGCGCGACCATGCGCTCCAGCACGCTGCGGTCCATATCACCCTCAGCATTGCCGACGTCGAATTGCACCTGCTTGTTCAGTTCGCCCGCCACTTGGCGCACCACCCGGCGCAAGCGCGGCACCAGGCGCTCGAACGGCACCATGCGGGTGCGCATCAGGCCCTCCTGCAACTCGGTGTTGACTCGCGCCTGCTTGGCCAGCAACGTCTCGGCATAGCGGTTGCGCTGGTCGAGGGTCTCTTTGAGGTCCAGCAAGTCAGAGGCCGACTCGGTCAGTGCCCGGGACAACTGCTGGAGCTGCGAATGGCGGTCCATTTCAAGCGGGTCGAAATCTTCGTAGCCACGCCATTCGGCGTGGCTCTGCTCGCGGCTGAGAATACTCCCCTGGGTTTCGGTTTCCAGGCGGCGCAGCTGGTCGCGCATACGCTCCAGAGTGGTTTCAACCTCTACCAGGGTGGCCCTGGTATCGAGAATCTGTTGTTCGATACGGCCGCGAAAAATCGACGTCTCGCCGGCCAGGTTGACCAGTTGTTCCAGGTCTTCTGCGGCCACCTTGACCATTTCCGGCCCGGCTCGCTCGACTTCGCTCTCGGCGCCAGCGGCTGGCACCGGCGGCGCCACGACGACCGGCTCCAGCACATCGAGCTGGCGAATGTTATCGATCAGTCGAACGGCATCGGGCAGCGGTTGTTCGGCGCGCACCGCATCGAGCATGTCGGCCAACAGGTCATGGCCGCGCTGCAACAGCTCCAGCAACACCGGGCCGGGCTGGCGGAGCCCGGCAGACACCGCTTCGTAGAGCGATTCGATCTCATGGGCCAGATCGCTGATCGGCTTGATCTCGACCATCCGTGCACCGCCCTTGAGGGTGTGCAGGTCGCGCAGCAGCGTCTCGACTTCCAGCAGGTTATGCGGGTCAGCCTGCCAGCGCGCCAGGGCAGCGCCAGCGCTGTCGAGAATATCCAGGCCTTCCTGGAGAAACACGGCGCGCAGTTCAGGATCACGCTCGGGGCCGTCGGCGGCCGGCTCAGTGGCAAGCGCCAGCCCGGCATCGGGGTCGCGGCCACTGGCGCAGCGCAGTGCCTCGATGGCCTCGATCAGCGCTGCCGGGTCGTCCAGGGCTTCGCGGTGGCGCAGTTGCTCCAGCATCAGGGCCAGATGGTCGTGGCTGGCCAGCAGCAACTCGGCCAGTTCCGGTGAATAGCCGTAACGACGCTCGATCAGCCCGGCGTACAACGCCTCCAGCTCATGCCCCAGATTGCTCACCGGGCTGATAGCGGCCATTCGCGCGCCGCCCTTGAGGGTATGCAGATCACGTTGCAGCGACGGCAGGGGCGCCGAATTGTCCGGAGCCGTCAGCCAGCGCTGCAATGCCTCGCCAGCGCTGTCGAGGATATCGGCGGCTTCCTCAAGAAATATCGCGACAATTTCATCGTCCTGGCCGCCCTCTTCGGCAAGCTGGTCGGTGGCGGCGCCCAGCTCGATGACCCGCTGGCCAGCGCTGGAGACCAGTCCGGCGGCGCCGGGCTCCAGTGCTTCGTCGAGCAGCGCATGCAAGGCCTCGATGCGATCGGCGCGCGGCTGCACGTCCTGACCGGCAGCCAGTTGGTCGAGCATGTCGATCAGTGCTTCATGGGCCTGTTCAGCCTCATGGAAAAACCGCTCACTGACTGCCAGGCTGCTTTCTTCAACCGCGCCGTACAGGTCCAGCAAGGCCTCGCACAGTTCATCGACCTGCGGCAATTCGGCCAGGTGCGCGCTGTGCCCCAGGCTGGTCAACTCATCAAGCAGGGTGGTCAGTTCCTGACGCTGGCCCGGATGCTCGCGCCAGCGCTGCAACAGGCCCTCGGCGTCGAGCACAATATCCATGCCCTGATGCAGAAAGGTGGTGATCGCCTTGGGGTTGAGGCGCTCAGCACTGCCCTCATCGGTGTCTTGCAGGGCCGCAGCAAGGCGTTGCTGCAGCAGCGAGTGCGCCGCCTCGATCACCTCAGCGGCCCCTTCAATGGGCGCCAGCGGCTGGCTGCCCAATTGCTCAAGGCCTTTATAAAACAGCGGCTCGGCGGCGCGTAGCAGCTTCAATTCCGGTGTTTCAATGGCGATCAGGTTGGCCTTGAACTCGCGTATCAACTCGTCCAGTGCCTTGGCCAGTTCGGCAATCGGCAGCACACCGGCCATGTAGGCACTGCCTTTGAGGGTGTGCAGGGCGCGGTGCAGGTCATCACCAATCGCGGATGAGTCATTGCGTGAGGCGCTATCGAGAAAACGGTCGATGGTCTGCAAATGCCCCTGGGCTTCCTGACGGAAGATCTCCAGCAATTGGGTGTCGGGCTCATCATCCGGCTTGCCGTCAGCCAGTACCTTGGCCTGAGCGGCAAGGCGGTCGGCGTCTTCGCGCTGACGCTGGGCATTACTGGCGAAATCGCGGAGCAGCTCAGGCAGTAACGCCTGCACCCCGGCCAGCAACTGACGCACCTGCTGGTCAGCGACCACGCTGTCTTCGAGGATGCGGTTGAGCAGGTTTTCCACCGACCAGGCCAGCTCACTGATCACCAGCGCACGGACCATGCGGCCACTGCCCTTGAGGGTGTGGAACGCACGGCGAATGTCGGCCAGCGTCTGGTTGCTGGCCACCCCCGGCGTGGCCAGGGCAACCAGCCAGCGCGGCAACTGCTCTTGCAGAGCGGCCAGGACTTCTTCGGCTTCCTCGATGAAGACCTCGCGCAGTTCATCGTCTACCGCCTGTTCATTGAGCGGCGGTGGCAACAGGCTGGCCGGCATGTCGCGACCGGGCGGGTTGACCGCCGCCAATGGTCGCGCCAGCACCCGGGCAAGCTCCGGGCTTGCTGCGCCCGCTGCCAGGACCGGCTCTTCGAGCGCCTCCACCAGCGGCGTAGCCACGTAACCCAACCGTGCCAGGCTGGCCTCAGCCATCGCCAGCAAGCGGTCACCGGGAGCATGGTGGTCTTCGACCATGCGCTCAAGGTAATACTCGATGGCACTGAGCGCATCGGCCAGGTCGTCAAGCTGCGCGGCGGGCGGCGCGCTGTCGGCAGCCGACAACTGCTCGCGAACATAGTCGCTGCAGGCCGTCAGCAGGCCGGCGGCGGTGGCCAGCGGGATCATCGCCAGGGCCCCGCGCACCTGCCAGAGATACTCATGCAGAGGCAGCAGGCGCGCTGGCGACCACTGGCCATCCAGCGCGTCGAGCAAGACGTCTCTGGCCTGCTGCAAGACCACCAGAGCTTCGCGAATCACCAGTTGATGAATGCGGGTCAGATCAGTGGTCGGCAGATGGCTCTCTTCACGGCGGGTTTCAGCGCTGCCGCCCACCATGCCGGCCAGGGTCGACTCGACGTAAAGCAGCGCGCCGGCCACATCCATCAGGGTCGCGTCGCTGGGCTCACGCTGCCCTTGGGCCATGCCCTGCACCACACTGGTCTGGTCGATGATGACCTTGCGCGGCTGGCCGAAGCCCAATACCGCCAGGGTATCGGCAATCTGCCGCAACGACGGCAACAGTGCGTTGAGTTCGCTGACCCGCTGGCGGTCACCGCGCACGAACACGTCCAGCCGTTCCTTGGCCCGCACCAGGCCTTCGCACACCGCCAGGATTATGCTGCGCATGGCGTCGCGATCCGGCGCCGTCATCCGCGCCCGCTCTTCGAACACGATGTGGCTGGCAGGCAATGCATCGTCCAGCGCGTACTGTTCTCTGAGCGCCAGCACTTTCGCTGACTGGCTGTCGGATTTGGCGATATAGAACAGCAGGCTCTTGAGCAATTCGTCCGGCGCGGGCTGGTTGATCGCTGATACGCCCTGTTCGATCAGCCGTTCAAGCTCATGGTCGGCATCCCGGAACAGGCTGCGCAGCGCAGGGCTGTTGGTAAAACTGCCAGCCGCCATGCTGTCGACCAGCGCCGAGGTGATGCGCCATAACGCTTCGAGCGGGGCGCCTTCGCACAGCCGTTCGAGATGGGCGAACACTTCAGTCAGGTGTTGCAACTGCGACGGCACATCCTGTTCGCGGATCAACCCGCTCAGAGCATCCTGCAGGCTTTGCCGCCAGGTGCGCAGCAGTTGCGCCAGGCCAGGAAAATCGCGCTGGGCCAGGGTCTGGGCGTCGAGCGGGCCGGTATCATCGAGCAAGGGCGCAAACAGGCTGGTTTCCGACAGCAGGCTCTCGCCGCGAACACTGCGCAGGTCGTTGAGCAACGGCAGGATCACCAGCGGCAGATCGCGCCGCGCGGTGTGAATACGCTCCAGATAGATCGGCAACTGGTTCATTGCCTGACTGAGCAGTTGCAAGGCTTCAGGCTGATTGGCCAGCCGTTGCCCACGCAGGGCCAGCGCCAGCTTTTCGATTTCTTCGGCGAGCAGCGCCGCGCCGTAGAACTCGATCATCTGCAGGCAGCCATAGACCTGATGCACGCCGTTCAGGCACTCATCCAGGGCAGCGCCTTTATCAGGGCTGGCGATATAGCCGTCCAGCGCCTGACGGGCCTGCGCGAGGGTTTCGGCGATGCTGCCTTTGACCCACTCAAGGGCGACATAGTCGTGGCGGTCAGGCATGGCGCGCGTGGCTCTGGCTGTCGGGCATGAAGGTGAACCGCGTCATCCGTGATCTCTGGAGGCAGGCAAGGTAAACCCGGACACCGAACGCCGCATGGCACTGGCCAGCTTCGCCAGGTTGCCGATGCTTTCGGCAGTGGCTGCCGTCCCGGAGGTGGTCTGCGAGGTGATTTGCTGGATCACGGTCATGGTCTGGGAGATCTGCCCGGCGGAAACCGCCTGTTGCTGGGCGGCGTCGGTGATACTTTCGATCAGCTCGGCCAGCACCCGCGATACGCCTTCGATTTCTTCCAGGGCCACCCCGGCGTCCTGCGCCAGACGCGCACCGCGCACCACCTCACTGGTGGTCTGCTCCATCGAGATGACCGCTTCGTTGGTGTCGTTCTGGATCGCCCGCACCAGACTTTCGATCTGTTTGGTCGCGGATGACGAGCGCTCGGCCAGCCGTTGTACTTCGTCGGCCACCACGGCAAAGCCGCGCCCGGCATCACCGGCCATCGACGCCTGGATCGCCGCGTTGAGGGCCAGTACGTTGGTCTGGTCAGAAATGTCGTCGATCAGACTGACAATATCGCCAATTTCCTGAGATGACTCACCCAGACGCTTGATGCGCTTGGAGGTGTCCTGAATCTGCTCGCGAATGTTGTCCATGCCATGGATGGTGTTGTGTACCACCTCATTGCCCTTGTTGGCGATAGCCACCGAGCGGGCGGCGACCGTCGAAGACTCGGAGGCGTTGGTCGACACCTGGTCGATCGACTGCGCCATGTCGTTGATCGCCGCCGAGGCCGCGCTGATCTGCAAGGCCTGATGCTGCGAGGCGCCGGCCAGTTGCATGGCGGTGGTCTGGGTTTCCTGCACGGCGGCAGCGACCTGCTGGGCGGTGAAGTTGATGGTCGCCACCAGTTCACGCAACTGGTCGATGGAGAAATTGATCGAGTCAGCGATGGCCCCGGTGAAGTCTTCAGTCACCGATGCCGCGACGGTCAGGTCACCATCGGCAAGGTCTTCGATTTCATCGAGCAGGCGCATGATCGCTGCCTGGTTGCGCTCGCTCTTCTGCGCCGTTTCGTGCAACTGGCGGTTGGTCTCGCGGACCATGACCAGGCCGATCAGCAACACCGACATCACCGCCAGCAGGCCAAGTAGATAACCGCCCACCGAATTCATCGTGCGCTGACCGGTCAGCCGCTCCAGGCTGGTGGTCAGCGCCGAAGCCTGATCGAGCAGGGTCTGGGAGGTGATGAAGATTTTGCCGGCGGCTTCGCGCACCTGAAACAGCTCCGGCGAGGTTTCGAGGATTTCATCCACCGAACCGGAAACGAACTCGAACAACTCGGCAATTTCGGCCAGCCGCGCCCGCGCATCCGGGTCCTGGACGCGGCTGATGCTCATCCCGGTATTGCCTTCGAGCATGCCATTGAGCACCCGGCCAAACTGGCTGGCATCACGGCCAAAGGCATCGGCGGCCTGCACCGTGGTTTCGTCGCCGGCCAGCACCGTATTGACCGAGCCGAGGATCCGCTCGGCAAGCAACGCCTGGCGCTGGGCCAACACCACTTGGCTGGACGGCGCCTTGCTCTGCAGCAGAATCTCGACGACCTTTTCGTACTCGGTCTGCAATTGCGGAATGGTCTCGGCCAGGGTCGCCGCCACTTGATGCAGCGACAGCACGGTCTGCTCGTTGGCCAGGATCACGTCTGTGCTTTTGCGCAGCGCTTCCCAGTCGCTCTGCACCGCACGCAACTCTTTATGCACCCCGGATGGCGCCGCAGGCAGGCCGGTGGCCGGGTCGCCGTTTTTCAGGAAGCTCCAGCGCTGGTCGAAATCGTTACGCGCATCGGTGAGCAGCTTGAACGCCTGCGCCTTGCCGGCCGCCGACTCAGTGGCGTTCTTGGCAATCCGCTGGGACAGCACACGCAGCTCACCGGCATGACCGATGTACTGCTTGTCATAGTTCGACTGGGTGTTGAGATAGGCGAAGTTGGCGAACAGCACCACGATCAGCACGATCAGCACGATGAACAACACCACGATCTGCCGACGGCTGCGCAACCCTTCTTCGGACTTGCCTGTATCAGTCATTAATCAGGCTCCCGCCCGGCTGTTGAGAACGTCTATATCGCAACATCCATGAAATCCGCCGACTGCGCCAGCGCCAGGGTGCTGAACACTCGCCATACCGCTGTGCTCTGGAACTGGCCACGAACGAACGGCGCCATGCGTGGCCCAAATGGCTGCGCCGCGTCAGCGCGCAAGTCTTCGGGTTCAAAATGCTGCATACCCAGCACTTCATCGACCAGCAACCCGGCAAACACCTCCTGATGTTCGACCACCAGCACCCGGCGCTGACGCCGCAACGGCGCATGGCCCTGGCCGAAATAGCGGCTCAGGTCCATCACCGGCAACAGTCGCCCGCGCAGGTTGGCCAGCCCCAGCACCCAAGGCTTGACCCCCGGCATCGCTGCCACGCGGGGCTCGTTGAGAATTTCGCTGATCTCGCCCATCGGCGCGACAAACAACTGCTCGCCCAGGCGAAAACCGATACCGCTCCAGTCCTGGCCACGGGTCTCCTGCGACGGCAGGCCCGCCGCCAGAGAGCGACAACGCTGGTCGATGTCGAACAACAGTTCGAAAGCGGTACGCGACCCGGGCATCGGCGCTCCGGCGGCTTAGCCGGCCAGTACCGCGTTAAGGGTGTTGATCAGGGTTTCTTCGGTCACCGGCTTGGTCAGGTAATCGCGCGCCCCCTGGCGGGTGCCCCAGACCTTGTCAGTCTCCTGATCCTTGGTGGTGATCATGATCACCGGAATATGCCGGGTGCTGTCGTCCTTGCTCAACTGGCGCGTGGCCTGAAAGCCATTGAGGCCGGGCATGACGATGTCCATCAACACCGCGTCGGGTTTTTCCTGGCGCGCCAGGGCCACGCCATCGGCGCCGTTCTCGGCCTTGAACACTTGATGGCCGTGTTTTTCCAGGATGCTGGTGAATTTGTACATTTCAGTCGGCGAATCATCGACGATCAATATTCGAGCCATGGTATTCCCCAAATGGTGGTAGCCGGCATGGTGCCTGCCGGCCTCACGGTACATGTTGTTCAACGGCAACGAAGCCAGGCACATGGGCCTTGATTGCGCTGAGCAGTTCTTCCGGGCTGAAAGGCTTGGTCAGAAACTGATCTGAGCCGACGATGCGGCCCTTGGCCTTGTCGAACAGCCCGTCACGCGACGACAGCATGATCACCGGCGTGGACTTGAACGCCCGGTTGTTCTTGACCAGCGCGCAGGTCTGATAGCCATCCAGACGCGGCATCATGATATCGACGAAGATGATTCGCGGGTGATGATCGACGATCCGGGCCAGGGCATCGAACCCGTCGACGGCCGTGATGACCTCACAACCGGCGTTTTTCAGGATGGTTTCAGCGGTGCGGCGAATGGTCCGCGAGTCATCGATGACCATGACCTTCAAGGCTGGGGCGTGCTGTTCCATGTGTGCTGTTCCGTCGCCGCGGCGAATGTTTGCGTGGTCTGCACGGCACCGGAGTCTGGCGTATAACAGCCTGGCCGGATGCCGAGACTTTTTAGCACACTCTCCCGCTGCAATCCATAAACGCCAGCCAGTTGCCCCTTGACCCGGAGCACGGCGAGCGCCAACCTGACGCCTGTTCCGGCCCAGCGCCATCACCGATCAGAGGATTTTGCCCATGAGCGTTCGCTTGGGGATTGTCATGGACCCTATTGAGGGCATCTCCTACAAGAAGGACAGCTCGCTGGCCATGCTGCTTGCCGCCCAGGAACGCGGCTGGTCGCTGTTCTACATGGAGCAGCAGGACCTCTACCAGAACTCGGGCCAGGCCCGCGCGCGGATGAAACCACTGACGGTATTCGCCAACCCGGAAAAATGGTTCGAATTCGGCGCCGAACAGGACAGCGGCCTGGACGACCTGGACGTGATCCTGATGCGCAAGGATCCGCCGTTCGACATGGAGTTTGTCTACTCCACCTACCTGCTCGAACAAGCCGAGCGCGCTGGCGTGCTGGTGGTCAACAAACCGCAAAGCCTGCGTGACTGCAACGAGAAACTGTTCGCCACGCTGTTCCCGCAGTGCACGCCGCCGACCCTGGTCAGCCGCCGCCCGGACATCCTGCGCGCCTTCACCGAGCAACAGGGCGACACCATCCTCAAGCCGCTGGACGGCATGGGTGGCACCTCGATCTTCCGTCACCGGGCAGGCGACCCCAACCTGTCGGTGATTCTCGAAACCCTGACCGCCAACGGCACCCAGCAGATCATGGCCCAGGGTTACCTGCCGGCAATCAAGGATGGCGACAAACGCATCCTGATGGTTGACGGCGAGCCGGTGCCGTACTGCCTGGCGCGCATCCCGGCCGCCGGTGAAACCCGTGGCAACCTGGCTGCCGGCGGACGCGGCGAAGCCCGGCCGCTGACCGAACGCGACCGCTGGATCGCCGCCCAGGTCGGCCCGACCCTGCGGGAAAAAGGCCTGCTGTTCGTCGGCCTGGACGTGATCGGCGAGCACCTGACCGAAATCAACGTCACCAGCCCGACCTGCATCCGCGAAATCGACAATGCCTTCGGCACCAATATCGGCAGCCTGCTGATGGATGCCATCGAGAGCAAGCTCAAGGCGCGCTGAGTCTGCCAGGCACAGGCGGCAAACCATTGTCTTGCCGTCTGTAGCCTGTCGCCTGGCGCTGCTGACTTGGTATGATGCGCGTCTTGCGAAACCCGTCCGGACCCCATGGCAGCCCAATCTTCAATGACAGCAATGGCCTACAACCCGCTGGTACTCGACCATGCCACCACTGGCGTGCGTGCCCGTGACCGCCTGGGCTTTACCCTGCTGATCGCTGCACTGGTGCACCTGGCGCTGATTCTCGGGGTGGGTTTTACCTATGTGAAGCCCGAGCAGATCTCCCAGACCCTGGAGATCACCCTGGCGACCTTCAAGAGTGAGAAAAAGCCCGCCAACGCGGACTTTCTGGCCCAGGACAACCAGGAAGGCAGCGGCACGCTGGATCATGCCGAAACGCTCAAGACCACCGAACTGGCGCCGTTTCAGGACACCGAGATCAACCGGGTAACGCCGCCTCCGGCAAGCAAACCGGTGGAAAAACAGGACGCGCCCAAGGCGGCCGTGGCCACCCGCGCCCAGGTCCAGGAAAAAACCGTCGCCAAACGCGAAGAAGTCAAACCAGACCCGCAGCTCAAAGCCGCCCCGACCTTCGACAGCGCGCAACTGAGCAATGAAATCGCCAGCCTGGAAGCCGAACTGTCTGCCGAACAACAGCGTTACGCCAAGCGGCCTAAGATTCACCGCCTCAACGCGGCCTCGACCATGCGCGACAAGGGTGCCTGGTACAAGGACGACTGGCGCAAGAAGGTCGAGCGGGTCGGCAATCTGAACTACCCCGACGAGGCGCGCCGTCAGCAGATCTACGGCAGCCTGCGCCTGCTTGTGTCAATCAACCGCGATGGTTCGCTGTATGAAGTGCTGGTGCTGGAATCGTCCGGGCAACCACTGCTGGATCAGGCCGCGCAGCGTATCGTGCGTCTGGCGGCGCCTTTTGCGCCGTTCACCGGCGATCTTGCCGACATCGACCGGCTTGAGATCATCCGCACCTGGAAATTTGCCAAGGGCGACCGTCTGTCCAGCAACTAAGCTGCGCTCTGAGACCCGCACCACAAAAGCCATAGCCTGACAACATTTTGCTGGGCAAAGCCCCACGCACGGTTGTCAGGCTCCCCCGGCAGAGCCAAACTACAACTTATGAAAAACGTCGCTCCGAGCTACCTCAAGCACCAATTCCTGATCGCCATGCCGCATATGGACGATCCGAATTTCGCCCAGACCTTGACCTATATCGTCGAGCACAACGCCAATGGCGCCATGGGCCTGGTGATCAATCGCCCGCAGGCACTGACCCTGGCCGATGTGCTTGAGCAATTGCGCCCGGAGCAGCTCGCCCCGGCACGCTGCCAGCATATCCAGATTCACTCCGGCGGCCCGGTGCAGACTGACCGCGGCTTTGTCCTGCACCCCACCGGTCCGGTTTTCCAGGCCACGGTCGAACTTGAAGGCCTGTCGCTGTCGACCTCTCAGGACGTACTGTTTGCCATTGCGGACGGCAGCGGCCCCGAGCACAGCCTGATCGCCCTCGGTTACGCCGGCTGGGACGCCGGCCAACTGGACGCGGAACTAGCCGCCAACGCCTGGCTGACCTGCCCGTTCGACCCGGCCATCCTGTTCGAGGTCGACAGTGATCAGCGCCTGCATGCCGCTGCCGCGCGTCTGGGGGTCAATCTGAGTCTGCTTTCCACTCAGGCAGGTCACGCCTGATGGCTGCGATACGCCTGATCCTGGGCTTTGACTACGGCACCCGGCAGATTGGCGTGGCGGTTGGCCAGGCAGTGACCGGCCAGGCGCGTGAACTCTGCACCCTCAAGGCCCAGAATGGCGTGCCGGACTGGAACAAGGTCCAGGCCCTGTTCAATGAATGGAAGCCCGATGCCGTGGTGGTCGGCCTGCCCTTGAATATGGACGGCACCCCCAGCGACATGAGCGCCCGCGCCGAAAAGTTTTCCCGCCAGCTCAACGGTCGCTTCAATGTACCGGCCTTTACCCATGACGAACGCCTGACCACCTTCGAGGCCAAGGGCGAGCGTATGGCCCGCGGCGGTCAGCGCGGCAGTTATCGCGACAACCCGGTGGATGCCATTGCTGCCGCCCTGCTGCTGCAAGGCTGGCTGGACGACAATCCCGAGTTGCTCAATGGGTGACCCCAGGCCGTTGCAACACTTCGATAACCCTCAGTCAGATGCCCCGAGGATTTCAAATTTGCGCTTGAGCGGTGCCACCGATGGCACTGCCGAGCGTCTGAAGGAGCCAGCATGAGTTTGCCCAACCCCGCCGAACTGATCCGTCAGATGGCCACCGACCTGACGACCCACCTGAACAAGCGCGCAATCACCGAACCACGCTTTATCGGCATCCGCACCGGCGGTATCTGGGTGGCTCAGGCGCTGCTCAAGGCGCTCGATAACCCGGCGCCGCTCGGCACCCTGGATGTGTCTTTCTATCGCGACGATTTCAGCCAGAACGGCCTGCACCCCCAAGTACAGCCTTCAGAGCTGCCGTTCGAAATCGAAGGCCAGCATCTGGTGCTGATCGACGATGTGCTCATGAGTGGCCGTACGGTGCGCGCCGCCCTTAATGAACTGTTCGATTACGGCCGCCCGGCCAGCGTTACGCTGGTCTGCCTGCTGGACCTGGATGCCGGCGAGCTGCCGATCAGCCCCGATGTGGTCGGTGCGACGCTGTCGCTGGCGCCTGACGAACGGGTCAAGCTGAGCGGCCCTGAGCCGCTGGCGCTCGAACTCCAAGACCTCTCCCCTGCCTCAGCCCTTTAAGAGTCCATTGCGATGACGCCTCTCGACGCCAAGCGCCCGCTGCAGCTCAATCACCAGGGCCAGCTGCGCCACTTCCTGTCCCTGGATGGCCTGCCCCGCGAACTGCTCACGGAAATTCTCGACACTGCCGACTCCTTTCTGGAAGTGGGCGCCCGAGCGGTCAAGAAGGTGCCGCTGCTGCGCGGCAAGACCGTCTGCAACGTGTTCTTCGAGAACTCGACCCGCACCCGCACCACCTTCGAACTGGCAGCCCAGCGCCTGTCGGCCGACGTGATCAGCCTCAACGTCTCGACCTCATCGACCAGCAAGGGCGAGACGCTGTTCGACACCCTGCGCAACCTTGAAGCGATGGCTGCCGACATGTTCGTGGTACGCCATGCCGACTCCGGCGCGGCGCACTTCATTGCCGAACACGTCTGCCCTGAGGTGGCGATCATCAACGGCGGCGACGGGCGCCACGCGCACCCGACCCAGGGCATGCTCGACATGCTGACCATCCGCCGCCACAAAGGCGGCTTCGAAAACCTTTCGGTGGCCATCGTCGGCGACATCCTGCACTCGCGAGTGGCACGCTCGAACATGCTGGCGCTCAAGGCGCTGGGCTGCCCGGATATCCGCGTGATCGCGCCCAAGACCCTGCTGCCGGTCGGCATCGAACAGTACGGGGTCAAGGTTTACACCGACCTGGCGGCCGGCCTGAAGGATGTCGACGTGGTGATCATGCTGCGCCTGCAACGTGAACGCATGCAGGGCGGCCTGCTGCCCAGCGAGGGTGAGTTCTACCGCCTGTTCGGCCTGACCACCGCACGTCTGGCCGGTGCCAAGCCTGACGCCATCGTCATGCACCCCGGCCCGATCAACCGCGGCGTAGAGATCGAATCAGCCGTGGCTGACGGCGCGCACTCGGTGATTCTCAACCAGGTCACCTATGGCATTGCGGTGCGCATGGCGGTCCTGTCCATGGCCATGAGCGGGCAAAACGCCCAACGTCAATTCGAGCAGGAGCACGCCCTGTGAAGCTCAGCATTCTCGGCGCTCGCGTCATCGACCCGGTCAGCGGGCTGGATCAGGTCACCGACCTGCACATCGAAGCAGGCAAACTGTTAGCCATTGGCGCTGCACCGGCAGGTTTCGAGCCGGCCCAGCGCATCGACGCCCAAGGCCTGGTCGCCGCGCCCGGACTGGTCGACCTCAACGTCTCGTTGCGCGAGCCCGGCTACAGCCGTAAAGGCACCATCGCCAGCGAAACCCGTGCGGCCACCGCTGGCGGCGTGACCAGCCTGTGCTGCCCGCCACGGACCAAACCGGTCCTGGACACCTCGGCAGTGGCCGAGCTGATTCTCGACCGTGCCCGCGAGGCCGGCTTCAGCAAGGTGTACCCGATCGGCGCCCTGAGCAAGGGCCTGGAAGGCGAGCAACTGGCCGAACTGGTCGCCCTGCGCGACGCCGGTTGCGTGGCCTTTACCAATGGCCTGAAGACCTTCGGCAACACCCGCACCCTGTGCCGGGCGCTGGAATACGCGGCAACCTTCGACCTGACGGTGATTTTCAATTCTCAGGATCACGACCTGGCCGCCGGCGGCCTGGCCCACGAAGGCCCGACTGCCAGCTTCCTTGGCTTGGTGGGCATTCCGGAAACTGCTGAAACCGTGGCCCTGGCCCGCGACCTACTGCTGGTCGAGCAAAGCGGCGTACGCGCGCACTTCAGCCAGTTGACCAGCGCCCGTGGCGCCGCAATGATCGCTGACGCCCAGGCTCGCGGTCTGCCGGTGACGGCTGATGTAGCGCTGTATCAGTTGATCCTGACTGACGAGGCGCTGATCGACTTCTCCAGCCTGTACCACGTGCAACCGCCACTGCGCACCCGCGCTGACCGTGACGGCCTGCGTGCCGCCGTGAAGTCGGGAGTGATCCAGGCGATTTCCAGCCATCACCAGCCCCACGAGCGCGATGCCAAGCTGGCACCGTTCGGCGCGACCGAACCTGGCATCAGCAGCGTCGAACTGCTCTTGCCGCTGGCCATGACCCTGGTAGAGGACGGCCTGCTTGACCTGCCGACCCTGATCGCTCGCCTCAGCAGCGGCCCGGCCTCGGCACTGCGCCTGCCGGCCGGTCAGTTGCAGGCCGGGAGCGCCGCAGACCTGGTGCTGTTCGACCCGGCCGCCAGCACCCTGGCTGGCCAGGCCTGGCTGTCCAAAGGCGAAAACTGCCCGTTCTTCGACCATTGCCTGCCGGGCGCAGTGCGTTACACCCTGGTGGACGGACGGATTACCTACAGCGCTTGATGTAACCCCGTAGATGCCCCCTGTGGGAGCGAGCTTGCTCGCGAAGAGGCCGGCACATTCACAGCATCTGCTGCGAACGTGCCGCCGTCTTCGTTGTGGTCCGGCACTCCGGCAAGCCTCCGGGTATGCGGCGCTATCTGAACGGTATTGCGGCTAAAGCGGATCGCCGCCCGGCCGGTCGGGATTCGGTGTTTGCTGCGCGATAACGTAGCACCGAGGCATTTTCAACGCTGCAACTGTGCATTCCTGATGGAAATCTGGTTGTTCATGGTCCAGAAGTCATACAGCACGCCCACCAGAAACAGCCCGCCAGTAAACAGGTAGATGATCCCGGTGATCCATTTGCCCTGATACAGGCGGTGTACGCCGAAGATGCCCAGGAAGGTCAGCAGGATCCACGCCAGGCTGTAGTCGGTCGGCCCCGGTGTGAAACGCAGGTCGGCTTCGCGGTCCATGGACGGAATCAGGAACAGGTCGATCAGCCAGCCGATCCCCAACAACCCCAGGGTGAAGAACCAGATGGTCCCGGTCACCGGCTTGCCGTAGTAAAAACGGTGCGCACCCAGAAAGCCGAAAATCCACAGCAGATAGCCCAGTACCTTGCTGTGCGTGTTAGCCCGATAGTTGTTCATGAACGACCTCTTCGCATCGATACAAAAAAATAGGTGTAAAGTTTGTGACTTTTCATGTGCCTTCCGACGTATGGTCCTGCGTCATCAGAATGCCTTCAACCCCTTGTAACTCAAGGGATTGCTGCTGGCTACAAGAGAGACCTTGAATAAATCCGCAAGAGTTCAGGGGGTATTGGCTCGACCAATGGGGTCGGCTTTGTCTTCAAGCTGTTATAGAGTTGCGCGCTGATCTTTAAGAGCCCTGCCAAATGCGTCCTTTTTTCAAGACATGGCTGACCATTTGTCTCCTTATGCCACTGGCCGTTCACGCCACCAATCGTGAACAACGCTTACCCGCCGGCTTCAGCGGTTTTACCGCCAAGAGCCATGCTTCCCAGCCTCATGATGCCTCGCAGGCCCAGGCGCGTGCGCAAGCCATCAACGCTGTGCACGACCGCAAGGCGACGGTTCAGAACCCGCTGCCGGCCAGAAACTCCAGAAAATCCGCAGACACCGTCGCTGTCGCAGGCAGCAACAAACAGGGCAATGCGGTAATCAAGCGCGCGCTGGAAACCGTCGGCACGCCTTATCGCTGGGGTGGCACGACGCCGGGCAAGGGTCTCGATTGCAGCGGGCTGGTCAAATACGCCTTCTCCGACGTGACCAATGTCGACCTGCCGCGCAGCTCCAAGGACATGGCCTCGGGTCATGGCCAGGCGGTAGACCGCAAAGACCTCAAGCCGGGCGACTTGCTGTTCTTCAACATCAAGAGCCGACGCATCAACCATGTTGCCATTTATCTGGGCAACGATCGCTTTGTCCACGCGCCACGCCGTGGCAAGGCGGTAACCGTTGACACACTGAAGAAGCCTTACTGGGACAAGAACTACAAGGTCGCCAAGCGCGTCCTGCCCAAGCAGAAAGCCCCGCTGAATATCGCCAAGGGCTGACAGAGTCACTAGAAGCGCCCGCGCCATTCGCCGCTAAAGCGGCTCCTGCGAGGTCCTGCAATGGCGGCGCGGCAGGGCGGCGGGTGATCGTCTGCAGAGGTACAGGTGCCCGATTAGAAGTTATCCGGCACCTTGGCCTTCTCCCGCGCGTTGTCGCGGGTAATCAGGCCACGCTTGACCAGCTCGGCCAGGCACATATCCAGGGTCTGCATGCCCAGCGCGCCACCGGTCTGGATCGCGGAATACATCTGCGCGACCTTGTCTTCACGAATCAGGTTACGGATTGCCGGCGTGCCCATCATGATTTCATGGGCCGCCACCCGGCCACCGCCCACCTTCTTCAACAACGCCTGCGAAATCACCGCGTGCAGCGACTCTGAGAGCATCGAGCGGATCATCGACTTTTCCGCAGCCGGAAACACATCGACAATCCGGTCGATGGTCTTGGCCGCCGAGGTGGTGTGCAGGGTGCCGAACACCAGGTGGCCGGTTTCAGCCGCCGTCAGCGCCAGGCGGATGGTTTCAAGGTCGCGCATCTCGCCGACCAGAATCACGTCCGGGTCTTCACGCAGCGCCGAGCGCAAGGCTTCGGAAAAGCCCAGCGTGTCGCGGTGCACTTCACGCTGGTTGACCAGGCACTTCTTGGACTCGTGGACGAATTCGATCGGGTCTTCGATGGTCAGGATATGGTGATGCTTGTTGCTGTTGAGGTAATCGATCATTGCCGCCAGGGTGGTCGACTTGCCTGACCCGGTAGGCCCGGTGACCAGAATCAGCCCGCGTGGCACGTCAGTGATGCGCCGAAAGTTCTCGCCCATGCCGAGGTCATCAAGGGTGAGGATCTTCGACGGAATGGTGCGAAACACCGCGCCACTGCCACGGTTCTGGTTGAAAGCGTTGACCCGAAAGCGCGCCACGCCGGGGACTTCGAAAGAAAAGTCGGTTTCCAGGCGTTCTTCATAATCCTGGCGCTGCTTGTCGTTCATGATGTCGTAAATCAGCGCCTTGACCTGCTTGGCATCCAGCGCCGGCAGGTTGATCCGCCGCACGTCACCGTCGACACGAATCATCGGTGGCAAGCCTGCGGAAAGGTGCAGATCGGAGGCGCCCTGTTTGGCACTGAAGGCCAGCAGTTCGGTAATATCCATACAGCTCCTCAATCACATAGAATGCCGCAGACCTCAGTTCTGCCGGCCCGAATCAATGTCCACGATAGCAGCGAATATATCAACGCTCGAACAACGAATCCGCGTCGCGGCCCAGGCAGCCCGGCGCGACCCGGACAGCATCGGCCTGCTGGCAGTGAGCAAGACCAAGCCCGCCGAGGCCTTGCGCGAAGCCTTCGCCGCCGGCCTGCGGCACTTTGGCGAAAATTACCTGCAAGAAGCACTGGGCAAACAGCAGCAATTGGCCGACCTGCCCTTGCACTGGCATTTCATCGGCCCCATTCAGTCGAACAAGACCCGCTCGCTTGCCGAGCACTTTGACTGGGTACACTCTGTGGACCGCCTGAAAATAGCCCAACGCCTGAGCGAGCAACGCCCTGAACACCTGGCACCGTTGAATATCTGTATCCAGGTCAATGTCAGCGGTGAAGCCAGCAAGTCTGGCTGCACGCCTGAAGAGCTGCCGCAACTGGCGGCGGCCATTGCCAGCCTGCCACGACTGAAGTTGCGCGGCCTGATGGCGATTCCGGAACCGACCGACGATGTCGCAGCGCAGCATGCAGCCTTTGCCAGAGTCCGTATCCTGCAAGAACAACTGCCGCAAGCACTGGACACCCTTTCAATGGGCATGAGCCATGACCTGGAGGCCGCCATCAGTGAAGGCGCCACCTGGGTGCGTATCGGCACCGCGCTCTTTGGCGCCCGCGACTACAGCCAGACACACGGCCAGCCATAACCTCTGAACTCAAGGAAACCTGTCATGAGCAAGACTCGTATCGCCTTCATCGGCGCCGGCAACATGGCCGCCAGCCTGATCGGCGGCCTGCGTGCCCAGGGCGTTGAAGCCGACGACATCCGCGCCGCCGATCCGGGGGCCGAGACCCGTGGCCGGATTGCTGCCGAGCACGGCATTGCAGTGGTGGCCGACAACGCCGACGCCGTCACGGGCGCCGATGTGGTGCTGCTGGCGGTCAAGCCGCAAATGATGAAAGCGGTCTGCCAGGATTTGGCGCCGAGCCTGAAGCCTGAGCAACTCATCGTTTCGGTGGCCGCCGGCATCACCTGCGCCAGCCTCAACCAGTGGCTGGGCGAACAGCAACCGGTGGTGCGCTGCATGCCCAACACCCCGGCCCTGCTGCGCCAGGGCGTCAGCGGCCTGTATGCCACCGACAAGGTCAGTGATGTCCAGCGCCAGCAGGCCGAGCAACTGCTGTCGGCCGTCGGTGTCGCCCTGTGGCTTGAACAAGAGCAGCAACTCGATGCGGTGACTGCCGTGTCTGGCAGTGGCCCTGCGTATTTCTTCCTGCTGATCGAAGCCATGACCGCCGCTGGCGTCAAACTGGGGTTACCCGAAGACATCGCCCGCCAGCTCACCCAGCAGACCGCCCTGGGCGCTGCGCTGATGAGCACCGGCAGCGACGTGGATGCCGCCGAACTGCGTCGCCGCGTCACGTCGCCGGCCGGCACCACCGAAGCTGCAATCAAATCCTTCCAGGCTGGCGGCTTCGAAGCGCTGGTCGAGACGGCCCTCAATGCCGCAGCCAAACGCTCGGCAGAACTGGCCGAACAACTGGGCCAATAATTTTTCAGGCGCTTACCGGAGCTGATCAATGATCGGATTGAACACCGCTGCAATTTTCATCCTGCAAACCCTTGGCAGCCTTTACCTGCTGGTGATCCTGTTGCGCTTCGTGCTGCAACTGGTGCGTGCCGACTTCTACAACCCGCTGAGCCAGTTTGCGGTCAAGGCCACCCAGCCGCTGCTGCGCCCGCTGCGCCGGATCATCCCGAGCCTGTTCGGCCTGGACATGTCGTCGCTGGTGCTGGCGATCATCGTGCAGATGGTGCTCATGGCCCTGACCCTGCTGCTCGCCGAAGGCACCACCGGCCCGTTCCTGTCGCTGCTGGTGTGGGCAATCATCGGTGTCACCGGATTGTTCCTGAACATTTTCTTCTATGCGCTGATCATCAGCGTGATCCTGTCCTGGGTCGCGCCGGGCAGCCACAACCCTGGCGCCGAACTGGTCAACCAGATCTGCGAGCCGGTGCTGGCGCCGTTTCGTCGCCTGCTGCCAAACCTGGGCGGCCTGGATATCTCGCCGATCCTGGCGTTCATGGTCATCAAGCTGCTGGACATGCTGGTGATCAACAACCTGGCGGCGATGACCGGCATGCCGCAAGTACTGCGCATGCTGATGTAACCGCGCCCCCCCGTAGGAGCGGCTTTAGCCGCGAAAGCCCCCGATCAAACGATGCAACTGCGTCGCCTGATGGATTTTCGCGGCTAAAGCGGATCGCCGCCCGACCGCTCCTACAGGGTTCTGTGTTGCTGCCAACCCCTCGGGTCTTTAGACTTACGCCTCTTTACAGCGAGAGCAGGGTCGATGCCCACGGTCTTTCCCCCCGATTCTGTTGGTCTGGTCACACCGCAACTGGCGCACTTTGATGAACCGCTGGCCCTGGCCTGCGGTCGTACCCTGCCAGCCTATGACCTGATTTACGAAACCTACGGTCAGTTGAACGCTGCGGGCAGCAACGCGGTGCTGATCTGTCACGCCCTGTCGGGCCATCACCACGCCGCCGGTTACCACAGCAGCGAAGACCGCAAACCGGGCTGGTGGGACAGCTGCATCGGCCCCGGCAAGCCGATTGATACCAACCGCTTCTTCGTGGTCAGCCTCAATAACCTCGGTGGCTGCAACGGCTCCACCGGGCCGAGCAGCCTCGACCCGGAGACCGGCAGCCCGTTCGGCGCCAACTTCCCGGTGGTCACCGTCGAGGACTGGGTCAACAGCCAGGCACGTCTGGCAGACCGCCTGGGCATCAGCCAATGGGCTGCGGTAGTCGGTGGCAGTCTGGGTGGCATGCAGGCGCTGCAATGGACCATCAGCTACCCCGAGCGCGTACGCCACTGCCTGGCAATTGCCTCGGCGCCCAAACTGTCAGCACAGAACATCGCCTTCAACGAAGTGGCGCGCCAGGCGATTCTCACTGACCCGGAATTCCACGAAGGCGCTTTCCAGAGCCATGGCGTGATTCCCAAGCGCGGCCTGATGCTGGCGCGGATGGTCGGCCATATCACCTACCTGTCCGACGATTCGATGGGCGAGAAATTCGGCCGCGGCCTGAAAAACGAAAAGCTCAACTACGACTTCCACAACGTGGAGTTTCAGGTCGAGAGCTACCTGCGTTATCAGGGTGAGGAGTTTTCCGGGCGCTTCGACGCCAATACTTACCTGCTGATGACCAAGGCGCTGGACTATTTCGATCCGGCCGCGCAGCACAACGATGACCTGGCAAAAACTTTCGCCACGGCCACCGCGAAATTCTGCGTGATGTCCTTCACCACCGACTGGCGCTTCTCGCCGGCCCGCTCGCGGGAACTGGTGGATGCGCTGATGGCGGCGCGCAAGGACGTCAGCTACCTGGAAATCGACGCGCCGCAGGGCCACGACGCCTTCCTGATCCCGAACCCGCGCTATGTGCAGGCTTTCGGCAACTACATGAATCGTATTGCGCTGTGAGGACCTCATGAGAGCCGATCTGGAGATCATCCAGGAGTGGATTCCCGCTGGCAGCCGCGTGCTCGACCTGGGCTGCGGCGACGGCGAGTTGCTGGCCTGGCTGCGCGACCATAAGCAGGTCACCGGCTACGGCCTGGAAAAAGACCCCGACAACATTGCCCAGTGCATGCTCAACGGCATCAATGTCATCGAGCAGGATCTGGACAAGGGGCTGGGCAACTTCGCCAGTAACAGTTTCGACGTGGTGGTCATGACCCAGGCGTTGCAGGCCGTGCATTACCCGGACAAGATCCTCGACGAAATGCTGCGCGTGGGCCGCCAGTGCATCATCACCTTCCCCAACTTCGGCCACTGGCGCTGTCGTTGGTACCTGGCCCGCAACGGCCGCATGCCGGTGTCGGACTTCATGCCCTACACCTGGTACAACACGCCGAACATCCACTTCTGTACCTTCAAGGACTTCGAGGCGCTGTGCCGTGAGCGTGACGCACGGGTGCTCGATCGCATGGCGGTGGATAACCAGCACCGCCACGGGTGGGCGAGCAAACTGTGGCCTAATCTGTTGGGTGAGGTTGGAATCTACCGGGTCCGCAGCCCGGGCCTGAGCGAGCATCAGCTCGCGGTCTGAGCACCCCGAGGACATGCCCATGAACAGGTTGTTGAAACATCTGACCTGCCTGTTGTTCAGCGCCATGGCCCTGCCGGCCCTGGCGGCAGAGCGTATCGACGCTGACCGCCAGCAACGTTTTGGCGATGTGACGGTGCACTACTCGACGTTCAGCTCGACCTTCCTGCAACCGCAGCTCGCCCGGCAACTGCAACTGATCCGCAGCAAGCAGCAGGGCGTGATCAACCTGACGGTGCTCAAACAGGGCCAGCCGCAGGCGGCCCAGGTCAGCGGCAGCCTCAAGTCACTGACCGGCGACAGCCTACCGCTCAACTTCCGGGTGATCCGTGAAACCGGCGCGATCTACTACGTGGCGCAGTATCCTGTGCCGCAACAGCAAACCCGAATCTTCGACCTCAAGGTGGAAACCGGCGGCGTGACCCACCGCTTCAGTTTCAACCAGGAACTCTTTCCGGACCCATGATGAATTTCACCCAACTGGTACTGGCCAGCCACAACGGCGGCAAACTCAAAGAGCTGCAAGCCATGCTTGGCGGCAGCGTGCAACTGCGCTCGATCGGCGAATTCAGCACGGTCGAGCCGGATGAAACCGGCTTGTCGTTCGTCGAGAACGCGATCCTCAAGGCGCGTAACGCGGCGCGGATTTCCGGCCTGCCAGCCTTGGCTGACGATTCCGGCCTGGCGGTGGATTTTCTCGGTGGCGCACCGGGCATCTACTCGGCGCGCTATGCCGACGGCCAGGGTGATGCGGCAAACAACGCCAAATTGCTCGACGCCCTGAAAGACGTCCCCGATGAGCAACGCGGCGCGCAGTTTGTCTGCGTTCTGGCGCTGGTACGGCACGCCGACGACCCGCTGCCGATTCTCTGCGAAGGCTTGTGGCACGGGCGCATCCTGCATGCCGCCAGCGGCGAACACGGCTTCGGCTATGACCCGCTGTTCTGGGTGCCGGAGCGCAACTGCTCCAGCGCTGACCTGGCACCGGCCGACAAGAACCAGCTCAGCCACCGGGCCCGTGCCATGGTGTTGCTGCGCGAGCGTCTGGGCCTGTAATGACTGATTCAGACGTACAACCGCTGCACCCCGGTGCCGGCGGTTTCTCTTCGGCAGCCCCGCGCAACGCCTTGCCCGAACTGCCGCCGCTGTCGCTGTACATCCATATCCCGTGGTGCGTGCGTAAATGCCCGTACTGCGACTTCAACTCCCACGCCTCAACCCCGGTGCTGCCGGAGCAGGAATACGTCGACGCCTTGCTGGCCGACCTGGACCTGGAATTACCCAACGTGCATGGCCGCGAATTGCGCTCGATCTTCTTTGGCGGGGGCACCCCCAGCCTGTTCAGCGCTGAAGCATTGGGCCGCCTGCTGGTGGGTGTCGAGCAACGCATCCGCTTCGCCAGCGACATCGAAATCACCCTGGAGGCCAACCCCGGGACTTTCGAGCAAGCCAAATTCAGTGCCTACCGCAAGCTGGGCATCAACCGCCTGTCGATCGGCATTCAGAGCTTCCAGCCCGACAAGCTCGAAGCGCTGGGGCGCATTCATAACGGTGATGAGGCGATTCGCGCCGCCGACATGGCGCGCCAGGCCGGCTTCGACAACTTCAATCTCGACCTGATGCACGGCTTGCCGGACCAGAGCCTGGACGAAGCGCTGGCCGATCTGCGTCAGGCCATCGCCCTGCAGCCCACCCACCTGTCGTGGTATCAGCTGACCCTGGAGCCCAACACGGTGTTCTGGAACCAGCCGCCGTTGCTGCCCGAAGACGATATCCTCTGGGATATTCAGGAAGCTGGCCAGCAATTGCTGGCTGAACATGGCTACGCACAGTACGAAGTCTCGGCCTATGCCCAGCCCGGCAAAGAGGCGCGCCACAACCTCAACTACTGGAGCTTCGGTGACTTCATCGGCATCGGCGCCGGCGCCCACGGCAAGCTCAGCCACCCGGACGGACGCATTGAGCGCACCTGGAAGACCCGCCTGCCCAAGGATTACCTCAACCCGGCCAAGCCGTTTCAGGCCGGCAGCAAGCTGCTGCCGCTCGATGAGCTGCCCTTTGAATTCCTGATGAACGCCTTGCGCCTGACAAATGGCGTGGACGCTGCATTATTTCGCGAAAGAACCGGTCTAAGCCCCGATTCACTGGCCCTTGGCCGTGAGCAGGCCGAACAACGCGGCCTGTTGCAGGCCGACCCGCAGCGTCTGGCGGCCACGCCCAAGGGCCAGTTGTTCCTCAACGACCTGTTGCAATACTTTCTGATCTAAGGAACCTGCATGGACCTCGTACTCGATCTGCTCGCCACTGTTTCGCGCTGGAGCCGCAGCAATCTTTCGGAAATCGCCCTGGCCTTGGTGGGCTGCCTGCTGGTGCTGTTCGGTGCAGATATCAAAGGCTGGGTCGAGCAACGGGTCGGCAGCATGAGCAGCGCCATTCGTGTGCCATTGATCGCCCTGGCCTGCACCATCGGCAGCGGTGCGGCGCTGATCTACGCCACCCCCTGGGTGGTCAAGGGACTCAGCCAGTTCAATAACTACAGCCTGGCGCCGGTGCTGCTGGTGGTGCTGGTGCTGATCGGGGTGATTGCCGATCGCAAGTGACGCGGCCCGATTGTATAGACAACTGCTATCATGGCCATCGCCCTGCACGCCTCAAGGACCTCCGCCCCATGCCCTGTACCACCCTGCTCCACGCCAAGGATTACCCCAGCGCCGCCTGGAAGAATGGCGGCGGTACAACGATGGAAATCGCCCGCGACGCCGGGCAGGCACTCGATGACTTTGGCTGGCGCCTGTCGCTGGCCGATGTGCAAGGCAGTGGCGATTTTTCTGTTTTTGCTGGCTATCAACGGATCATCACCGTGCTGCAAGGCGCCGGCATGAGCCTGACCATCGACGGCCAACCCAGCCGCCCGCTGAAAGTCTCCGACCCGCTGGCCTTCAGCGGTGACAGCCAGGTCAGCAGCACCTTGCTGGACGGTCCGATTCGCGACTTCAACCTGATCTACCACCCGCAACGCTACAACGCCCGCCTGCACTGGCTGGACGTCATCCAGCCGCAACGGCTGTTCAGCTCAGCCAGCGTGGTGTTGCTGTTCAGTGCCGCGCAACAAGTCGCCATCAGCATCAATGACGGGCTCTGGGAAATTCTCGGCCAGCATGACTGCCTGCGCGCCGACAACCGCGGCGGCTTGCTGGAAATCGAACTGCAGGCGCCCGGCCCAAGCCGCTGCTGCCTGATCGAGCTGTCTGCTATCGGCGCGCAATAAGCGCGCTTTAACGCTTTACAGGAAATCCCATGACTCACTTCCCGCGCCCGGAATCACCCCGCGCCCTCGCCCTGCTGCGTAATTTTCTGCACTCCGAAGCCGCTGGCGGCATCGTCCTGATGCTCGCTGCACTGGCGGCGCTGATCGTCGCTAACAGTCCGCTGGCCGAGCGTTACTTCGCAGCCTTGCATACGGTCTGGCTGGGCTTGTCGCTGGAGCTGTGGATCAACGATGGCTTGATGGCGGTGTTCTTCCTGATGGTCGGCCTGGAGATCAAGCGTGAAGTGCTGGCCGGTGGCCTGTCGACCTGGGAGCAACGCGCCCTGCCCGGCTTTGCCGCTGCCGGGGGCATGCTGGTGCCGGCACTGCTTTATCTGGCAGTGAACTGGGGCAACCCGCAAACCCTCAGCGGCTGGGCGATCCCGGCGGCGACCGACATCGCCTTCGCGCTGGGCGTGCTGTCGCTGCTGGGTAAACGGGTGCCGACCTCGCTGAAAGTTTTTCTGGCCGCCCTGGCGATCCTCGACGACCTGGGTGCGGTGACCATCATCGCCCTGTTCTACAGCTCGGGCCTGAACATCCCCATGCTGCTCGCGGCATTCGCCACGCTGGCGGTGCTGGTGATCATGAACCGCCTGCAGGTCAAACGCCTGCTGCCCTACCTGCTGCTGGGCGTATTGCTGTGGGTGTTCGTGCTCAAATCCGGCGTGCATGCCACGCTGGCGGGTGTGGCGCTGGCACTGTGCATCCCGCTGGGCAGCGAGAAGGACGAAAGCCAGTCGCCGTTATTGCTGCTCGAAGAGAAGCTGCACGGCTGGGTGGCGTTCGCCATCGTGCCGATCTTCGGCTTTGCCAATGCCGGTGTATCGCTGGCAGGGATCAGCGCCGACAATCTGGTCGACCCGGTGCCGCTGGGGGTGGCGCTGGGGTTATTCGTCGGCAAGCAGGTCGGCGTGTTCCTCGCGGCCGTGCTGGCGATCCGCGCCGGGCTGGCAGTCTTGCCGCAGGGTAGCAATTGGCTGCAGGTGTATGGTGTGGCGGTGCTGTGCGGCATCGGTTTCACCATGAGCCTGTTCATCGGCAACCTGGCCTTCCCCGGTGCGCCACATCTGGTCGACGAGGTGAAAGTCGGCGTGCTGATCGGCTCGGGGCTGTCGGCCGTGCTGGGCATGCTGCTGTTGCGGGCCGCACCGCAGCGAAGCTGACACGCTTTTCACCTGCGCCTGACCATCGTGCTACGTCAGGCTCATTAATGTAGTGCTCATGAACCACTGGAGAGTGTCATGAGCACGCCATCAAGCATTGAACCAGGCCTTGACCATCATGCGGTCGGCCATCATCTGACTGTTGCGCATACCAGCCTGTCCACACGCCTGGTGCGCTGGCGTGAAGAGCAGCTTGCGCGCAAGGCTCTGCACTGGGCTGACGATCCAGGACTGGTGCTCGATTTACCCTGTGATGCCGGGCGTTTCTGGCAGGTACTGGCAGAAAAAACCTCACGCATCATCGTCGCCGCCGACCAGAGTGCCGACACCATCCACGCGGCCTGTAGCAGCCACGAGCCAGCGTTGGTACAGCGCATCATGCCCTTGCAGACCACCGTGCTGGACATCGACCTGCCGGACAACTGTGTTGACTGCATCTTCTGCATGGATCTGTTCGCGCAGGTGCGCGACTCGATGCTGCGAATGGAGCTGCTGCAGGAATTCCATCGCGTCACCCGCGAGACCGTGATTGTCTCGGTCTGCATCGACGGCAACCTGTCGGCCTGGCAGCAACGCTTTTTCCCTGACCGCGAGGCAGAAGCCGACGATTACGTTGCCATGCCCGGCGCCCGGATCGAAAAAGAGTTTCGCGCAGCAGGTTTTCACATCCTGCAACGCCTGGATTTCGCCCCGCTGCTGTCGATGCGCAGCCTCTATGTCCTGCAAAAAGAGTACGCCCGCAGCGTGTGATGTTTTTTTCACAAGCACTTCACCGACCCGGTACCTGTGCGCTCTTAAAGTGCCGCCAGCCTCGCTGACGCGCAACAGCGCCAGCTTACAATCATCTGTGGGAGCACCCCGTGGCCCTGACCCTCGGCACCATCCTGACCCCATCACTCGCGCCCCGCAGCCTGTGGCGCAAACTTGCCCGCAGCTTCGCTTTTGCCGTACTGCTGCTCATTACTGCAGCGGCTGGCTGGTACCTGAGCCTTAACCGGGTCACCGACCTGGGCGAAGACAATCAACTGGTCAGCTCCGGGGCCCTTGCCCAATGGCAGCAAGGCAATGTAATCGTGCTGATTCGCCATGCCGAGCGTTGCGACCAGTCCAGCAACGCTTGCCTGGGTCCGCCCGACGGTATCACCCTGGCCGGCACCCAGGTGGCTCAGGGTGTGGGCATTGGCCTTGAGAAGCTGGGCCTGGCCGATGCCCAGGTGCTGGCCAGCCCATTGACCCGCACCCGCCAGACCGCCTCGTTCATCTTTGGCCGGGAAATTCCCACCGCCAACTGGGTCGGCAACTGCGACGCCGGGTTTGCTGGCAGCCTGATGACCCAAAAAACCCGCCATCGCAATATGGTGCTGGTGACCCACAGCGGCTGTATCGACCACCTGCTGCGCAAACTCCACGTGCAGCCAGGCGAGCGCGATAGCGATTACACCGAAGCGCTGCTGGTGTCAGTCAATGGTCAGGGCAAACCACACCTGCTGGGTTCGATGAAAGCTGACCAGTGGCAAAAGCTGTCCGTATTCCAGGAGTGAGCCATGCCCACCCGCCACCCTTCGCTAAGCATCTCGATGCTACTGGCCGTATTGACGTTCCTGGCCTTCGACCTTACCGACCTGGACCAGGCTATCAGTAATCTGTTTTACGACCCGGCCACCCAGACCTTCGTGTTCGAACACAACCTGCTGTTCGAACGCATTACCCATCAATGGGCGCGGGCGATTCCAGGCTTGTTCACCAGTGCGGCAATCGTTGCGCTGCTGCTGGCGGGAGCCTGGCGGCTGCTAAACCGCCGCCCCGATAACCGCGTGCTGCGTCTGACCCGTAAAACACGCCTGGCCGCAGTGCTGGAATGGTCTCACCGTCATGCTCGCGAGAGTCTGTATTTCCTGTTCGCTTTCGCTCTGAGTGCAACGGCCGTCCATTACCTCAAAAGCCACACCAGCGTGTACTGCCCGGTGGAAACCACCCTGTATGGCGGCAAGCAGCAGCACTACCTGTGGTTTGCCAACTTCAGCCTATTCGATAAGGCCGGCCCCGGTCGCTGCTGGCCGGGTGGCCATGCCAGCGGGGCGTTCAGCCTGATGGCGTTGTACTTCATTGCCCGGCGGTATCAGTGGCAACACGCACGCAAGGTCCTGATCACAACCCTGGCGCTGGGCCTGGTATTCGGTACCACCCGGCTGCTGCAGGGCTGGCACTACCTGTCACACACCTTCTGGGCCGGGCTGGTGGTGTGGTGGTGTTGCGCACTCATGGCCCGCAGCGTTTATCGTCAAATTCCGGATGAGCAGCGCCCGCCAGCGCTTGAATCACTGCCAACCCAACAGCATTAGCCAGCCGAAAAATATTTTTTCGCCACTGCATCCAGATCGTCTCCCCGCGGGTAGTACTTCATAGCAGCCCTTGAGTTGCTGAGCGCGGTTCAACTTTCTGGAGATTTCTGCATGAACGCAAAACGCTTGCTCTGCCTGGCCGGAACCACTCTGGCGCTGACTTGCCTGGCACCGGGCGCCTTCGCCCAGTCCGATCTGCCCGAAAGCGTGCGGGTGCCGGCCGGCAACAAGGTCAGCCTGCACACCACCGGCGTCGGTGAAATTACCTACGAATGCAAGGCCAAAGCCAATGCCGCCAACGAGCTGGAATGGACCTTCGTCGGTCCCAAGGCGGTACTCAATGACAAGAGCGGCAAGGCGGTCGGCAGCTACTACGGCCCGCCCGCCACCTGGGAAGCCAAAGACGGCTCGAAACTGACCGGCACCCAAGTCGCGGTCGCGCCATCGAGCGCGGGCAACCTGCCTTATCAACTGGTCAAGGCTAACCCGGCTGAAGGCAAAGGCACCCTGACCGGCACCACCTATATCCAGCGCGTGGCGCTCAAGGGCGGCGTGGCCCCGGCCAAAGCCTGCAACGAGAGCAACAAGGGCGCCAAGGAAGTGGTCAAGTACCAGGCCGATTATGTTTTCTGGGCTGCCAACTAACCGCCAGCCGGTGTGGTCTATGCTGCTGCACTGGCAGCCTCGTTCGAGGTCGCAGTAATCCTCAGATGGTGGATCGACTTTGACCTCGTACGAATCGCAGTTTGATTATCAAGCCGCCCTGCAGGCCTGCGCGCGTGGCGAGCGTGGGGCCTTGCAGCGCCTTTATCATCAGGAAAGCGCCCGCTTGCTGGGCGTTGTCCTGCGCATCGTGCGTGACCGCGCGCAGGCAGAAGATATCGTGCATGACGCGTTCATCAGAATCTGGGCGCAGGCCAGCCGGTTCGATCCGCAGCGTGGTTCGGCCCGTGGCTGGATCTTTACCCTGACCCGCCGTCTGGCGCTTAACCATATCCGCAACAGCGCGCGTGAAGTGGCGCTGGAGGAAGATCAAGTGCATGGCCTGGCGGCACAGGAGGCTGAAGCGTTCGACTGGCAGGTCAATCCGGGACGCCTCCAGCATTGTCTGGAACAGCTCGACCCGGTGCGGCGCAACTGTATCTGTCACGCCTATGTCGACGGCTACACCCACCAACAGATCGCCCGGCAGGTCGGCGCGCCGCTGGGCACCGTCAAGGCCTGGATCAAGCGCAGCCTGGCGGCCTTGCGGGAGTGCCTGGGATGACTTCAACTGCTGATCGCGATCTTCATGAGCTGGCTGGCGAATATGTGCTCGGCACCCTGTCTGCCAGCGAACGGGCCGAGGTCGAACAGCGCCTGGCGGTCGAGCCGGATTTGCAAGCCGCGGTCGATGCCTGGGAAGCCCGGCTGCTGCCATTGACCGAACTGTGCGAGCCGGTCCAGCCATCTGCCGGACTGTGGTCGCGCATCGAACAGTCGCTGGCCGAACCGCTGCGCAGTGCCGAGTGCGCCCGGCGCTGGTGGGACAGCCTGGGGCTGTGGCGCGGCCTGGCCGGTGCCGGGCTGGCGGCCTCGCTGGTGCTGGGCAGCCTGCTGCTGATGCAGCCACCGCTCAGCCAGCCCTCGTATGTGGTGGTGCTGGTCGCACCGCAAGACAAGGCGCCGGGCTGGGTGGTGCAGACCCGCGACAGCCGCCAGATCCAGTTGATTCCGCTGAGCGTCAGTGAAGTCCCCAGCGACAAGGCGCTGGAGTTCTGGACCAAGGGCGATGACTGGCAAGGCCCGGTCTCGCTGGGCCTGGTCAAACCTGGCCAGACGCTGCATGTACCGCTCGACAAACTGCCGCCACTGCAACCCAACCAGTTGTTCGAGCTGACCCTGGAAAGCGCCAACGGCTCATCGACCGGCAAACCGACCGGGCCGATCCAGTTCATTGGGCGGGCAGTAAAAGTGATCTGAGCAATCGCGCAAAACGCTTACGGCATTCTTGCCGTAGAATGGCGGGCTTGCCTGTCAGGGGCAGTTTTTTGCGCACAGCTGTGCAGTCACTTGCCACACCAGTAATGAATTGGACCAGAAATGACGTCAACAGATGGTTTGAAACGTGGGTTATCCGCCCGCCATATCCGCTTCATGGCCCTGGGCTCTGCCATCGGCACAGGGCTGTTCTATGGCTCGGCGGCCGCCATCCAGCAAGCCGGCCCGGCGGTGCTGCTGGCCTACCTGATCGGTGGTGCGGCGGTGTTCATGGTCATGCGCGCACTGGGTGAAATGGCTGTTCATGACCCGGTATCCGGCTCGTTCAGCCACTACGCCAGCCGCTATCTGGGCCCGTTGCCAGGCTTTGTGCTGGGTTGGACTTATGCCTTCGAGATGATCATCGTCTGCCTTGCCGACGTGACCGCATTCGGTATCTACATGGGCTTCTGGTTCCCGGAGGTGCCGCGCTGGATCTGGGTGTTGTCGATTGTGTTCTTCATCGGCGCGCTGAACCTGTGCAACGTCAAGGTGTTCGGTGAGGCCGAGTTCTGGCTGTCATTGCTCAAGGTCAGCGCCATCATCGGCATGATCGTCGGCGGCGCAGGGATCATGCTGTTCGGTATCGGCAGTGCGACCGGCGGCGAGGTGTCCACCGGGATCAGCAACCTGTGGGAACACGGCGGCTTCATGCCCAATGGCGTGGCCGGGCTGATCGCCTCGCTGGCAGTGGTGATGTTCGCCTTCGGCGGCATCGAGATCATCGGCATCACCGCCGGTGAAGCCAAGGACCCGAAACGCAGCCTGCCGCAGGCGATCAACGCGGTGCCGCTGCGGATCCTGCTGTTCTATGTACTGACCTTGTTTGTGGTGATGTGCCTGTTCCCATGGCCGCAGATCGGTACCCAGGGCAGCCCGTTCGTGCAGATTTTCAATAATCTGGGTATGCCTGCGGCAGCCACGGTGTTGAATATCGTGGTGATTTCGGCGGCAGTGTCGGCGATCAACAGCGATATTTTCGGTGCCGGACGGATGATGTACGGCATGGCCAAAGAAGGTCAGGCGCCAGAGAGCTTTGCCAAGCTGTCGAAACAGGGCGTGCCGTGGATGACGGTGCTGGTGATGGGGATCACCTTGCTGGGGGGTGTGGTGCTCAATTACCTGATTCCCAAGGATGTGTTCCTGCTTATCGCGTCGCTGGCTACGTTCGCCACGGTCTGGGTATGGCTGATGATTCTGCTCACTCAGGTGGCCATGCGTCGTTCAATGAATGCCGATGAGGTCAGCAAGCTGCAGTTCCCGGTGCCGTTCTGGCCTTGGGGTCCGGCGGCGGCGATTGTGTTCATGGTGTTCATCTTTGGTGTATTGGGCTGGTTCCCGAACAGCCGCGCGGCATTGATGGTAGGTGCGGTATGGGTGGTGTTGCTGGTGCTGGCTTATTACATCTGGGTACAGCCGAACACGGATGCCGGGAAAGGCAAAACCCTGTAGGAGCGGCCGGGCTTTAATCCGCTTCAGCCGCAAAGACCTTGCCCAGCGAGACCGGCACATTCACAGCATCTGCTGCGAATGTGCCGCCGCCTTCGCCAGCAAGCTGGCTCCCACCGGGGTATGCAGTTACGGATACGTTGTAGCTGTAAGTCTGCGATTGCATAGCGTGTCATTAGAGCCTGCTCATTTTTTGAGCAAGCGCAATCCATTGAATACCACCAGCAAGCTGACCCCCATGTCGGCGAACACGGCCATCCACATGGTGGCCATGCCGGTGAAGGTGATAGCCAGGAAGATCAGTTTGGTCACCAGTGCCAGGGCGATGTTCTGGCGCAGGATGGCTGAGGTGTCGCGGGACAGGCGGATGAAGGCCGGGATTTTGCGCAGGTCGTCGTCCATCAGCGCGACATCGGCGGTTTCGATGGCGGTGTCAGTGCCGGCGGCGGCCATGGCGAAACCGATTTCGGCACGCGCCAGGGCCGGGGCGTCGTTAATGCCGTCGCCGACCATGCCAACCCGGTGCTGGTTGGCGTACAGCGCTTCAATGGCTTGCAGTTTGTCGGCCGGCAGCAGGTTGCCGCGGGCCTGGTCGATGCCAACCTGATCGGCAATCGCACGGGCGGTGTACGGGTTATCACCGGTGAGCATCAGGGTCTTGATGCCCAGCTCATGCAGTTGCGCGATGGCTTCGCGGCTACTGTCCTTGACCGTGTCGGCCACCGCGAACAACGCCAGCGGGCCGTTTTCGTCGAGCAGCAGCACGACCGTCTTGCCCTGCGACTCCAGTGCATCGAGCCGTGCTTGCAGCGCTGTTGAGCCCAGCCCCAACTCCTCCACCAGGCGGTGGTTGCCCAGGTGATAACGACGACCGTCGATATCCCCGGCCACGCCACGACCGCCCAGCGCTTCGAAGTTGCTGACTGGCGCCAGCGCCAGACTGCTATCGGCGGCCTGAGCGATGGCCAGCGACACCGGATGGTCAGAGCGTGCCGCCAGGCTGGCGGCAATGGTTGGTGCGTTGCTGACCCGGCTGTCGAGTACCACACAGTCGGTCTGCACCGGCTTGCCATGGGTCAGGGTGCCGGTCTTGTCCAGGGCCAGGTAGTCGATCTGCCGACCCATCTCCAGATACACCCCGCCCTTGATCAGGATGCCTTTACGCGCCGCCGCCGCCAGACCGCTGACAATACTCACCGGGGTGGAAATCACCAGTGCGCAAGGGCAGGCCACCACCAGCAGGACCAGCGCCCGATAGACCCAGTCGAACCATGCGCCGGCAAACAACAGCGGTGCGATCAAAGCCACCGCCAGCGCGGTGAGGAACACGGCCGGGGTGTAGATCCGCGAGAACTGGTCAACGAAACGCTGGGTCGGCGCACGGGCGCCTTGCGCTTGTTCCACGGCATGGATGATCCGCGCCAGGGTCGACTGACTGGCCGCAGCCGTCACCCGGTACTCCAAAGAACCTGCTTGGTTGATGGTGCCAGCGAACAGTTTGTCGCCCACAGTCTTTTCCACAGGCAGGCTTTCGCCGGTAATCGGCGCCTGATCAATGCTCGATTGCCCGCTGACCACTTCGCCGTCCAGGGCGATGCGCTCGCCGGGCCGCACCCGCAATAACGCTCCAGGCCCGATAGCCTTGGCTTCAAGCTCCAGCCAACTGCCATCGGCCTGCTGCACGGTGGCGGTTTCCGGAGTCAGTTGCATCAGACTGCTGATGGCGTTGCGCGCCCGGTCCAGCGAGCGCGCTTCGATCAGTTCGGCCACGGTAAACAGGAACATCACCATGGCTGCTTCCGGCCACTGGCCGATCAGCACCGCGCCGGTAACCGCGATGCTCATCAGCGCATTGATGTTCAGATTGAGGTTTTTCAGGGCAATCCAGCCCTTTTTATAGGTGCCCAGGCCACAACTGAGGATCGACACCAGCGCCAGCACGATCACCAGCCACTCCGGCCCTGCGCTGAAATGCACAAGCTCTGCGCCCAGAGCAGTCAGGCCCGACACGGTCAGCAGCTTCCAGGCACTTTTTTTCGCTACCGGGGCAGCCTCTGCGCCCTCTTCGAGCGGCTGAGCCTGCATGCCCAGCGAGCCAATCGCGTCACGAATCGCGGCGGTGTCGGGCAACACATGCCAGACCCCGAGACGACGCTGCAGCAGATTGAACTCCAACCTGTGAATCCCCTCCATTTTGCCCAGACGATCCTGAATCAGGGTCTGTTCGGTGGGGCAGTCCATCTGCTCGATGCTGAACTGGCTCAACCGCGCCTCACCATCCGCCGCCGCGACAAAGGTCACCTGCGCCGGTGCCGCAGCGCCACCACAGCAGCCATGGGTGTGGGCGGGTTGCTCAGGTTGGTGATCGTCATGTTTATGCACAGGTGTAAGCCGGGTGATCTGCCCCATGGGTCCATCCTCCAAATCAAGATATTGCCAAGTGAACACCCTGTAGCCACTATAGGGTCAAGCACCTGCGCGGAATCCTGCTCATGAAAATCGGTGAACTGGCCAAACTGACCGACACCCAGGTCGAAACCGTCCGCTATTACGAACGCGAAGGCCTGCTGCCTGTGCCGTCGCGTACCGAAGGCAATTACCGGCTGTACACCCAGGCCCACGTCGAGCGCCTGAGCTTCATCCGCAATTGCCGCAGCCTGGACATGACCCTGGATGAAATCCGGCGCCTGCTGAACCTGCGCGACAGCCCGCAGGATCAGTGCGAGAGCGTCAATGCCCTGATCGACGAGCACATCGCCCACGTCGACGCGCGGGTCGCCAGCCTGCAGGCGCTGCAACAGCAGTTGCGTAACCTGCGCCAGCGCTGCAACGACAACGACCCGGACCACTGCGCGATTCTTGACCGGCTGGAGGTCACCGGCGCAGTGGCTGCGCCCGAGGGCGAGCCGTCACATGTCGGCAGAAGCCACGGTCACTAGGTCACTAGGTGATACATTAGCGCCCCGCGACACAGCCAGGACCGTTCATGCCGAAGAAAGCTGCCCCCTCCACCAACCTGACCCTGATCGACGTCGCCAAGGTGGCCGGCGTATCGCCGATCACCGTGTCGCGGGCCTTGAGCCGTCCGGAGGTGGTCAGCGAGCAGACCCGGCAGAAGGTCATGGCAGCGGTGCGCCAGACCGGCTATGTGTCGAACATGCTGGCTGGCAGCCTGGCCAGCAACAAGAGCCGGCTGGTCGCCATCTTCCTGCCGACCATGGCCAACTCGATCTTTGCCGATACGGTGCAGGCGCTGATGGAACGTCTGGCCCAGGCCGGCTACCAGACTTTGCTGGGTTTGACCGGCTACTCTGCCGAGCAGGAAGAGAAACTCCTGGAAGCGATTCTCGGCCGCCGCCCGGATGGCATCGTCCTCACCGGCACCCTGCACACCGAATCCAGCCGCCTGCGCCTGGCTCAGTCGGGCATCCCGGTGGTGGAAGCCTGGGACCTGGCGGACGATCCGCTGGATATGCTGGTGGGCTTCTCCCATGAGCGGGTCGGCGAGGCCATTGCCCAACACCTGCTCGGCAAGGGCTACCGGCGCTTTTCCGTCATCAGCCTGGGCGATCCACGGGGTGTGCGGCGTTGCCAGAGCGTGATCGACGAGCTTGGTCGGCACGGCATCGACGCTGTGCCGCTGCAAGTCATGACCCCGCCGGCGACCCTGAAAACCGGCCGCGACGGCCTGCAACAGTTGCTGGAGCAAGGGCCACTGCCGGAAGTGGTGGTGTGCAGTTCCGACACCATCGCCCAAGGTGTGCTGGCCGAAGCCGCCAGCCGTGGCCTGCGGGTGCCGGAGGATCTGGCAGTGATGGGGTTTGGTGACCTGAGCGCCGCCGCCCAGGTCTATCCGGCGCTGTCGACGGTCAGCGTCGACGGCCAATTGATCGGCCAGAAAGTCGCGCAAGCCCTGCTCGAACGCTTCAATAACGCTGATAACGTCGGCGATCCGGTGCGTATTGATACAGGTTTCAAGTTGATCGAACGCCAGACCACCTGAACCTTGGTTTTTTGCAAAAGCGACGAATGCACCCTTGAATGATTGCGCAATCATTGTATGCTTCGCTCATCAGGTGTTCCGCATGTCCGGGTGCCTGTTTTTTTGATTAACAAATGATTGCGCAATCATATTCAGCAATCACGGTGCAGTGGAGCCAGGCGGCACCCCACATTCAACGCCTCATCACAATAAGGAAGACAATAAAAGTGAGCCAATCAGCCTCCCCGGTAGCCAGGACCAACGTCCGCTACCTGATCCTGGCGATGATCTTCATCGTCACCGTGTTCAACTACGTAGACCGCGCCACGCTGTCCATCGCCGCCCCCGCCATGCGCAATGAGCTGGGCTTCGACGCGCTGACCATGGGCATCGCGTTTTCGGCGTTTGGCTGGGCCTACACCAGCATGCAGATTCCCGGCGGGATCATCCTCGACCGTTACGGTTCGCGTCTGGTGCTGGGCGTCAGCCTGATCCTGTGGTCGACCCTGACCTTTTTGCAGGGTTACGTCGACCTGTTCAGCTCGGCTTTCGTCGCGCTGTTCGTGCTGCGCTTTCTGATGGGCATGGCTGAGTCGCCGGCCTTCCCCGCCAACAACCGCCTCACGGTGATGTGGTTCCCGCGCAACGAGCGCGGCCTGGCCACGGCGATTTTCCAGTCGGCGCAGTATTTCGCCCTGGCCGCCTTCACCCCGCTGATGGTGCTGCTGCTCAGCAGCTTTGGCTGGCAACACGTGTTTTTCTGGACCGGTGGGGCCGGCATCCTGATCGGCCTGCTGTGGTTCAAGATGGTTCATGAGCCGCGCAAGGACAAACGGGTCAACAGCGCCGAAATCGACTACATCGAAGCCGGTGGCGGCATGCCCAATATCGGCGACACCAAAACGGCGTTCAGTTGGCAACGCGCCAAGGCCATCGGCGCCAATCGGATGATGCTCGGCGTGTATCTGGGACAGTTCTGCCTAACCTCGATCACCTGGTTCTTCCTCACCTGGTTTCCGACTTATCTGGTCGAAGCCAAGGGCATGACCATGCTCAAGGTCGGTCTGGTGGCGGCCATCCCGCCGCTGGCGGGCTTTATCGGCGGCATGGTCGGCGGCGTCTGGTCAGACTGGATGCTCAAGAAAGGCTTTAGCCTCACCGCCGCACGCAAGACCCCGATCATCTGCGGCTTGCTGCTGTCGAGCAGCATCGTGGTCGCCAACTACACCCAGTCGGTGACGGTGGTCATTCTGGTGATGTCGATCGCCTTTTTCGCCAAAGGGGTCGGCAATCTGGGCTGGTGCATCGTCGGCGATGTCTCGCCCAAACAAGCCATGGGTATCAGCGGCGCGATGTTCAACTTCTGCGGCAACATCGCCAGCATCGTGACTCCCATCGCCATCGGCCTGCTGGTCAGCAAGGGCTCGTTCGACATGGCCCTGGTCTATGTCGCCGCCATGGGCCTGCTTGGCGCCTTTGCCTATCTGTTTATCGTCGGCCCGCTCAAGCGCATGGAGCTCGACGAATCCGCCCAGCCAGCTGAACCCAGCCACAAGCCGGCCGAGTCCGCCGCGCTCAAGCCATAAAAGTTATCCACACCCTCAAGGAGAGCGACATGACCGTACAACAACCAGACCGCCCATCCGCCGACCACGACCAGATTGCCTGGATCAAGGTGTCGTCGGTCTTCCTGCCGCTGGCCAACCCGATCAGCGATGCCAAGGTACTCACCGGTCGGCAGAAGCCGATGACTGAGATCGCCATGCTGTTTGTCGAGATCCAGACCAAAGATGGCCACAGCGGCCTGGGGTTCAGCTATTCCAAGCGTTCCGGCGGCCCCGGCCAGTTTGCCCACGCCCAGGAAATCGCCCCGGCGCTGATCGGCGAGAACCCCAGCGATATCGCCAAGCTGTGGACAAAACTCTGCTGGGCCGGTGCTTCGGTGGGCCGCAGCGGCCTGTCGACCCAAGCCATCGGCGCCTTCGATGTCGCGTTGTGGGACCTCAAAGCCAAGCGCGCCAACCTGTCGCTGGCCCGCCTGCTCGGCGCCCAGCGTGATTCGGTGCGCTGCTACAACACCTCCGGCGGCTTTTTGCACACGCCGCTGGAGCAACTGCTGAAAAACACTGAGCTGTCGCGGGAAAAGGGCATCGGCGGCATCAAGCTCAAGGTCGGCCAGCCTGATTGCGCGGTGGATATCCAGCGGGTCAGCACGGTGCGCAAACAGCTTGGGGATAACTTCCCGTTGATGGTCGACGCCAACCAGCAGTGGGACCGCCCGACCGCCCAGCGCATGTGTAGGCAGTTCGAGGCCTACAACCTGGTATGGATCGAGGAGCCGCTCGATTGCTACGACGCCGAAGGCCACGCCGCCCTTGCCCAGCAGTTCGATACGCCGATCGCGACCGGCGAAATGCTCACCAGCGTGGCCGAGCACGCCGAATTCATCAAACTGCGCGGCGCTGACTATCTGATGCCTGACGCGCCGCGGGTCGGCGGTATCACACCGTTCCTCAAGGTCGCGGCCATGGCCGAACAGGCCGGGGTGATGCTGGCCCCGCACTTTGCCATGGAGTTGCATGTGCACCTGGCAGCCACTTACCCGACCGAACCGTGGGTCGAGCACTTCGAATGGCTGGAGCCGCTGTTCAACGAACGCCTGGAAACCCGCGACGGACGCATGCGGGTACCGACCCGCCCCGGCCTGGGCCTGTCGTTGAGTGAACGGGTTGCCGGCTGGACGGCGCAAAGCGTGGAAATCGGCCAACGGCCGTAATGCTTGCAAAAGCAAAGGGGCTGGCACACTCGCAGCATCGACTGCGAATGTGCCGCTGTCTTTGCTGGCAAGCCAGTCCCTACAGTTTCATCCCCACCGCCAGCCGGTTGAACGCATTCATCAGCGACACGGCGAAGGTCAGGTCGGAAATCTCGGCACTTGAAAAGTGCGCTTGCAGAGGCTCGTACAGCTCATCGGGGGCGCCCTTGTCACTGACGTAGGTGAGGGTTTCCGCCCAGGCCAGGGCCGCACGTTCACGCGCATCGAATAGCTCACTGATGCGCCAGCCGGCCAGGCAATCGAGCTTGTTCTGCGCCACACCACTGTCGCGCAGGGTCTGCGAGTGCTTGCCCAGGCAGAACGCGCAGCCGTTGATCTGCGAAACCCGCAGGAACACCAGCTCTACCAGCGGCAGGCCCAGCGGCCCTTCGACCAGCGCCTTGTTAGTGGCCAACAGGCCCTGATAGGCCGCTGGTGAGAGGGTGGAAAACGGCAGTCTGAGTTGGCTCATGGTTTAGCTCCTGTACAAGAAATGATCAAAGTTGCCTGAACAGCGGTTCCAGCCGTAGCCGGGTACGCGCCTCATGCAGGGCCTGCTCGACGGCTTCAGCGCCAAACACCAGGCCTTGCAAATAGCTGAAATGCACATCGAACAACCCCAGGGTGTTGAGCACATGGCGCAAGTAGGACGTCAGAAAGTCCGGCTGCCTGGCGCGCTCGCCCTGATGAAAGCCGCCGGAGCCGACCAGCACATACACCGGGCGGTCCTTGAGCAGCCCGGTCTTGCCATCGGGACCTGCGCTGAAGGTGCGGTGAATGCGCAGCACGTAATCGATCCACAGCTTGAGCGCCGCCGGCACGGTGAAGTTGTGCATCGGGGTGGCGATCAGCAGCACATCGCTGTTTTCCAGTTCACCAATCAATGCTTCGGACAGTTCGAACAATGGCGCGTCGAACGGCGTGACCGTGGTCAGCGCCTGGGCGTAGCCGGCGGACAGCGGCGGCAATGGGTCGCGTCCCAGATCGCGCTCAAGCCGTTCGATATCCACCTGCTGGTGACCCAAACTGGCCAGCAGTTCTTCAGCCAGACGATGGGCGTGGGAATCCTGGCCCATGGGGCTGGCGTTGATGAGCAGAACCCGCTTCATAGCGTACCCCCGGCCCGCAGGCGCTGGGTAAAGTGCATACCGCTCGCCAGCAGCCCCTGGCGGAAGTAGAAGCGCTGAGCCAAGGCCATGTGCAGGCCGGTATCCAGCACAAAATGATCGCAGCCCAGCTGCCGGGCCTGCTGGCGAACCTGATCGAGCAGTTGCCCTCCCAGCCCGCTGCGCTGTAACGCCGGGCTGATCAGCAGATCATCGACATACACGAAGCGGCCATACAGCAGGTTTTCCAGCTCACGGTAACCGGCCAGCCCGACAATCTGTGCATCCTGCATCGCGGCCAGCAACCGATAGCCCTGGCCGGCCTGCCGTTGCAGTTGCGCGACATAGGCGTCAGCGTTGTCCAGGTGCGGGCGTAGCACACGCATCAGCCCGAAACTGGCCGCCAGGGCCTGAGGGTCTTCAAGGTGCAAGAAGGTGCAGTTCATCGCGGTCACTCGTGATGTTCAGAAGATGGCTTACTCTAGGCCGCGAATGGCTTAAGCTACAGGGCCGAAAAATGATTAAACGACTAGGCCATGTCACACGCCTTCGAACCGGACCGCAATCAGCCTGAGCCGATCTATCGCCAGCTGTATCAGCGTTTTCGCCAATCCATCGCCGATGGCCGCCTGCGCCCCGGCGAGCGGGTGCCGGCGGTACGCGCCCTGGCGGCAGAGCTGAACCTGGCCAGAGGCACGGTCGAGACGGCTTATCAGTTGCTGATTGGCGAAGGCTACCTGCTGGCCAGAGGCGCCGCCGGGACCATCGTCAGCCCGCAACTGCCAGCGCTGACGATGCCAAATCTGGCCACGCCAACCAGCCCCAGCACTTACCTGTCGAACCACAGTGGCGGCCTGCCAATGCCCTTGCAGATGGGCGTGCCGGCCCTGGATGCCTTCCCGCGCAAGCTCTGGACCCGGCTGGCCGGCCGGCAACTGCGCCGCAGCGGTCTGGAAGGCCTGGTCTACCCCGACCCGCAGGGCCACGGGCCGCTACGCGCGGCCATTGCCACTTATCTGGGGATATCCCGCGGCATCGCCTGCCGGCCGGAACAGGTGTTCGTCTGCGCCGGGTATCGCGCTTGCCTGGACCTGATCAGCCATACCCTGATGCGCGCCGGTGACCGTTGCTGGCTGGAAGAGCCGGGCTACTTCATGGCCCGTCATGCGTTGCTGGAAGCTGGCGCGCAACTGATACCCGTGCCGGTGGATGAGCACGGTCTGGATGTCGCCCAAGGCATCGCCCGGGCCCCCGACGCCCGTTTCGCGGTGGTCACCCCGACCCACCAAAGCCCGCTGGGCGTGTCCCTCAGCCTGCCGCGCCGCCTGGCGCTGTTGGACTGGGCCAACCGCAATGGCAGCTGGATCATCGAGGACGACTACGACAGCGAATACCGCTATCAAGGCAAACCGCTACCCGCCCTCAAGAGCCTCGACCAGCAAGGCCGGGTGCTGTACACCGGCACCTTCAGCAAAGTGCTGTTTCCCGGACTGCGCCTGGCCTACCTGGTGGTGCCCGCAGAACAGGCCGCCACCTTCGCCTGCCAGGCCGACCGCCTGCACAACCACTGCCCGCTGCTGCAACAGGCCACGGTTTGTGAGTTTCTTGTTGAAGGCCATTTCGCCCGGCACCTGAACAAAATGCGCCGGCTGTATGCACGTCGGCGGCAGTGGCTGGTCGAGGCATTGCAGACCGCGTGCGGCGAAAAACTGCAGATCGACACCCAGGCTGGCGGCATGCACGTGCTGGCGCGACTGCGCGAAGGTAACGACGTGGCGATTGCTGAGCAGGCGCAGCAGGCCGGGATTGCCGTCCAGCCACTGTCGCAGTGGTATCTGGAGGATGAAGGCCGGCAAGGACTGATGCTGGGCTTTACCAACGTGGCCAGTGCCGAGCAGGCGGCGGCACTGGCCAGTCAGTTGGCAGCGTTGCTTACACCGCCATCGGCGCCGTCAACGGCGCATGGTGCTGGTAGCCTTCAAGAGTAAAGTCAGACGGCTCGATCAGTTCCAGCCACTCGGGCTGGTACACGCCGGTCTTGGCAAAGTCCGGCACACGGTCGGAGATCACCAGTTTCGGCAGCGCGTACGGCTCGCGGCTGAGCTGCTCGTTGAGCATGTCCAGGTGGTTCTCGTACACATGGGCGTCGCCGATGAAGTAGGTGAACCAGCGCGGTGTGTAGCCGGTCAGGCGGCCAATCAGGCTCAGCAGCGCAGCGCCCTCGGCCAGGTTGAAGGGCGTGCCCAGACCCAGGTCATTGGAGCGGATGTAAAGGGTCAGGGAGATTTCCCGGGTCTGCGGGTTGGGGTGCAACTGGTACAGCAGATGGCACGGCGGCAGGGCCATTTCGTCCAGCTGGGCGCAGTTCCAGCCATGGAACAGAATGCGGCGGCTGCCTGGGTCGTTGATGATGGTGTCGACACACTGACGGATCTGGTCGATGGCCTTGTACAACACCACGAACGGTTGGCCGTCCTCTTCGGACTCGGCGATCTGCCGGTAGCCCTGGGCCAGGGTCTGCTCGATGGCGGCGCTGTTGCTGGCGGCAATGCGCTTGTAGGCCGGCCATTTACGCCACTGCACGCCGTAAATCTCGCCCAGGTCGTCTTCGCCCTGGCGGAACGGGTTGTTCAGCCACTGGGCGTTTTCGTTGGCATTCTGATCCCAGACCTTGCAGCCCAGCGCGCGGAACTCGGCGGCGTTATTCACCCCGCGCAGGAAACCGACCATCTCGCCGATGGCGGCCTTGAATGCCAGGCGCCGGGTGGTAATCGCCGGGAAACCTTCCTGCAGGTCAAAACGCAGCATCGCGCCGGGGAAGCTGATGGTATTCACCCCGGTACGGTTGGCCTGCAAGGTCCCGTGTTTGATCACGTGGGCGACGAGTTCCAGATATTGCTTCATAAATCACCTGCTTGAATGAACACGCCGGGCAATCAGGCCCGGCGTTTCAGTATTAGACGGCTGCCTTGTGGGCCGCCGGGTCGCGCTTGTAGGCCAGCCAGATCATGACCGCACCCGCGATGATCATCGGCAGGCTGAGGATCTGCCCCATGGTGACCCAGCCCCAGGCCAGATAACCCAGCTGCGCGTCGGGCATGCGTACGAATTCGACAATAAAGCGGAAGATGCCATAGAACATGGCGAACATCCCGGATACCGCCATGGTCGGACGCGGCTTGCGGATATACAGGTTGAGGATGATGAACAGCGCCACACCCTCCAGTGCGAACTGGTACAACTGCGACGGGTGGCGTGCCAGTTGGGCCGGGTCGCTGAACGGCGGGAAGACCATGGCCCACGGTACGTCGGTCGCCTTGCCCCACAGTTCGGCGTTGATGAAGTTACCGATACGCCCGGCCCCCAGGCCGATCGGCACCACCGGTGCGACGAAGTCCATCAACTGGAAAAAGGTCTTGCCGTTGCGCTTGCCAAACCACCAGGCCGCGATCATCACGCCGATGAAGCCGCCATGAAAGGCCATGCCGCCTTTCCACACTTCGAAAATCAGCAGCGGGTTGGCCAGGTAGGTCGACAGATCGTAGAACAGCACGTAACCCAGCCGCCCACCGACAATCACGCCCATGGCCAGCCAGAAAATCAGGTCGGAGACTTTTTCTTTGGTCCAGCTCGGGTCGAACGCATTGACCCGACGCAACAGCAGCCACCAGGCGCCGCCGATACCAACCAGATACATCAAACCGTACCAGTGAATTTGCAGCGGTCCGAGGGATACCGCTACCGGGTCAATCTGCGGGTAAGGCAGCATTGCGACTCCTTGGTGAGATGCCGTTCTGGCAACTTAATAAGCCGGGCATGTTACCGGAGCATGGCGTGACGCTCTAGCCGCGACCGTCTGAAGATGGCTACAGTTTCATCTTCCAAAGGAGCGACGTATGTGTCTGATTGTGTTCGCCTGGCGCCCCGGCCACGCGCAGCCATTGATTGTAGCCGCCAACCGTGACGAATTTTATGCCCGCCCTGCCCGGCCACTGGCGGTATGGGAAGCTACCGACGGGATTCATGCCGGCCGCGACCTGGAGGCCGGCGGGACCTGGCTAGGCATAACGGCAAACGGGCGGTTTGCCGCGCTGACCAATATCCGCGACCCCGACCAGCCATTGGGCCATCGCTCGCGGGGCGAACTGGTTGCAGATTATCTGGCCGGCAGCCAGTCGCCTGCGCAGTATCTGGCTGATGTCGCGGCGCGTGCCGGGCAATACAGTGGCTTCAATCTGCTGGCTGGCACGCTCGACGAGTTGCACTACCTGAACTCGCAAGAGGCGCAGCCTGTATGTCTGCAAGCGGGGGTCTACGGGTTATCCAATGCCCGGCTGGATACACCCTGGCCCAAGCTGCGCAAGGCTCGGGCGGCGCTGGAGGGCAATCTGCATGACCCCCAGCCAGAACGACTGCTGAAATTACTGGCCGATGCCGAACCCGCGCCGCAGGCTCAATTGCCGGACACCGGGGTTGGCTTGCAGACGGAAATCTTGCTGTCGAGCGTGTTTATCACCAGCGGTAACTATGGGACACGGGCGAGTACCGTACTGATCGTTAGCGCGGATGGGCAACAACGGATAATCGAGCGCAGTTTCGGGCCGTTTGGTGCGAGGTTGGGCGATGTGGATATCAGCGTGTAGGCGCTGCGCAGGGTCAATGACCTTTGACCGAGCCCGGATTGAGCATGCGACCCAGTCCCTGATTGCGCAGAGCCAGCTGCAACGAGCTGCTGATGACCTGCGGGTTGTCGTTCTGCATCAGTTGCGCCAGCAGCTCCTGGGCTTTGCTCTGTTGCACCTGGCGCAGCATCCACTTGACCTTGGGCAGGTTGGTGGCGTTCATCGACAAGCTGTCAAAGCCCATCGCCATCAACAGCACCGCCGCTGCCGGGTCGCCAGCCATTTCACCGCAGATACTCACGGTCTTGCCTTCGGCATGAGCGTCACGCACGACGCTTTGCAGGGCTTGCAGGACCGCCGGGTGCAGGTAGTCATAGAGGTCAGCCACCCGCGGGTTGTTACGGTCTACCGCCAGCAGGTATTGAGTCAGGTCGTTGGAGCCCACCGAAAGGAAGTCCACCTGGCGCGCCAGATCACGGGCTTGATAAACCGCTGCCGGCACTTCAATCATCACCCCGACCGGCGGCATCGGCACGTCAGCGCCTTCGTCGCGCACCTCGCCCCAGGCGCGGTGGATCAGGTGCAACGCCTCTTCCACTTCGTGGGTGCTGGAAATCATCGGCAGCAGGATGCGCAGGTTGTTCAGGCCCTCGCTGGCCTTGAGCATGGCGCGGGTCTGGACCAGGAAGATTTCCGGATGGTCGAGCGTGACGCGGATGCCGCGCCAGCCCAGGAACGGGTTCTCTTCCTTGATCGGGAAGTAGGACAGCGCCTTGTCACCGCCGATATCCAGGCTGCGCATGGTCACCGGCAACGGGTGGAAGGCTGATAGCTGTTCGCGGTAGATCGCCAGCTGTTCTTTCTCGCTGGGGAAGCGCTGGTTGATCATGAAGGGCACTTCGGTGCGGTACAGCCCGACGCCTTCGGCGCCACGCTGCTGGGCACGGGCCACATCGGCCAGCAGACCGGTGTTGACCCACAGCGGCATGCGGTGGCCATCGAGGGTCACGCAAGGCAGCTCGCGCAGGCCGTCGAGGTCCTGGGACAGCTGGCGCTCTTCTTCGACCACCACGCTGAACTGTTTGCGCAGGATATCGCTGGGGTTGGTGTAAACCTCACCATGGTGGCCATCGACGATCAGGTCGATACCGTCGACTTTCGAATACGGGAAGTCGACTAGGCCCATGACCGTGGGAATGCCCATGGCCCGCGCCAGAATCGCCACATGGGAGTTACCCGAGCCCATGACCGAGACCAGACCGACCAGTTTGCCCTCGGGCACTTCACCGAGCATGGCCGGGGTCAGTTCTTCACTGACCAGAATGGTGTTGTCGGGGTAGACCAGCGCCTGTTGCCGCGCTTCTTGCAGGTAGGCCAGCAGACGCCGGCCCAGATCCTTGACGTCCGAGGCGCGCTCGCGCAGATAGGCGTCGTCCATCAGCTCGAAGCGGTTGACGTGCTCGGTGACCACCGCACGCAAGGCGCCTTGTGCCCACTGGCCGGTCTTGATGATATTGGTCACTTCACTGCCCAGCGCAGCGTCGTCGAGCATCATCAGGTAGACGTCGAACAGCGCCCGCTCTTCAGGGCGCAGCTGGGTGGCCAGCTTGGCCGACAGGGTGCGCATGTCGTTACGCACGCCTTCGAGGGCGTTCTGGAACAGTGCCAGCTCGGCATCGATGTCGGTGACGGTCTTGTCCGGCACGACATCAAGGTCTGCCGGCGGCAGCCTGACCAGCGCCACGCCGACGGCAGCGCCGGGCGAACCGGCGACACCGACGAACTTGGCTTCCTGAATACCTTTGCCCTGACGGCCCAGACCACGAATCGAGCCGGTGGCTTCAGCATGGGCGATAACCCCGGCCAGCTGCGCGCTCATGGTGACCAGGAAGGCTTCTTCGCCTTCGTCGAACTGGCGACGCTCCTTTTGCTGGATCACCAGCACCCCGACCACACGCCGGTGGTGGATGATCGGTGCGCCGAGGAATGAGGCGTAACGCTCTTCGCCGGTCTCGGCAAAGTAGCGGTAACGGGGGTGAGCAGCGGCGTCTTCGAGGTTCAGCGGCTCTTCCCGGGTACCGACCAAGCCGACCAGACCTTCGTTGGGGGCCATGCTGACCTTGCCGATGGAGCGCTTGTTGAGGCCTTCGGAGGCCATCAGTACAAAGCGGTTGGTCTCCGGATCAAGCAGGTAGACCGAACAGACCTGGCTGCCCATGGCCTCCTTGACACGCAACACAATAATGCCCAACGCCGCCTTGAGATCCTTGGCGGAGTTAACTTCCTGGACGATCTTGCGCAGCGTATTGAGCATGGCTCGGGGTCGAACTCCGTGTCAGTCACGCGCCAGCAGGCGCGGGGCAAGCTCTTTGAGTGCGCGCCGATACACCTCGCGCTTGAATGTCACCACCTGGCCCAGCGGGTACCAATAACTGACCCAGCGCCAGCCATCGAACTCCGGTTTACCGGTCAAATCCATCCGCACCCGTTGCTCGTTGGAGATCAGGCGCAGGAGAAACCATTTTTGCTTCTGGCCGATGCACAGCGGCTGGCTATGGGTACGCACCAAGCGCTGCGGCAGGCGATAACGCAACCAGCCACGGGTACAGGCGAGAATTTCAACGTCATCGCGCTCCAGACCCACTTCTTCGTTCAACTCGCGATACAGCGCGTCTTCTGGCGTTTCCTGGGGGTTGATACCACCCTGGGGAAACTGCCAGGCATCTTGGTTAATACGCCGAGCCCATAGGACCTGACCAGCATCGTTTGTCAGAATAATCCCGACATTAGGACGGAAACCATCGGGGTCGATCACGGCAACAACCTCGCAAACGCATGTCGCCGCATTGTTCCACAAAGCCCCTCAAACCAGCAACGAGCCTTGACACCTTATCTGAAGTCTTGTGAAAAGCGCGTATTGATTGATGCTTTTTTCAGTATTTTCAGGGGCTAACCGGCTCTCAACGCTGCCCGCGAACCTGCGACTCAGCCCGGACGGACGATCAACAGCAGCGCCATGACGATAAAACACAGGGCGGCAACGGCAGCCAGCACCAAGGTGAAGCGCTGTTTAGCCGCTGCTCTCGTCAGGCGTAGCACCAGCCATGCCCAGGCAATGATGCCGCCGCTATAAAGCAGGCTGCTGGACAGAATCCAGCCCTGCCCCAGTGAAAGGCCCAGACCATGGACCAGCCACCAGCCGCTGAACGGCAAAATGGCCAGGCTTACCGCCATGCCCAGCCAGGCCCATAATGACGGGCGTTGCAGCAGACGTTCATGAATCAGCAGATTGCCGGCCCGCCGCCCCCGAATCAGCCAGACGGCCAGCCCGGCGGCGCAAGCCAGCGCAGCCAGCAGCGCGGTAATGTGCAGGGTTTTCAGAGCGATCAGGGTGTCCATGAAGCGACCTCCTTTGAGCGATGCAGGAGCGGAGTTATCTGTGCAGTTTTGTTCGCTGCTAAAGCAGCTCCTACGAGCATCTCCTACAAGAGCAGCTACGAGAATACCTTTAGCCTAGAAATAGCCGGTAAGCCGGGTTATCGGTCTCATCCCAATGTGGATAGCCGATTTCGTTCAGCGCCTGGCCAACCAGATGCCGCTCTTCGGCAGGCACCACCAGCCCGGCCACTACCCGGCCATCGGCTGCGCCATGGTTGCGGTAGTGGAACATCGAAATGGTCCAGCGTCCGCCCAGTTTATTCAAAAAGTTGAACAGCGCGCCCGGCCGCTCGGGAAATTCGAAGCGCAGCACCACTTCGTCGCTGACCCGCTCCGAGTGCCCGCCGACCATGTGGCGGATGTGCAGCTTGGCCAGTTCGTTGTCGGTCAGGTCGACCACCGGAAAGCCTTGTTCGCTCAGGCTGGCGATCAGCGCGCTGCGCGGGTCGCGCTCCGGGTGGGTCTGCACGCCAACGAAAATGTGCGCCTCGCGGTCGGTGTGGTAGCGGTAGTTGAATTCGGTGATCTGGCGCTTGCCGATCGCTTCACAGAACGCCTTGAAGCTGCCGGGCCGCTCCGGGATGGTCACCGCAATGATGGCTTCGCGGCCTTCACCCAGCTCGGCGCGCTCGGCGACATGGCGCAGGCGGTCGAAGTTGATATTGGCCCCGGAGTCGATGGCCACCAGAGTCTGGCCGCTGACGCCGCGCTGTTCGACGTACTTTTTGATGCCCGCCACGCCCAGCGCACCGGCAGGTTCGGTGATCGAGCGGGTGTCGTCGTAGATGTCCTTGATCGCCGCGCAGATTTCGTCGCTGCTGACGGTGATCACTTCGTCGACGTAGTGCCGGCAGACCTCAAAGGTATGCTGACCGATCTGCGCCACCGCCACGCCATCGGCAAACAGCCCGACCTGGTTGAGCACCACCCGCTCGCCAGCAGCCAGGGCGGCTTGCAGGCAGTTGGAGTCGTCCGGTTCGACGCCGATGATTTTGATTTCCGGGCGCAGGTATTTCACGTACGCGGCAATGCCGGCGATCAGCCCGCCGCCACCGACCGGGACAAAGATCGCGTCCAGTTGGCCAGGGTGCTGGCGCAGGATCTCCATGGCCACGGTGCCTTGCCCGGCGATGGTGTCGGGGTCGTCATAGGGGTGGACATAGACCAGCCCCTGTTCCTCGACCAGCCGCAGTGAATGGGCCAGCGCCTCCGGGAACGAGTCGCCATGCAGCACCACTTGGCCACCGCGCGAGCGCACGCCCTCGACCTTGATTTCCGGGGTGGTCTTGGGCATCACGATCACCGCCTTGATGCCCAGCTCCCGCGCCGCCAGGGCCAGGCCCTGAGCATGGTTGCCGGCTGAGGCAGTGACCACGCCACGGGCGGTCTCTGCCGCGTTCAGTTGCGCCAGCTTGTTGTAGGCGCCGCGAATCTTGAAGGAGAAAACCGGCTGCAGGTCTTCGCGCTTGAGCAGGATCTGGTTGCCGAGCCGCTCAGACAGCTGGCGAGCCCCCTGCAGCGGGGTTTCGATGGCCACGTCGTAGACGCGGGAGGTGAGGATCTTCTTGACGTAGTGTTCAAGCATCGCGGCGACATCACAGACCAAAGTGGCAAGGTCGTGGAGTTTAACCCCTGCTCCCGACGCACGACCATACGAATGACAGGGCTTTACCATGCGGCCATCGTTATAATGGCAGCCCTTTTGACACTTTTTCCAAATTCGGCACCGTGGAGCCCGCATGACCCAGGATCAACTCAAACAGGCCGTCGCCCAGGCCGCCGTCGATTTCATCCTTCCCAAAATCGACAAGAAGAGCATCATCGGTGTCGGCACCGGCTCCACCGCCAACTGCTTTATCGATGCCCTGGCCAAACACAAAGTCGCCTTCGACGGCGCTGTCGCCAGCTCCGAGGCCACCGCTGCACGCTTGAAAGGCCACGGCATTCCGGTCTATGAACTCAATACCGTCAGCGACCTTGAGTTTTACATCGACGGCGCCGATGAAAGCGACGAGCACCTGAACCTGATCAAAGGTGGCGGCGCCGCCCTGACCCGCGAGAAGATCGTTGCCGCCGTGGCCAAGACCTTCATCTGTATTGCCGATGGCAGCAAGCTGGTCCCTGTGCTGGGCGCGTTCCCACTGCCAGTCGAAGTCATCCCCATGGCCCGCAGCCACGTGGCCCGTGAACTGGTCAAGCTGGGCGGCGACCCGGTGTACCGTGAAGGCGTGCTGACCGACAACGGCAACATCATCCTCGACGTGCATAACCTGAGCATCACCAACCCGGTAGAACTCGAAAGCCAGATCAACGCCATTGTCGGCGTGGTCACCAACGGCCTGTTCGCCGCCCGCCCGGCCGACCTGTTGCTGCTCGGGACTGCCGAAGGTGTCAAAAGCCTGAGCCGCTGACAGGATGCTCGCAGGGGTTAAAGCGCCTGCGAGCCTCAACGCGTTTTGGCAGTTTCATAGGCCGCACAACGCGCTCGTTTAAGGTTTACGAAACACATAAAACAGATTCGGCTCACTGACCAGGTACAGCGTGCCCGCATCATCCATGGCAATGCCCTCAGCCTGTGGCACGGTCTTGCTCAGGCCCATCTGGCCTTTTTTCAGCGAGCTGCTGCCCACCGGGCGGCCTTCGATGTCCAGTTCCAGGATCTGTCGCGACTCATCTGACAGCGCCAGCAGGTGGCCGCTGCGCTCATCGAACTGCAGGCTGGACAGATCACGGACGAAGATTCCGGCATCGCGCTGGCGATTGGAGATCACTTCCAGGGACGTCGGCGTGTCGGGCTGCAGCTTGGGAAAGCCGCGTACTTCGATGATCTGCACCGGGTCGCGCTCTTTGGCGACAAACAGGCGCTGGCCCTTGGTGTCGTAAGCCAGCCCCTCAAAGCCTTTGTTATTACCGGCATTGAAGTCCAGGGTCAGGGTTTCGGCCTGAGTCGCGTCAAGGCTGCGGGTGTCGTCATTGACCTGCACCTGGATCAGCCGCTGGCGGCGCTCGTCACTGATGACATAGACCCCCGGACGGATATATTCGACGGCTTCGGCATCACCAAACCCATCCAGATGAATGCGCCGAACAATCCGGCCATCGAGGCTCAACTCGACCAGCTCGCTGTTCTGGTTGGTCACGGTAAACAGGGTCTTACGGTCAGGATCGTAGCTCAGTGCCGAGACATCATCTTCCAGGCCCTCGATGACCTTGCCTTCAATCACCACCCGATACTCGCTCAGGCCAATGGCAGCGGTCGATTCCGATTGCCAGAACAGATTCCAGTTGAAGGTCGCACGCTCGACCAGACGAAACTCACGATTGGCCAGAAATGCCAGGGCAGCCAACAGCAATACAACGACAATCAACAGTTGCAGACGGATGAAACGACGCATTGCGATGACTCTTGAACAGGAGGGAGGGCATTAGAACACGGCAATCTGAAGCCATCCTTAATGACAGCAGATTGCCATACAGACCTCGAGAGGAAAGTTACTTGTTGCTGAAGGAATAGAACAGGTTCGGCTCACTGACCATATACACCGTGCCCTGTTCGTCGATCGCGACGCCTTCGGCACGAGGAATGGTGTCTTTCAGACCGTTCACGCCACCCAGCAGGCTCATGAAGCTGACCTGCCGCCCCTGCTCGTCCAGCTCCAGCAGCAGGTGCGAGTCGGCAGACAGCACCAGAACGTGACCGGTGCGTGGGTCGACGCTCAGTGCCGAGAGGTTGCGCACGTCGAGGTCGTACGGCTCAAGACGCTGTTTTTCACCGGCCAGCAGCGTACTGCCATCGCTTTTCCAGCTGAACATCGCCGCCGGGCGCTCTTGGCCGAGCAGCAATTGCTGACGCTTCGCGTCCCAGATCACGCCCTCGAAGCCCTTGTTCTTCTTCTCGGTATGGCCAAGGTCATATTTGACCGCATCGACCAGACGCAGGCGCGTGGTATCCGCATCGACCTTGATGATGCTCAGCAACTGTTGGCGCTCGTCGGTAATGGCCACCAGACCATTGCTCAGGACTGTCAGCCCTTCCGGGTTGCTCCAGCCTTCCATGGGGATTTTGCGCAGCACGTCGCCCTTGAGGCTCAGTTCGACCAGAAACGGATTCTTGCCCATCACCGCGAACAACGTTCGCGTGACCGGGTTATAGGCCAGGTCGCTGGCCTCATCATCAGCCATGCCTGGCAGCACCTTGGCATCGATGGTGACCTTGTAGTCCGGCAACCAGACGCTGGCATTGCGCTCGTCCTTGCTCTGCAGCGCTTCCTGCACCAGCAGCACGGCGCGGTCATCCCAATGCATGGCGTAGGCAACACCGTAAGCAATGGCCAATGCCAGCAGCACGCCGCTATACCACCGCGACCAGAAACAACGCGGCGCGGCGGCAGGTACTCTAGACAACGAAGACGACGGAATGGCCATTGATGGCTCCTGATCGGGACGGAACAGCGCTTGACTCGACACCCCGATCCTTGGGCACCTCTAAAAACTGCCTGCTGGCTGGACGCCTGCGGCGCTACGCGCGCCATCGCTGCGTTAAAAACAGGCTCGGCATGCTCATTTACAACTCGTAAACGCCGCCGCCCCGCCTGTTTCTGCCTTGCGCTGACTGCCTCGCCTACGTTTTTAGGAGGCACCCCTTGGGGTCGGAAGGATTATCCAGATCAGTTGTGAAAAAAACGCGAACAATAACCACGCAGCGTTGTCATGACACAAAAAAACCGCCCAAAGGCGGTTTCATTTTATGTCGCAGCCGATTTAACGCACGGTACTCTCATAACGAGCCTGGCCGTCCAGCTCCAGTACGATCTGGTCGCCGGCCTGGAATGGACCCACACCCGCCGGGGTGCCGGTCATGATGATGTCACCGGCCTGCAGCGAGAAGTTGGCCGCCATGTGCTGGATCATCGGCACGATAGGGTTGAGCATCAGGCTGCTGTTGCCGTCCTGGACGACCTTGCCGTTGAGGGTCAGGCGAATGCCGATGTCCGTGAGGTCCGGGAAGGTCTCGGCAGGCACGAACGGCGCGATCACTGCTGCGCCGTCGAAGCATTTGGCCAGTTCCCACGGCAGGCCTTTCTCGCGCAGCCGCGACTGCACGTCACGCAGGGTCAGGTCCAGGCCGGGGGCGAAGCCACTGATGGCGTCGAGCACTTCTTCGGTCGATGGGTTCTTGCTCAGCGGCTTGCCCAGCAGCACGACGATCTCAGCCTCGTAATGGACGCTGCCACGGTCAGCCGGGATGCTGAAACTGTCTTCCAGCGGTACCACACTGCTGCCAGGCTTCATGAAAATCAGGGGCTCGGTGGGGACCGGGTTGCCCAGCTCCTTGGCGTGCTCGGCGTAGTTGCGGCCGATGCAGACCACTTTGCCCAACGGAAAGTGGATATTCGTTCCATCGACGTATTTGTGCTGGTAGCTCATGGGGTCTCCTGGGGACGCGGTTACAGGGCGAAAATTTTTCCGGGGTTCATGATGCCGTTGGGGTCAAACACCGCCTTTACAGCTTTCATGTATTCGATTTCGGCAGGCGAACGACTGTACGCCAGATAGTCGCGTTTGGTCATCCCCACGCCGTGCTCGGCAGAAATCGAGCCGTTGTACTTCTGCACGGTTTCGAACACCCAGGTATTGACCTTGGCGCAGGTGTCGAAAAACACCTGATTGTCCATCTGTTCGGGCTTGAGGATATTCAGGTGCAGATTGCCATCGCCAATGTGGCCGTACCACAGCACTTCAAAGTCGGGGTAGTGTTCGGCGACGATGGCATCGATCTCGGCCAGGAAAGCCGGGACTTTCGAGACAGTGACCGAGATGTCGTTCTTGTATGGGGTGAAATGCGAGATGGTTTCGGAGATGTACTCGCGTAGCTTCCACAGATTACGCAGTTGCTGTTCGCTCTGGCTCATGACCCCGTCCAAGACCCAGCCTTGCTCGACACAATGCTCGAAGGTTGCCAGGGCCTCATTGGCCAGGTCTTCGGTGGTGGCTTCGAACTCCAGCAGGGCGTAGAACGGGCACCGAGTGGCAAACGGCGCAGGCACATCGCCACGGGCCAACACTTTGCTCATCGAGGCGTGGGAAAAGAACTCGAACGCGGTGAGGTCCAGCTTGCCGTGAAAGGCATGCAGCACCGGCATGATCGAGTCGAAATCCGCTGCGCCAAGCACCATGGCGGTGAGGTTCTTCGGCGCACGCTCCAGACGCATGGTGGCTTCGACCACAAAGCCCAGCGTACCTTCGGCGCCGATGAACAGATGACGCAGGTCGTAGCCGGTGGCGTTCTTGAGCAGGTCCTTGTTCAGTTCCAGCAGTTCGCCCTTGCCGGTAACGACCTTCAGGCCCGCCACCCAGTTGCGGGTCATGCCATAGCGAATGACTTTGATGCCACCGGCATTGGTGCCGATGTTGCCGCCGATCTGGCTGGAGCCTGACGAAGCGAAGTCCACTGGATAATACAGGCCGTGCTCGGTGGCCAGATCCTGCAACTGGCGGGTGATCACCCCCGGCTGGCAAACCACGGTGCGATCCGTGCTGTTGACCTCCAGCACCTGATTCATGGCATCGAAGGACACCACCACCTCGCCATTGGCCGCCACCGCCGCCGCTGAAAGCCCGGTGCGCCCGCCCGACGGCACCAGGCCGATACGATGCCGGTTGGCCCAGCCCACGATGGCCTGGACCTGCTCGATGCTCTTGGGCAGGACAATGGCCAACGGTGCCGGCACGAACTGCTTGGTCCAGTCCTTGCCGTAGGTGTTCAGGGAGGCGGTATCGGTAAGGACTTTGGCAGGCGCGACCAAGGCCGCGAGTTCAGGGATCAGGGCCGTCTGGGTCATGACTCAACTCTTGGTGAATTCATGGGCAACCTGAGAACCATTCATGCGCAAGCATGAGGTTTCAGGGGCTGGTTATGCTAGCATACGACGCCAACTTGCCAGTATGCGACGCGCCTGCCAAGGCTCTGACAGCGGTTTGCATGCATGGCTGAAGCTTTTTCAAGTGCCATTTATTTTTCGGGATACAGGTTAACGCAGATGAGCAAGGTTTCCCTCGACAAGAGCAAGATCAAGTTCCTTCTTCTCGAAGGTGTCCATCAATCGGCTGTCGATGTGCTCAAGGCCGCTGGTTATACCAGTATCGAGTATCACACCAAGTCACTGCCCGATGCCGAGCTCAAGGAAAAGATCGCCGATGCCCACTTCATCGGTATTCGCTCGCGCACCCAACTGACCGAAGAAATCTTCGATCACGCGAAGAAACTGGTCGCTGTCGGCTGCTTCTGCATCGGTACCAACCAGGTTGACCTGGACGCGGCCCGCGAGCGCGGTATCGCCGTGTTCAACGCTCCGTACTCCAACACCCGTTCGGTGGCCGAGCTGGTGCTGGCCGAGGCCATTCTGCTGCTGCGCGGCATCCCGGAAAAGAACGCCTCCTGCCACCGTGGCGGCTGGATCAAGAGCGCGGCGAACTCGTTCGAAATCCGTGGCAAGAAACTGGGCATCATCGGCTACGGCTCGATCGGCACCCAGTTGTCGGTTCTGGCAGAAAGCCTGGGCATGCAGGTGTTTTTCTTCGACCCGCTGACCAAACTGCCACTGGGCAACGCCACCCAGGTCACCAGCCTGAACGAATTGCTGGGCCTGGCAGACATCGTTTCCCTGCACGTTCCCGAGCTGCCCTCCACCCAGTGGATGATCGGCGAGAAAGAAATTCGCGCCATGAAAAAGGGCGCGATCCTGATCAACGCCGCGCGCGGTACTGTGGTTGAGCTGGAAGCCCTGGCTGCTGCGATCAAAGACCAGCACCTGATCGGCGCGGCCATCGACGTGTTCCCGGTCGAGCCACGCTCGAACGACGACATCTTCGAAAGCCCGCTGCGCGGCCTGGACAACGTGATCCTGACCCCGCACATCGGTGGCTCGACTGCCGAAGCCCAGGCCAACATCGGCCTGGAAGTCGCCGAGAAGCTGGTCAAGTACAGCGATAACGGTACGTCGGTATCGTCGGTCAACTTCCCTGAAGTCGCCCTGCCGGCCCACCCTGGCAAGCACCGCCTGCTGCACATCCACGAAAACGTGCCTGGCGTGCTGAGCGAGATCAACAAGGTCTTCGCCGAAAACGGCATCAACATCTCCGGCCAGTTCCTGCAGACCAACGAAAAGGTCGGCTACGTGGTCATCGACGTCGACGCCGAATATTCGGACCTTGCCCAGGAAAAACTGCAACAGATCAAAGGCACCATTCGTTGCCGCGTCCTGTTCTAAGCCGCCTGGCGCAATAAAAAAGGAGACCCTCGGGTCTCCTTTTTCGTTTTCGGTGGGACGTGCTTGACCCGACGTACAATGGTGCCTTGGCGCAGCAGCATGGGCTGTCTGCCAGCTCAGTGAAGAGGTACTTGCATGCACCTGCCACCGATCATCCGCAAAGCCCTGCCGGCCGACATCCCTGGAATCCTCAGCCTGCAAAAAGCCAATCAGCAGTCCCAAGGCGGTAAGTTGTCGGCCGAGTTGCCGGCTGAGCGCCTTGCAGAAATGCTGAGCGACACAACGCAGATCGTGGCCTGCCGTGGTGAGCAGGTGGTCGGTTTCCTGCTGACCACTTCGCAGGCCATCAATCGCCGATACCCGGTTCCAGTGCTGGAAAAGACCATTGAAGCCTTTGGAGCCATCGAACCGGACACCTATATCTACGGCCCGGTCTGCGTCAGCGCAAGCGAGCGCGGCCAAGGGTTGGCACAACGCCTGTTCCAACGATTGCTAGAACTGGAGCCAGGTCGGCAGGGCGTGTTGTTCATCCGCGATGACAACCCGGCCTCCCTGAGCGCCCATCGCAAGATGGGCATGGCAAGCGTGGCACAGTTCCACTTCAAGGGCGGACTGTTCCACGTATTTGCCTACCGAGCCGCCTAACGTGAACGGGCAGAGCTCGCGAAACAACCAGTGAAGCCAAGCCATCTGTAGTAGATATGCCTTGTACTCCCCCGCTCTGCTCGCTCACGAACAGCCTCGGCAGGGCCGTCAGATCGAAGGCACTTTCTGCCAGACCTTGGGCTTGAAGAACAGCACTTCGCCACGCGCCAGGCCCACCAGGCTGTCGTGGTCCTTGACCACTTCGGCTTCGATCAGGTCGCTCTGCCCTTCCACCTTCAGGGTTACCCGGGTCGTGGCGCCCAATGGGCGGATATCCCGGACTTCGGCCGCATGGTGGTCTTCCAGCTCCTGGCGCGACAACGACACTTCATGGGGACGGAACAGCAGGTGTTCGCTGTCACCCACGCTCATGCGGTTTGAATCGCCCAGGAAGTGATAGACGAAGTCGTTGGCCGGGAACTCGTAGACTTCACCGGGCGAGCCGATCTGTTCGATCACGCCCTTGTTCATCACCACGATCCGGTCAGCCACTTCCATGGCTTCTTCCTGGTCGTGGGTCACGAACACCGAAGTCAGGTTGATGTCTTCGTGCAAGCGGGCCAGCCAGCGACGCAGTTCCTTGCGCACCTTGGCATCCAGGGCACCGAACGGTTCGTCGAGCAGCAGTACCTTGGGCTCCACTGCCAGAGCGCGGGCCAGGGCGATTCGCTGACGCTGACCACCGGAGAGTTGCTCCGGGTAGCGGTCGGCCAGCCAGTCCAGTTGCACCATGTTCAGCAGTTCGTGAACCTTGGCCTTGATCTGGGTTTCGTTGGGCCGTTCGTTACGCGGCTTCATGCGCAAGCCGAAAGCGACGTTATCGAACACTGTCATATGGCGAAACAGCGCATAGTGCTGAAAAACAAAACCGACGTTGCGATCACGAACATCATGGCTGGACACGTCCTCGCCATGGAACACGATACTGCCCTGATCCGGGGTTTCCAGACCGGCGATGATCCGCAGCAAAGTGGTCTTGCCGCAGCCGGAAGGGCCGAGCAAGGCCACCAGTTCGCCGCTGTTGATGTCCAGATTGATGCTATCCAGCGCCTTGAAGGCATTGAAGTTCTTGCTGACGTTACGGACTTCGATCGACATGACTTATTCCTCCGCCGCGCTTTGGCGCAGACGGTTAATGCGTGATTCGCTCCACTGCTTGAGCAGCAGGATGAACAGCGCCAGGACCAGCAACAGACTCGCAACCGCGAAGGCCGCGACGTGGTTGTATTCGTTGTAGAGGATCTCGACGTGCAGCGGCAAGGTGTTGGTCACGCCACGGATGTGTCCGGACACCACCGACACCGCACCGAACTCGCCCATGGCCCGCGCGCTACACAGCACCACGCCATAGATCAGCCCCCACTTGATGTTCGGCAGGGTCACATGCCAGAACATCTGCCAGCCGTTGGCACCCAGCAGGCGCGCAGCCTCCTCCTCTTGAGTGCCCTGCTCCTGCATCAGCGGGATCAGTTCACGGGCGACGAAAGGCACGGTGACGAAGATGGTCGCCAGCACGATACCCGGCAGGGCAAACACGATCTGGATATCGTGATCCTGCAGCCAGGGGCCGAAAAAGCCCTGGGCGCCGAACATCAGCACATAGACCAGACCGGCGATGACCGGCGACACCGAGAACGGCAGGTCGATCAGGGTGACCAGGATACTTTTGCCGCGGAACGAGTACTTGCTGACGCACCAGGCCGCCGCCACCCCGAATACCAGGTTCAGTGGCACCGAGATCAGTACCGCGATCAGCGTAAGCTTGAGCGCCGACAGGGCATCAGGCTCGAAGATCGCCGCAAAGAACGTCCCCAGGCCATGCTTGAGGCCTTGGGATACCACGATGACCAGCGGCAGAGCCAGAAACAACAGAAAGACCAGCCAGCCGAGGCCGATCAGGATGCGGCGGGCCACCGGGCTGCCACGACGGGCATCGTTGGCTGCACTGGCGGCGGAAACCGACGAATGAGACATGATGGTTCGCTCCTCAGTTCGGGGTTTCGATACGCCGCTGCAGCAGGTTGATCAGCAGCAGCAGGATGAAGGAAACCACCAGCATCATCACGCCGATGGCGGTGGCGCCGGTGTAGTCGTACTGGTCGAGCTTGACCATGATCAGCAAGGGCAGGATCTCGGTCTTCATTGGCATGTTGCCGGCGATGAAGATCACCGAACCGTACTCGCCCACACCACGGGCAAACGCCAGGGCGAAACCGGTCAGCCAGGCCGGCAGTAACGCCGGCAGCAGTACATGGCGTGCCACTTGCCAAGGGCGGGCACCCAGACAGGCGGCGGCTTCTTCGACTTCACGCGGGATGTCGGCCAGCACCGGCTGTACGGTACGCACCACGAACGGCAGGGTCACGAAGGTCAACGCCAGGGTAATACCCAGCGGCGTATAGGCGATCTTGAATCCCAGGTCAGTGGCGAACTGCCCGACCCAGCCATTGGGTGCATAAAGTGCGGTCAGCGCGATACCGGCAACAGCCGTGGGCAGGGCGAACGGCAAGTCGATCATCGCATCGATGATCTTGCGCCCCGGGAAGGTGTAACGCACCAGCACCCAGGCCAATAGGGTGCCGATCACACCATTGATGACGGCGGCGTAGAACGCCGTACCGAAACTCAGTTTCAGGGCCGCGATCACCCGTGGTGCGGTGATGATGGTCCAGAACTGATCCCAGGTCAGCTGCGCAGCATGAATGAACATCGCCGCCAGCGGTATTAGAACAATCAGACTGAGGTACACCAAGGTGTAGCCCAGCGTCAGCCCGAAGCCGGGTATGACGGGAGATATACGACGCGACATAAGAATCCCTGGTTTTACTGACAGCAAACCCGGGCATTAGCCCGGGCCCCTTGACCAAACCATGAACACCGCCCTGAGGCGGTGTCCTTGTGGCGACTCAATGCGCCTGATAGATCTGGTCGAACACACCGCCATCGTTGAAGAATTTCGGCTGCGCAGTTTTCCAGCCGCCAAAGTCTTTGTCGATGGTTACCAGTTCAAGTTTAGGGAATTGCTTCTCGAATTTCGCAGCGACTTCGGCATTACGCGGGCGGTAGAAATTCTTTGCCGCAATTTCCTGACCTGCCGGGCTGTACAAGTGCTTGAGATATTCAGTGGCAATCTCGGTGTTGCCCTTTCTTTCGGCGTTTTTTTCGACCACAGCCACCGGTGGCTCAGCAAGGATCGACAGCGAAGGCACGACGATTTCGAACTTGTCGGCACCGCCGTCTTCTTTCAGAGCCAGGAAGGCTTCGTTTTCCCAAGCCAGCAGCACGTCACCCTGACCGTTGTTGACGAAGGTGATGGTCGAGCCACGGGCACCGGTGTCCAGTACTGGCACGCGCTTGAACAGCTCAGTGACGTATTGCTTGGCCTTCTCTTCGCCGCCCTGCTTCAGGCCGTAGGCCCACGCCGCCAGCAAGTTCCAGCGTGCGCCGCCGCTGGTTTTCGGGTTCGGGGTAATCACCGAAACATCACCCTTGACCAGGTCACCCCAGTCTTTGATGCCCTTGGGGTTGCCCTTGCGCACCAGGAACACGATGGTCGAGGTGTATGGCGTGCTGGCATCAGGCAGCTTGGTCTGCCAGTTCTCTGGCAGGGTCTTGCCCAGTTTGGCGATTTCGTCGATGTCACCGGCCAGTGCCAGAGTCACCACGTCAGCACGCAGACCGTCGATCACCGCACGGCCCTGTTTGCCGGAGCCACCGTGGGACTGCTTGATCTCGACTTTGTCACCGGCGTGGGTCGAGGTCCAGTGCTTGATGAATTCAGCGTTGTATTCCTGATACAGCTCACGGGTCGGGTCGTAGGACACGTTGAGCAGCTCATAATCCTTGGCAACGGCGGAACCTGCGAATACGGCGCTCGCGAGAGCGGCCAGGGCAAAACGACGAATAGACATAAGATCAAGCTCCTGGAAAAACTGAGTATTGGCGTTCTTGGTTTGTACTTGGCGCGTCGATACCGCGAGCGATACCGCACGTTGCTTGGGGAAGGTGAACAGGAGTCAACATGACACCCTCCGGTTGACCAGTCGGGTTAGCAAAAGCGGGGAAAATCAGCTGGGTTTGTTACCGGAGTTCTGCAGGCGGAATTTCTCTTTGCGCTCGATCTGCACAACCTGGGCGTTGTGCACGGTGATTTCGACGGCACCAAAACGCAGATCACGCAGGGCACTCTGGATTTCACGCAGAATGGCTGCCTCGTCCTGACCGTCAACGCTACGCAGAGTGGCGCTCATATTCATAACTCCTTGGAAAAGTGGCGGGTCCGCCGTTGCGACTGGGGAGCAACGGCTTGTGGCGTTGAGGCTATATTAGATACGCAGAGTTATTCTTAAAAAGACTATTTAAGAATGCAGATATAACCAAAATGAATTTACCAATCCGCCTGCATCACGGGGCGCATTGCACACCCCGATGTCACTGCCTCAGACCGGTGTGAGGCCGAAGTCCGGCGCCTTGTACCAGTCGATCTGTGCCGCCGGCATCGGTCTGGCAAACCAGTAGCCCTGGCCCAGCTGACAACCACTGTCGTATAGAAATGCCGCTTGCTCGGCGCTCTCGATGCCCTCGGCCAGCACCTGCATGCTCATGCTTCTGGCCAGCGCAATGATTGCCTGCACGATAGCGATATCGTCGTCGTCAGCCGGCAGCCCGGCCACGAACCCCTGGTCGATCTTGAGCTTTTGCACCGGCATGCGTTTGAGGCGCAACAGCGAAGAGTAGCCGGTGCCAAAATCATCAATGGCCAGGCTCAGGCCCAGTTCACGCAAACGATGCAACTGCTCGATAGCTTGTTCCGGGTCGCTCATCACCGCGCTTTCGGTGACTTCCAGCTCCAGATACGCCGGGGCCAGCCCGGTCTGTTGCAGCACCTTGGCCACCTGCAGGTCCAGATCGCCGCTGCTGAACTGCCGACTGGAGATGTTCACGGCCACGAACGACACCGGCACTCCGTCAGCCTGCCACTGACGCATCTGGGTGCAAGCCGCGCGCAACACCCAGTCATCGATATCGGCAATCAGCCCGCTCTGCTCGGCCACCGGAATGAACTCCCCCGGCGAGACCATGCCGCGCTCAGGGTGCTCCCAGCGCACCAGTGCCTCAACGCCGCTGATCCGCCGCGTGGTCAGGTCATGCACGGGCTGGTAATAAACCCGCAGTTCCTGCTGCTCGATGGCGCGGCGCAACTCACTGGCCAGTTCGACCCGTTGCTGGGCATGCAGCGTCAGTTCTTCGGTGTACAGCGCATAACATTCGCGGCCGCGGCGCTTGGCCTTGAACAACGCGGCATCGGCATTGCGCAGCAGTTGTTCGGCCGACAGCGCATCATTAGGAAACAGGCTGATCCCGATACTGGTGGTCAGGAACAATTGCTGGCCCTCAATCAGGAACGGCGCATTGAAGGCATCAAGCACCTGTTGGGCAAGGCCGGCCGCCTGGATCATCTGCGGGCAATCCTTGAGCAACAGGGCAAACTCGTCGCCGCCCATGCGCGCCAGGGTCAGCTTGCTGGCGAACAGCCCGGACAACCGCTCAGCCACCGACCTCAAGACCAGATCACCGAGACTGTGTCCGAGGCTGTCATTGATATTCTTGAAATGGTCCAGGTCGATCAGCAGCACTGCGCAGCCACGCTTGACCGCCTGCGCCGCGGCAACCGCTTCGGTGGTGCGCTCAGTGAACAACAGACGGTTCGGCAAACCGGTCAGCGCATCAAAGTGCGCCAGTTGCAGGCGCTCCTGCTCAGAGCGCTTGATGGCTGAAAGGTCGGAGAACACCGCGACAAAATGCTTCACCTGCCCGCTACGCCCAGTAAGGCCGCGGATGCTCTGCCATTGCGGGTACACCTCGCCGCTCTTGCGCCGGTTCCAGATCTCGCCAGCCCAGTGCCCGTCCTGGGAGATGGCCTGGTACATCCGGGTGTAGAACGCTGTGTCGTGGCGACCGGATTTGAACTTGCTGGGATTAAAGCCCAACACCTCCTCCGGCTGATACCCGGTAATGTCGACAAACGCCCGGTTGACGTGAATGATCTGGCCCTTTTCATTCGTGACCAGAACACCTTCACGGGTGCTGTCGAAGACCGCCGCAGCAATGCGCAGCCGATCGTAGTCTTCATGCTGGCGGCGCAGCAGTTCGTCGGTGCCCAGCCATCGGAGCAGGCAGCCACGGTAGCTGAACAACACCAGGACGGTCAGCGCCACCCACAGGTAACCGCTCGTCTGCTGCCATTGGTGGAGCAACACCGGGTCAGTGAGCCATACAGGCACCGCATAACCGAAAATCAGCCACCACAAAAAGGTCAGCCAGCCATAGAAAATGGAGGCTCCCAGCGCTTTTCGCGTTAAATCCGTCATAAAAAAACACATTTCCTTACAGGCGCCAGGATTATAAAACAAGAAACATCCTGCGACGCTTCCATGCTGCGACATCTGGTTTTCCGCTGCCGCTCAGAGATAATGGGCACTGTTCATTTTTTACTCACCCACCACTCGCGAGGGCACTACAGCCTATGGGGTACAACGGTTTACTCGACCTGTCCGTCTGGCAGTTGATTGCCGTCACGCTGGTCATGACCCACGTGACTATCATCAGTGTGACCGTCTATCTGCATCGCTATTCAGCGCACCGCTCGCTGGAGCTGAACGCAGGTCTCAAACACTTCTTCCGTTTCTGGCTGTGGCTCACCACTGGCCAGAACACTCGCGAGTGGACCGCCGTCCATCGCAAGCACCACGCCAAATGCGAAACCGTCGACGACCCGCACAGCCCGGTGATCAAAGGGCTGTCTACCGTGCTGCTCAAGGGCGCCGAGCTGTACCGGGCCGAGGCCAGCAACCAGGACACCCTGCGCCTGTATGGCAAAAACTGCCCCGACGACTGGATCGAGCGTAACCTCTACTCGCGTTACAAACTGCTGGGTATCGCGATGATGGCGGTGATCGATCTGGCGCTGTTCGGCGTCCTGGGCATCACCGTCTGGGCAGTGCAGATGATGTGGATTCCCTTCTGGGCGGCCGGAGTGGTCAACGGCCTGGGCCATGCGCTGGGCTACCGCAACTTCGAATGCCGTGATGCGGCGACCAACCTGGTCCCGTGGGGCATCGTCATCGGTGGTGAAGAACTGCACAACAACCACCACACTTACCCCAATTCGGCGAAGTTGTCGGTCAAACCTTGGGAGTTCGACATGGGCTGGGCATGGATCAAGGTGTTCAGCGCCTTGCGCCTGGCCAAGGTGCAGCGCGTCGCACCGGTTGCCCACCGGGTGCCCGGCAAACAACTGCTGGACCGCGACACCGCCACGGCGATTCTCAACAACCGCTTTCAGGTCATGGCACTGTACCGCAAGCAGGTCATTGGTCCGCTGGTCACCCAGGAACTGGCCAATGTCGACGCCTCGGTACGCCACCAGTTCCATCGCGCCAGACGCCTGCTGTCGCGCGAAACCAGCCTGCTCGACGAGCACCATCGCCAGCGTATCCAGGCCATGCTTGAGCACAGTCAGGCACTCAAGGTGATCTATGAAAAACGCCTGGCCCTGCAACAGATCTGGCTCAAGACCAGCAGCAACAGCCAGGACATGCTGGCGGCCATGAAGGTCTGGATTCACGAGGCCGAAACCAGCGGTATCCAGTCGCTGCGCGAGTTCGCCAACCAGCTCAAAACCTATTCGCTGCGTCCCGCCACCCAGTGAGCCGTTGATCGGTGCGCCCGAAAGGGCGCACCCTTGATGGAACTTTCTGGCGAAAAATCGCTCAAATCGACTATCCATTGCCTTACAAGAGACCCAACGACGCGAACTGTTTTGCGTGGTTCGCGACGACGTGCCCATGGAAAAATCGCCCCTTACTGCACCCATGCAGTCAGCCCACATGCCGGTTGCTGCCGAAACCCTGCTGGCGCTGATGCATGCCCAGGCCGAGGTCGCCCGGTTGAGTGAACGCGAGCAGTTGTTCAGTTCCCTGCTGGTCAGCGTCAACGCCGTGCTCTGGGCCTTCGACTGGGAAACCCAGCGGATGATCTATGTCAGCCCTGCCTACGAGCGGATCTTTGGCCGCTCAGCCGGCCTGCTGCTGGCCGACTATGCGCAGTGGCGCGACAGCATCTACCCGGACGACCTCAATTACGCAGAGCGCAGCCTCAGCGAAGTGATCGACAAGGGCGCCATCGAAGATCGTGAATACCGCATCATTCGCGCCGATGGTGAGGTGCGCTGGCTCAGCGATAAATGTTTTGTCAGCCAGCAGGCCGACGCCAGCCAACGCCTGATCGTGGTGGGTATTGCCGAAGACATCACCGAAAAGAAACGCCTGGAAGATGAACTGCAACGCCTGGCAACCACTGATGTGCTGACCCAGAGCAGCAATCGTCGGCACTTTTTCGAATGCGCCCAACGCGAATTCGAACTGGCCCGCCTGCAAGGCACGCCGTTGTCGTTCCTGCTGCTGGATATCGATGATTTCAAGAAAATCAACGACACCTATGGCCATCAGACCGGCGACCTGGTGTTGCAGCGTATCGCCGAGAGCGGCCGCACCACGCTGCGCCGTGGCGACCTGTTCGGCCGAATCGGTGGCGAGGAGTTCGCGGCGATTTTCCCCGGCTGCGCGGCAGACACGGCCTTGCAGATTGCCGAGCGCCTGCAGCGTGAGATCCAGCGCCTGAGTTTCCAGTACGACACCCAGAGCTTCGGCATCACCGCCAGCCAGGGCCTGACCAGCCTCACCGACAGCGACCAAAGCCTGGAAGCTCTGTATGGACGGGCCGATGAAGCGATGTACCAGGCCAAACGCCAGGGCAAGAACCAGATCGTGCTGGGCTGAGGCCCAATACTAGAAATCTCTGTGGAAACGGGCTTGCTCGTGAAGAGGCCATTAAAGCCACAGCATCTGCTGCGAATGTGCCGCCGTCTTCGCTAGCAAGCTAGCTCCCACCGGGGTATATATTGCCTAAGTAGGAGCTGCTTTAGCAGCGAAACACCTAGCCGGCAATTCCCAGCTACGGTTTTTCCGGGACGTCGGTCGGCTCTACCGCCGGTGGATCCTCTTCGGCCGGCGGCTCTGGCTCTGGCTCCGGAGCCAGATCCAGCAGGTCGGGCAGATCGTCTTCCACCGGAGGCTGTTCTGCCTGGCTTTGCGCCGCCTGAACAATCGCCAGCAGGCTCGGGTCGACTACGCCAGTGAGCTTTTTACGCAAGCGCTGCAAGTCAGCGACGCTGAGTTTGAGCAGCCGCGCCGACTTGGACTTGACCAGCGGGTTGACGCTTTGCTGATCGGTCAGCCGGGCCATTTCACCGGCCAGGTTCATGGCCAGCACTTCACGGGTGAAGATCCCGGTGTTGTACTGATACACCGCTGCAATCAGCTCACGCAGCTCAAGCGGCAGACGCCAGCGCCGGCGCAGCGCAGAACCGAAGGCTGCCGAATACTGCTCCAGCATCTGGTTGATGGTGTTGTCATCGAGCTTGCCGCCATGCAGCAGCCACTCCTGCAAACAACCAATCACCGCCAGCTCACCGAGCGACTGTAACAATCCGGCGCTGAAGCAGCGCTCGGTATTGAGCTCCAGCATACGCCCCAGAATCCGTGCGTAGTCGGCAGTACGCTGGGACATCAGCCACAGGTCGTTGGCCCGCGCCAACAGCCCGTCATGACTCAGGGTGGCGACCCGTTTCTTGCCCAGCCCGGCGACAATCTGCGCACTCTGCGTCGCCCCGAGCACCGCCAGCGAACCACCGAGCGTCTGCACCGGCTTGCCCAGATGCTGGGCGGCGGTGTTGGCGGCGGCAATCAGCACCGCAGTGATGTGCGGATCGTTGCGCAATTCCTGCTCAAGCAGATGGATGTCCAGCCCCTTGCTGGTGCGGCACAACTGCAAGACAGCCTCGACATTTACACACAACGGCGCGCTGTCAGCCGTTTCACGGCGCTTGTCGAGAAACAGGGCCAGGGTCATGCCCGGCTGCATGCTCGGCCCAGCCGTTGAACACTCCACCAGCAAGCCGCGCAGGCGCTGGAGCAACAGCTCATTGTTCAGCGGTTTGGTCAGGTAAGCCGTAGGCGCCAGCGGCAGTACTTCGCGCACGCTCGCGCTATCACTGCGACTACTGAGCAGGATGAACGGAACCGGAGGTTGCCGACCCGTCTTGCGTACGCCACGCAACAGGCTAAGGCCGTCGATAGCAGGTAATTCACGGGCAGCAATGATCAGGTCAGGTACCTGTTTTTTCATCCATTCAACGGCTTGCCTGCCATCGCTACAGACTTCCAGTTCGACATCGTCACGTACGCTCAGGACCAGATCGCTGAGTGTTTCGCGAATCCAGGGATCGGACTCAGCAATCAACACCCTTGGCACCCCAAGTAAATCCACAGCCGTCATCATGACTCTCCGACATCGATGCGTTCACCTTAGCCAAAGCTGTCGTCCGGATATAGCCATAGACCGAAAAATACCCGGCGCCAAATAAAAAAACCCGCCGAAGCGGGTTTTTTCATCAACTCAGGCTTACGCCAGTTCGTCGAAGCACTCGGCGACCAAGGCAATGCCTTTTTCCAGTTGCGCGTCTGGGATGGTGACAGGCATCAGGAAGCGGATCACGTTGTAATAGGTGCCGCACGACAGCAGGATCACGCCTTTCTCGCGAGCGCGAGCGACGATCTTGCCGACCAGCTCGGCGGCTGGCTTGCTGTGGTCACCGCCTTCGAACAGCTCAATGGCGATCATCGAACCCAGACCGCGCACGTCACCGATCACCTTGTGTTTCTCGGCAATCTTGTTCAGACCGGCCTTGAGCGTCTCGCCGACAGCCTTGGAGCGCTCCAGCAGGTTCTCTTCGTCGAACACCTTGAGCACGGCCAGAGCCGCAGCACAAGCGATCGGGCTGCCGGCATAAGTGCCGCCCAGACCGCCCGGCGCGATCTTGTCCATGATCTCGGCCTTGCCGCTGACGCCGGAGATCGGGAAGCCGCCGCCGACCGATTTGGCGAAGGTGGTCAGGTCCGGTACCACGCCCAGTTGCTCGGTAGCGAAGAAGGTGCCGGTACGGCCCGCACCGGTCTGCACTTCGTCAGCCACCAGCAGGATGCCGTGCTGATCGCACAGCGCGCGCAGGCGCTTCATGAAAGCTGGCGAGTTGATGTAGAAACCACCCTCGCCCTGCACCGGCTCGATGATGATCGCGGCGATATCCTGTGGCTGGGCATCGTTCTTGAAGATCCGCTCGATGCTGGCGATGGACTCGTCTTCGCTCACACCGTGCAGCTCGCACGGCGCCAGGGCGCGGTACACACCGGCCGGCATCAGGCCCATGCCGGCCGAATACGGCGCGACCTTGCCGGTCAGCGACAGCGTCATCATGGTGCGGCCGTGGTAAGCGCCGGTGAAGGCGATCACGCCGGCACGGCCAGTGGCGGCACGGGCGATCTTCACGGCGTTCTCGACGGCTTCGGAGCCAGAAGTCACCAGCAGGGTTTTCTTGGCGAAATCACCCGGCACGCGCTTGGCGATTTCTTCACACAGTTCGATGTACGGCTCGTAGGCCAGTACCTGGAAGCAGGTGTGCGACAGTTTGGTCAGCTGTTCCTGAACGGCAGCCACGACCTTGGGGTGCAGGTGGCCGGTGTTCAGTACTGCAATGCCGCCCGCAAAGTCGATGTACTCACGGCCTTCGACGTCCCACACAGTGGCGTTCTCGGCGCGCTCGGCGACAATCGGGTGGATCTGGCCGACACCACGTGGAACAGCGGCGGCACGGCGTTGCAGCAGGGATTCGTTGGTCTTGCTCATGGGGTCCTCATTCGCCGCTCATCGTCGGCGTGTTGCAAGGATTCAGCAGCAGGAAGAACCGGGCCAGCATACGATGATCGACTGGCGCGGCCTCTCGGCCACCATTACAGGTTGCGGTACAACAAAACCGGTGAAGCGTCGCTCTCGCGCCCCACCGGCTGCAAAACCCGCTATCGAATCAGATCGACAGGCACAGGTATTTGACTTCCAGATAGTCTTCGATGCCGTACTTGGAGCCTTCACGGCCCAGGCCCGAGGACTTGATACCGCCGAACGGTGCCACTTCGTTGGAGATCAGACCGGTGTTGATACCCACCATGCCGTACTCCAGCGCTTCAGCAACGCGGAACACGCGGCTCATGTTCTGAGCATAGAAGTAAGAGGCCAGACCGAACTCGGTATCGTTGGCCATGGCGATGACATCGTCTTCGTCCTTGAAACGGAACAGCGGCGCCAGAGGACCGAAGGTCTCTTCCTTGGCCACGGCGGCAGTCTTCGGCACGTCGACCAGAATGGTCGGCTCGAAGAACGTACCTTCCAGGCTATTGCCACCGAACAGCACCTTGGCACCTTTGCTCACGGCGTCGTCGATGTGCTCTTTAACCTTGGCCACGGCCTTGCTGTCGATCAGCGGGCCGGTGGTGGTGCCTTCTTCCAGACCGTTGCCGATCTTGAGCTTGGCGACAGCCACTTTGAGCTTCTCGGCGAACGCGTCATAGACGCCTTCCTGCACGTAGATACGGTTGGCGCACACGCAAGTCTGACCGTTGTTGCGGTACTTGGAGATGATCGCGCCTTCAACGGCCTTATCCAGGTCAGCGTCGTCGAACACGATGAACGGTGCGTTACCGCCCAGTTCCAGGGAGACTTTCTTGATGTCGTTGGCGCATTCGGCCATCAGCTGACGACCGATTTCGGTCGAGCCGGTGAACGACAGCTTGCGCACGATCGGGTTGCCGGTCAGTTCGCTGCCAACTTCGCCGGCGCTGCCGGTGATCACACTGAACACGCCAGCCGGAATGCCGGCACGTTCAGCCAGCTCGGCCAGAGCCAGAGCGGAGTAAGGAGTCTGCGAAGCAGGCTTGAGCACCATGGTGCAACCGGCCGCCAGGGCAGGGCCGGCTTTACGGGTGATCATCGCCGCCGGGAAGTTCCACGGGGTAATGGCCGCGGTCACACCGATCGGCTGCTTGAGCACGATCAGGCGTTTGTCTGGCTGGTGGCCAGGAATCACGTCACCGTAAACGCGCTTGGCTTCTTCAGCGAACCACTCGATGAACGATGCGGCGTAACCGATCTCGCCCTTGGCCTCGGCCAGCGGCTTGCCTTGCTCCAGGGTCATCAGGCGAGCCAGGTCGTCCTGGTTCTCGATCATCAGCTCGAACCAGCGACGCAGCTTGGCGCCACGCTCTTTGGCGGTCAGTGCACGCCAGGCCGGCAGCGCCTTGTCGGCGGCTTCAATGGCACGACGGGTCTCGGCAGCGCCCATTTTCGGCACAGAGCCCAGAATCTCGTTGGTAGCCGGGTTGTTGACCTTGATGGTCTGACCGCTGTCTGCATCCAGCCACTGACCATTGATATAGGCTTGCTGGCGGAACAGTTTGGAATCCTTGAGCTGCATGTCGGCCTCCGATAAACACCGCGCGCGGGCGCAGCGAAGCTGATAGAAAGAAACGGCGCCGCCACAGGGCACCATTAACAAATGAATTCGCCTTTTCCTGCGGCGCGCAAAGCTTAGCAGGCCGAAAGGCCGAACAGGAGCGTTTGAAATCTCAAACGCATCCTAGGCACAGGCAGAAAAAAGGACAAGAGCCCGTTCGAAAAAAAGAACGCAACGTCCAGCCAGTGCAAGTCTCGTTGGCCGAAATGTCACTTTCAGGCAATAAATCGTGCGAAATCAACAACACATGCTCGCCAGCATGGACGCACGGCGTTCAGATGAGTATTATGGCGCCCGCGTTGCACCTGTAGCTCAGCTGGATAGAGTACTGCCCTCCGAAGGCAGGGGTCGTGGGTTCGAATCCCGCCAGGTGCGCCATATATGAAAAGGCTCAGGTGAAAACCTGGGCCTTTTTTCGTTATGCCTGGTCCTGCATGGACCTTGGTCCGACTCCCCCGGCATGACGATGCTCCCTGCAACGCTCAGCAAATCATCACTCACGACTTCGGGGGTGACTTCGGGGGTAGCAGGTCCGTTGGCATGATCCAGCTCACTCAACGCCCGCTGTTCTGCCCCACCAGCAACGCCCCAAACCCCACCAGCAACCCGCCAAATGCCCGGTCGACCCAGTGCCTTACCCCCAGCAGCCACTCACGCAAGGCGCCGGCCGAAAAGCACATCGCAACCAGTGCAAACCAGGCCATATGCGCCAGCGAGATGAACGCGCCATAGCCGATCTGCGTCGCCACTGACGTATCAGGCCGCACCACCTGCATGAACAGGCTGACAATAAAGATCGTGGTTTTCGGGTTCAGTGCGTTGGTGAGCAAACCGGTTCGCAATGCCATTGCGTCGGACATCGAGACGGCTGCTGCGGTCGCCACTGCGCCGGGCTTGGCGAGTAACATCTTTACGCCGAGGTAGATCAGGTAAGCGGCGCCAGCCAGTTTGATGGCATTGAACAGCCAGAGTGACTGCTGAATCAGCAGCCCCACGCCGACCAAGGTGTAGCTGACATGCACCAATACGCCCAAGCCAATACCCAACGCGGTAAATACCCCCGCGCGGCGCGACAGCATCAGGCTGTTGCGGGTCACCATCGCAAAGTCCGGGCCGGGGCTGATCACCGCCAGCAGGGTAATCGTGATTACAGCTATCCATTCGGTCATGGCTTATCCTGTCGTTATCCATAAAAGCACGATGCTAACCGGGGTTATGGCGGATGATTAACGATGTTTTCTGACCGTAATGGTGAGTCAGACTCACCATTTTGCGACACTCGCCTGCCCTCGCTGTTGGCTCTGCGTTGTTTCGAGGCCGATGCCCGGCATGAGAACTTCACCAAGGCGGCCACCGAGTTGCATCTGACCCACGGCGCGGTCAGCCGCGCCGTGCGCTTGCTCGAAGACGAACTGGGCCTGGCGCTGTTCGAACGCCGTAGCCGCCGGGTATTTCTGACCCAAGCCGGGCGCAAGCTGGCGCGGGCGGTGGGCGATGGCCTGGGCGTGATCCGCCAGTCAGTGGCCGAGTTACAGGCCAGTGCCCGCCAGCAGCGGCGCTGGGTCTTGTCGTGCGGGCCAACTTTGCTGATGCGCTGGCTGATTCCGCGCTGGCCGGCCTTTCAAGCACGGCATCCGGGCATCGATATGCACCTGGTCGCTGGCGGCGGGCCGTTTTCGTTCAGTAGCGGTATTGATCTGGCAATCCGCCGCGATGACTTCTGCTGGCCAGACAATTACTGTGCCGAGCCGTTGTTTGTGGAAAAAGTCGGACCGGTCTGCCGCCCGGACAAACTGGCGGCCTGGTTCAACACGGACAAACCCGCTGCTGCACTGCGCAGCGATGCGACCTGCCTGCACACTCGCACCCGGCCGCAAGCCTGGGCCGAATGGGCCACGGCTGCCGATCAACCGTACCCCGAGCCGCCGGGGCAAGTGTTCGAGCATTTCTATTTCAGCCTGCAAGCTGCGGTAGCCGGCCTTGGCGTGGCGATCGGTCCTTGGCATCTGGTGCGCGACGACCTGGCCAGCGGCGTACTCATCGCGCCACTGGGCTTTGTCGAAGACGGCTCGCGCTATTGCCTGCTGTCGCCGCAGCCACTGCAAGCCGGCAGTTTGCAGGCTGATTTGCTGGAGTGGCTACGGGGGTTGGCCTAAGGGATAGCTCTGGAACCCCTTCTTCGCAGCTGAAGCTGCTCCTACAGGATCAGATGTTGCTGCGAGCGCCCACCGAGCCGCAGCGTACAGGACTCAAACCAGGCTGTTGGCGCAACGCTCGCCCTGTACAAAACATCTCAGGTTATCCAGCGTCACTTCGGCAATCTGATCCAGTGCCTCACGGGTGAAAAAGCCTTGATGGCCGGTGATCAGCACATTGGGAAATGTGGTCAGGCGCAGGAACACTTCGTCGTCGATACGATCGCTGGAGCGGTCATGGAAAAACAGCTGGCTCTCTTGTTCATAGACGTCGATGGCCAATGACCCGAGCTGCCGCGATTTGAGGGCTTCGATCACCGCCAGGGTGTCGACCAGTGCGCCGCGCGAGGTGTTGACCAGCATGGCGCCGGGCTTCATTTGGGCCAGGGTTTCGGCGCGGATCAGATGGCGAGTGGTGTCGCTGAGCGGGCAATGCAGGCTGACGATGTCCGCTTCGGCCAGCAGTTGACCCAGCGTCACGTACTCACCCACGCCGCTGAAGGCGGCGGTTTCAAACGGGTCATAACCCAGCACACGGCAGCCAAAACCCTTGAAGATCCGCGCCGTGGCCAGGCCGATCTGCCCGGTGCCGATAATGCCCACGGTCTTGCCGTGCAGGTTGAAGCCCAGCAGGCCTTCGAGCATGAAGTTGCCCTCACGCACCCGATTGTAGGCGCGATGGGTATGCCGGTTGAGGGTCATGACCAGTGCCAGGGTGTGCTCGGCGACCGCTTCGGGCGAATAACCGGGCACCCTCGCCACGAACAGCCCGAGGCGCCCCGCGCTTTCCAGATCAATGTTGTTGAAGCCTGCGCACCGCAACAGGATCGCCTTGACGCCGTAGCCCGCCAGCGCCTCCAGCACGGCGGCATCCAGTTGGTCGTTGACGAATACGCAAATGGCATCGTACCCCTGCGCGAGCCTGACCGTGTCACGGTTCAAGGTCGGTGTCAGGTAGCTCAGGGCAAGGTCACCGGCCAGGCAATCGCGTTGCAGGGCCTCATCAAAAAACCGTTGATCGTAGGGTTGAGCACTCAATAGAGCGAGTTTCATGGGCAGTTCCTTCTGTAGGCCACGCAGCTCAGCCCTGAATGGCCCTGAGGGCAGGCTAAACCAGCCGACGCAACGCCTTACTGATGCAGATCAATAACGCCCTGCCACCTGTCGATAGAGTCCTGCGTATCAGTAGCCGGGTACGTCTTTTGCTTCAAAAAATGAGCCGGGAAACCCCAATTGGCCGAAAACTGTTCCACAGGCCACAACCCGCGCCATAGAGAGTTTCAAGCCAAGGGAAGGCGATTATTGACGGATCAGTATTGACCACTCGTTCAACTAACGCTGTTTTGCGCCATCAACTTTTCGTCGGCTGCGACGATAAGGTCTATCAACCGCTTGGCAACCACTGCATGAACGCAGTGGATAAAATAATCTGAGGCTCGAAGGACTATGCTCAAGAATGCCCCCCTGCGCTTAAAGCTGCTGCTGATACTGTTACTCCCCTCGCTCGGTTTTTTGTGGTTCGCCACCAGCAGCGTGGTGGAGAACACCCGAATTCTGCAAAGCATGGACAGCACCGTACGAGCCACGGCCATCGCGCAGAAAATCAGCCAACTGATTACCACCTTGCAGCGCGAGCGGGGCGCCAGCGGCGTTTATCTGGGCAGCAAGGGCAATTCGATGCGTAACGAGCTGGCAACCATGCGCCAGAGCGTCAACCAGTCACTGGCGGCCGTCAGGGCAATGTCGACCGAAGGCGTCGGCGAATTGAACAATGCACTGGGTGCGCTCGATGGCCTGCAGGCCTTGCGCAGCCAGGTCGACGCACTGGGCATCCCCAGCACCGAGTCTGGCGCCCGTTATACCGAGACCATCCAGAAGCTGATCGGCTTTACCCATTCTCTGGAAGCGCGGATCAACGACCCAGAGATCATTCACGCCCTCAGTGCACTGAATCAGTTCATCGAAATGAAAGAGCGCGCCGGGCGCGAGCGGGTCGTGCTGGGCCTGGTGTTCAGCCAGAACAGCTTCGACGCCAACCTGCTGTCGCGTTTCAGCCGCAACCTGGGCGAATTTACCGCCTATTCGGAAAACTTCCGCCGCAAGGCGCCAGGTGAACTACTGCAGCAACTCGACGAGCGGATGAAAGATGCCAGCGCCGTGGAAGTCGGCCGCCTGCAACGTCAGGCATTCGAATTGCCCTTGGGCACCGCGCTGGGGGTAAAACCCGAATCCTGGTTTGAAACCGCCACCAAGCGCATCGACCTGATGGGTGAGGTGGAGAATAACCTCAGTCAAAAGGTCGCCATACTCGCCCAAGAGGCACGCGACAGTGCCAGCCAGGTCCTGTGGCTGACCATCACTGCCGTGCTGATCTCACTGCTCGCAGTGTCGGCCCTGGCCTACCTGATCATCCATAACATCGACCTGGCAGTGCGTGATGTGAACGGCGTACTGCTCAAGCTATCGCAGCGTGACCTCACCGCTCGCTCCGACTACCAGAGCCGTGATGAATTCGGCCAGATTTCGGCCAACCTCAACAGCATGGCGGTGGAAATCACCAACATCATCCAGGAAATCAGCAACGCCACGGCGCAGGTCGCCACCGCGGCCGAAGAGTCGTCGGCGGTCACCGTGCAGACCAGCCGCAGTGTCGAGCAGCAACGCCAGAGCACTGAACTGGTGGCGGCGGCCATTACCGAGATGAGCACCACGGTGCGCGATGTGGCGCAAAGCACCAGCGATGCCGCGCAGATGTCGCAGCAGATCAACCAGAGCACCATCGATGGTCGCAGCGAAGTCGCGAACACCATCGAGCTGATTCACCAGTTGTCCGGCCAGGCTGAGGAAACCGCGAAAATCATTGGCGAGCTGAAACAGGAAAGCGATTCGATTTCTTCGGTGCTTGATGTCATTCGCGGCATCGCCGAGCAGACCAACCTGCTGGCCCTTAACGCCGCCATTGAAGCAGCACGCGCCGGTGAGGCCGGTCGCGGCTTTGCCGTGGTCGCAGACGAGGTACGCAGCCTGGCGCAGAAAACCCAGCAGTCGACCGGCAGCATCCAGCAGATGATCGCCAACCTGCAGAACGGCTCGGACCGTGCCACCCAGTCCATGCAGCAGACCCTCGGCAAAGCCCAGGCCGGCGCCAGCAACATCGTACGTGCCGGTGACCTGCTCGACGAAATCGCCGAAGGCGTGGGCCGCATCAGCGACCGTACGATCCAGATCGCTTCGGCGGCCGAAGAGCAGAGCGCTGTGGCCGATGACATCAGCCGCAACGTCAACGAGATCAACGACCTGGTCATCCAGGTCAGCGCCGGTGCCCAGCAGACCGCGGTGACCAGTCAGGAACTGGCACGCCTGGCCGAGCATCAGCAGCACCTGGTGAACCGCTTCAAGGTCGCCTGATTACGCCTGCTATCTGGTGGCCGGAGGCTTACCCTCTGGCCGCCAACAGGTGGCTGATCTTCACATCTACAGCCTTGTCCTGAAAGCGCCGGGCAGCCGCTTCCAGCTTCTGGTCGGCACGGGTCACCCGGTTATGGTGGCGCAGGTGCTCCAGCCACGACTCTTCAAAGAAGTACTCTTTCCAGCGACGCGGATTCTCACTGTCCTGCATCAGCCCCCAGGAAAATGCCCCGTTGCGCTTGCGCATGCGGCTGACCGCCTGCATGGCCTGGTGGAATTGCGCGGCATGTTCAGCCGCGATGCAGTATTCCACAGTGATCATCACCGGCCCGCGTTCAGCGCTCATCTGTTCATCCAGAATCGGTGCCGGCCAGTGCTGCGAAGGCTGCTGGTCTTCAATCTGGCTGGTCGGCAACGGGAAGCGCCCGCGCAACGCCAGCCCGAGGGTCAGCACCGCAGCACCGCCGATAAACGCCGCGCTCATTGATACATGACTGGCCAGCGCTCCCCAGGCCGCCGCGCCAGCGGCAGAACAGCCGAAGAACACCAGAATGTACAACGACACCGCACGCGCCCGCACCCAGGGCGCGACGCTGGTCTGCACCGCCACCTGCAGGTTGCTGAGCACCGCGATCCAGGCCATGCCGCTGATCAGCATGACCGGTGCCAGGCCGATAATCGAACGAATCCAGGCCAGCCCCAATAACACAGCGGCATACACCAGACTGGCACCGAGCACGATGGTGTCGGGGCTGAACCGGGCCCGCAGACGCGGCAACTGCATGGCGCCAAAGATCGCCCCCGCACCTACGCAGCCCAGCAGGATCCCGTAATCCAGCGCACTGCCGCCGATCTCGCGACGGACCAGCAAAGGCAGCAAGGCCATGCCCACCACCGCACCACTGAAGAACGCCGCGGTGCGCACCAGTACCGCACGCAACGGCTGTGAGCCACGCGCATAACGCACCCCGGCACGCATCGCGCCCAGCCAGCGCTCGGCAGGCAGAACGGAAGGCTCCGGCCGATGGCGCCAGGCCAACAGGGCAATGATCACCGCCAGAAACGAGACGCTGTTCAGCGCAAAGGTCAGCCACGGACCACTGAGGCTGACCAGCACCCCGGCGATGGCCGGGCCGATGGCGCGGGCGACGTTCATCGCCAGGCTCGACAACGCCACCGCCGCCGGGACGTCTTGCCGATCAACGATTTCCGGCGCCAGCGCCGACCAGGCCGGCATCATCAGCGCACTGCCAATGCCCATGGCAAAGGTCAGCAGCAGTAACAACGTCACCGTCATCTGCCCGCTCAGGGTCAGCAAGGTCAGCACCAGCGCCACAGCGGCCATCCACAACTGCACGATCAACAGATAACGCCGCTTGTTGACGATATCGGCCAGCGCCCCGGCCGGCAGCGCCAGCAAAAACACCGGCAAGGCCCCGGCAACCTGCACCAACGCCACGGCCTGGGGGCTGGCCGACAGGCTGGTCATCAACCAGCCGGAACCGACCTCGTGCATCCAGGTGCCGATATTGGAGGCAATGCTGGCCAGCCACAGCCAGAGAAAGACTTTTACCTGCAAGGGCTTCCAGGGTGAGGCGGTTGGCGGGCGGGTGGCGGTCATGGTTCACTCGACAGTTCAGTAGGCCGGCTGAGCAGCCGGAAAAGCTTCCACTATCGCTGTAGGTCAGCCCGCCAGCTTGCACGCATGTGCCCAATTGCCCCACATGCAAGAGCGCACATCCACGCAATCATTCGCCGGCCAATATCGCCATAGTCAGGCCCGGTTTCCCAACGAGTGCCTGCCATGCCCCTGCCCCGACTCTCCAGCCAGGCTGCGGCCCGGTTGCTGGACCTTGGTTTGCTGTTGATGCGGGTGTGCGCCGCATTGTTGATGCTCAAGCTCCATGGCCTGCCCAAGCTGCTCAACTGGAGTAGCGAGCTGCAACACATCGACGACCCGCTGGGCCTCGGCCCGCACATAACCCTGCTGGCAGCGCTGTTCGCCCAGCTGCTGTGCCCGCTGTTGATCGCTCTGGGCATCGCCACCCGCCTGGCCTGCCTGCCGATCCTGTTCCTGCTGCTGGTGGCCTTGCTGGTGGTGCACCCGGACTGGAGCCTGGAACAAGGCCAGTTCGGCTGGCTGTTCGTGACTCTGTTTGCCGGGCTGGCACTGACCGGGCCGGGTGCGCTGGTGGTGAGGTTACCCGGTCAGCGCTGAAAGGTCTGGCCCAGGCTTTCAAGACGCATCGCCAGCGGCGGCAGGCGCTGGCTGCTCTGGGCCAGGACGCTGATATTGTCGGCGGTGTGTTCGGCAATGTCCTGCACGGCGATCAGCTGTTTGGCAATGGTCTGGCCCAGGCAAGAGTGCTCGTCGGTGGTGGCGGCGATCAGACCGTTGAGTTCGCTGATCGAGCCAATGCCGACGCCCACGGCCTTGAGTGATTCAGCCGCACGCCGGCTGTCCTGCACACAGCGGTCCACACCCTGGCGGCTGCCCTGCATGGCCGTGGCCGCTTGACGGCTGTCCTGCTGCAGGCCACTGATGATGCCCTGAATTTCCTGGGTCGAAACCGCCGTGCGCTGGGCCAGGCTGCGCACCTCATCGGCCACCACGGCAAAGCCCCGGCCCTGCTCACCGGCCCGCGCCGCCTCGATGGCCGCGTTAAGCGCCAGCAGGTTGGTCTGCTCGGCAATGCTGCTGATCACATCCAGCACCGTGCCGATCTGTTGAGACTGGCTGGCCAGGGCCTGAACGGTCTGGTCGGTCTGACTGATCGAGGTGGCCAGTTCGAGAATCTCGCGCTGCGCCCGGTCTACGCTGGCGCGACATTCGGCCACTTGTTCACGGGCATCGCCGGCCTGTTGCACAGCCTGCCCCACATGCACAGAGATATCGCTGATGCCCTCGCCCATGCGCTGCATGGCATCGGTCATGCGGGCAATCTCGGTCAGTTGTTGTTTGGCACCGCTCTCCAGCGAAGTGCTGGCCTGGGCCAGGTCGTTACCCAGCTTGCCCAGCCCTTGGGTGTCACGCACCACACCCTCGACCATCCCGCTCAGTTGTTGCAGGAAGCTCTCGAAACGCTGAACCAGCGGTACATGCAGACGGTTGCGCGACACACCGGCGTCGCCGGAGGTCAGTTTTGATGCGGTAACCAGCATCTTGTCGAGCATGTCCTGGCTTTCTGTGGCTTCGGCATGGATGTGACGGGCCAAGTACATCAGGATCACGGTTTCGACCACCACATACAGGGCATGCACCATAACCGCGCCCCAGCCACCATTGTGGTGCATGACGTACACCGGGAAACCGGCGTGATGCAGGGCATGAAACAGCACATGGTGCACCGCAATAATCAGTGCCGCTGCCAGAATCGGCAGCCAGTCGCGGTAAACCGTCAACACCGCCAACAGCACGAAGATGCCGAAATGGACTTCGATCATGCCGCGGGCCTGGTTGATATGCAGGGCCGCCAGGACCATGAAGCCCACCGCAAAGCAGCAGCGGAGCAAGCGGGTGCCGCTCAGGCTTCTGTGCATGACGCTCAGCAGCAGCGCGACCCCGCCCCCCACGACAATCGCCTGGCCAAAGGTGTCATACCAGAACGCCAGGCCCAGTGAGGTGGCAAACAACAGCCAGACCAGGCTGAGCATGATGCGGTCAGCCTTACAGTAGTAATCGTGAAAACGTGGAGCACCCGTCATGCCTACTCTCCCGACTTCATCACCTAAGATCAGATGCGGCCAAAAACGGCCGCAAACGCCTGACCATTCCATCGGCATGCCAGCCTGTGAGAATAGCGCAGGCCGGCCCCTTGGATATGTCAGCGCGCCATCAGCCGTCGTTTTTCGCCGATAAGGTCGTTTTCATATTCAGGGCACCAACAATAAGGCCCGCAAAAAGCGGGCCTTATTGTTACGCGATGTAGTTACGCGACTAAACGCTCTTCTTAGAAGACGTTGATCGGGTAATCAACGAAGATCCGCGTTTCGTTACCTTCGCGGTTGTAGCCTTTGGCATCTTCGGACACGCGCAGGAACGAGTTACGCAGACGAAGCGACAGGTCCTTGGCTGGACCGCTCTGCACCACGTAGGTCAGCTGGCTGAAGATTTCACGCTCTTCGCCACGACCATCGTGCACGCCGTCGTCGATGTTGGTGCCACGCACGTAGGCGGTCTTGTAGCTCAGGCCAGGCAGCACCAGACCGGACAGGTCGACGCCGTAGGCCACTTGCCAGGAACGCTCGTCCTTGCCGTTGAAGTCCGACCAGTAGGAGTTGGCCAGGTAGATGGAGTTGCCGCCATCGCCATAAGAACCGGCACTCTTGTAGCCGCCGTAGTCGTAGCCGGTTTCACCGCTGCTGCGCTGGTGCGCCAGGGTGAAGCTGTGGATACCGACAGCCCAGGTAGCCGCCAGGCTCCAGATCTTGTTGTCACGCGCGTCATCGGCCGCCGCGTAGTCACGATCCAGTTTGGTCTTGTAGCCGTTGAAGTCCAGAGTCAGCGACTGGTCTTGCGGCAGCGCGAACACGTAGTTCAGGTTCACGTATTGCTTCTTGCCCGAGTCTTCGTTGTCGGCAGCGTAGTAAGCCGCGCTGAAGGCGTCGTTGAACTTGTACTTGGCACCCCAGACATTGATGCTTTTCAGGCCGCCGCTGTCATGGCCAGTGGCGCTCTTGCGCACTTCGCTGGTGAAGCGACCGGCAACCACTTCCAGGTTTTCGATTTCCTGGGAAGTGATGTAAGTACCGGTGAAGCTCTCTGGCAGCAAACGACCGTTGTCATAGCTCAGGACCGGCAGCGCTGGCTGTTGGTCGCCGTACTTGATCACGGTATTGGAGATCCGTGCCTTGACTGCAGCACCAAAGCGGGCCAGGTCATCAGCGGCCTGACCGCTGTCGCCTTGCTTGAAGAAGTCGATACCACCTGCGCCGCTACGGCCTTTGCCGCCGTCCAGACGCACAGCGTAGTAGCCGAATGCATCGACACCGACACCCACGGTGCCCTGGGTGAAGCCGGAGCTAAAGGTGCCCATGAACGCCTGGCCCCACTCGGCCGGGTCTTGAGCGCTGCTCGGCGTGTCTTTGTAATCGCGATTGATATAAGCGTTACGCAGGTTCAGGGTCAGATGGCTGTCTTCGACGAACCCCTTGGAATCGGCCTGGCTTTGCGCCATGACCTGAGTGGCGCTGAGAACGCCCAGTGCGAGTACGCCAATACGTTTGTTAAGCATCTTGTTTTCCCTATGTGCGATTGAATAACGCGCTGTGGCCGCAACCCCCCCTCGGGTTGCTCTGGGCTTTTCAGGGATCGATATCGACCTGCTGAAAACCGCACGAAATCATCGCAGTGGACTACTGATGCATTTACATGACGACTGACCACAGCCGCTGGGGGCAGGATGCTAGTCCTGCTCCGCCGGGGTGTCAAACGCGCAAAGGCTTGTTCCAGAGCCATTAAAGCGTAAATGAGAATCAGTCTTTAAAAATGGCGAGCAACTCTTGCAGCTCTGCTTCGCTGAACAAGCCATGTGGATAACGCTGTAACAGCATTGTCATCCGGGCATCGGGCTCGGGTTTGGCAACCCGGGTCAGGCGCAACCAGTCAGCCATGATCTGTCGAGCCTCGCTACTGGCAGAAAGACCCCGCGTCGAGTACGGGTTGATACCTGCGTTCATAGTGGGACAACCTCTTGGTTCATGAGCGGGCAAATTTACGGGGGCTTTGTTACAGCCAAGCGAATCGCCCAGCCGCCCATCCGAATAATGGCCATTTGGTTTGGAGCCAAATGTGACCGCGTATTACTCACAAAAAAGCCCATCCGAGGATGGGCTTCTCTCACCAAAAGCACAGCAAAAACAGGACCAACTCGCGTGCGACTCAGGCGTCCTGGTAGCGTGGAGCCGGCTGCTGCTGGGTCAGGCAGTGAATATTGCCCCCGCCAAGCAGCAGTTCACGGCCCGGCACCATGACCACTTCGTGTTCCGGAAATACACGCTGGAGAATTTCCAGCGCGGTGGCGTCCAGCGGGTCGTCGAACGCGGGGGCAATGATGCCGCCATTGACGATCAGGAAGTTCACGTAGGAGCCGGCCAGCCGCACCGAAGGATCGCGCTCCTGGCTACCGTGCACCTTATCGACACCCGCGCACTCTTCGGCAGTGGCAAAAAGCGGCCCAGGAATCGGCATCTTGTGCACGACGAACGCTCTGCCACGAGCATCACGGCTGTTCTCCAAGACCTGCAAGGCAGCCTGGCAACGGGGGTAGTTGGGGTCTTGCGGATCGTCGGTCCAGGCCAGCAGCACTTCGCCCGGACGGACGTAGCAGCAGAAGTTATCCACATGGCCGTCGGTTTCATCGTTGAACAACCCGTCGGGCAGCCAGATGACTTTGTCGACCCCGAGGTTGTCGCTCAGTACCGCCTCGATCTGCTCGCGGTTCAGGTGCGGGTTACGGTTGCGGTTGAGCAGGCACTCTTCGGTGGTCAGTACCGTGCCTTCGCCGTCGACATGAATCGAGCCGCCTTCGAGCACGAAGCCCGGCGTGACGTAGCGTGCACTGCGCTCGATACCGAGGATCTTGCCGGCCACTTGCGAGTCGCGGTTCCATGGCCAGTAAAGGCCACCGTCGAAGCCGCCCCAGGCGTTAAAGTCCCAATCGACGCCACGCACTTCGCCGTGCTGGTTGATGACGAAGGTCGGGCCGGTGTCACGTACCCAGGCGTCGTCGTTACTGATCTCTACAACCCGGATGTTGGGTACATCCAGAGAGGCCACGGCGTTGTCGTATTGCGCGGCTGAAACGCCGACGGAGACGGGTTCGAAGCGGGCGATGGCTTTGGCCAGTTCGACATGCGCGGCCTGCACCGGTTTGCCGCCCAGGCGCCAGTTATCGGGGCGCTCGGGCCAGATCATCCAGACCTGGGTTTGCGCGGCCCATTCGGCGGGCATGTGGAAGCCGTCGGCGCGGGGGGTGCTGTTGAGTGTGGTCATGGTTATCAGGACTCCAGAGAACCGTCGAAGTTCGAGGGTTTTATCACCATAGCAAGAGCGCCATGACAATCTGAGCGTCTTTATAGCCGATAAAAATCGGATTTAAAATGAATCAAGTAACAATTTATATATCTACTGCGAATTTTTACCGATATAAATCGATAAAACAAACGTACGTTGGAGGAGTGGCTTTAGCCGCGAAGATCTTTCGCTCTGGGTAAGGATCATTGCCGCGGTTGCCTGCGCTGCCGGTTCCGCCCCGACGGGCGGGTTACTTTGGTTATGGTGTATGGACAGGGGGCCGGCGCCCAATGCCCCATCCACGGGGCGGGCGCCTGAACCGGCATCCATGCCGGTTCTCCCCCTACGCAACACCTCCATTCGGCCTGCGCCAATCGTCGCGTTTGGCGGTGTCTGTGATAACCCGGCTCAAAGAGCAAAAGCTCAAACAGCGGCAGCGGCAGCGGCAGCGGCAGCGGCAGCGGCAGCGGCAGCGGCAGCGGCAGCAACAATCATTCCAGTTCGCGCAGGACTCTGGAAACGCTGTCGACGAAGAAGTCGACGCTTTGCCGGGTGGTGCACATAGGGGGTTTGATTTTGAGGATGTTGAGGTAGTCGCCGGTCGGTTGCATGAAGATGCCCAGCTCGCGCAGGCGATCGCACAGGTAGGCGGTTTCTTCGCTGGCGGGTTCCAGGGTCTGTGGGTCGCGAACCAGTTCCACACCCAGGTAGAAGCCCATGCCATGCACGGCGCCGACCAGCGGATGTTTATCGGTCAGCGCTTGCAGCCGGGCCTTGAAGTGGGCGCCTGTGGTGCGGGCGTTGTCCCAGAGTTTTTCCTGTTCCAGTACGTCGAGTACGGCCATGCCGATCCGGCAACTGACCGGGCTGCCACCGGCCGATGAGAAGAAATAGCCTTCGGCTTCCAGCGCCTCGGCGATTTCGCGGCGGGTGATCACGGCGCCCAGCGGATGGCCGTTACCCATGCCCTTGGCCAGGGTAATGATGTCCGGCACCACACCCTGCTCTTCGAATCCCCAGAAGTACTCACCCAGGCGGCCATAGCCGACCTGGACTTCGTCGGCAATGGTCACCCCGCCACGCTCGCGCACTTGCTGGTAGACCTGCTGCAAGTAACCCGGTGGCAGGGGGATGCCGCCGGCGTTGCCATACACCGGTTCGCAGATGAAACCGGCCACCTGGCGGCCCTGCTCGTCCAGCCTGGCCAGGGTCTGTTCGACATCGCGTACGTAGTCGGCGGTACTGGCAGGGCCACGAAACGGACCACGATAGGTATTGGGCGCCGTCACCGGGTGCACCCAGTCCGGGCGGGTGGTCAGCGCTTGCGGGTTGTCAGCAATCGAGGTGGAGATCGCGTCGGTGGCCACTGACCAGCCGTGGTAGGCCTCCAGCACGCTAAGCATGTCGCGCCCGCCGCTAAAGGCCCAGGCCAGGCGGATCGCCAGGTCGTTGGCTTCAGTGCCGCTATTGACCAGAAATACCCGGTCCATACCCGGCGGCGCCAGTTTGAGCAGGCGCTCGGAGAATTCGGCAATCGCGGCATAGTGAAAGCGCGAGTTGGTATTGAGCATTGACCACTGGCGCGCCGCCTCACGGGCCATGCGCGGGTGACCATGGCCCAGCACCGCCACGTTGTTGAGCATGTCCAGATACGAGCGGCCCTGCATGTCGATCAGGTGGTTGCGCCAGCCACGCTCGATCTGCGGCGGGGCCTGATAGTAGTGTTTTTGTGAGCGGGCAAAGCTGGCATCGCGGCGCGCCAGCAATGCCGCTGGGTCCGGCAACGGCGCGGCATCACAGGCAAAGCCCAGCAGCCCCGCCGGCGACGGGCACAGGTGGCGCCAGGCCGCAGCCCAGCCGGGGGTGGCAAACAATGGCGCATTGATGCCGGGCTCGCTGCACAGTTGCAGCAACAGGATGCCATCACAGGTGCCCAGCAACTGCCCGGCACTCAGTGAGGTGGCGCACGGCAGGGTACTGTTCACCCCCCACAGCCGCAGGCTGAAGCTTTCGCCGACCAGCACCAGCGCCGCATCGGCAGTCTGGCGCAGGGTGGCATCGAGCGGCGCGTGCAGCGGCGTACCGGCGGGCATGTGCAGTTCAACATGCAGAGCAAAGGTATCGGGTTCACGGGCGCTGTCGGGCAGGGTCCGCGACAGGCGGTATTCCCCATAACGGCTGGCGGCCAGCCCGACCTGGCGCGCGGTCAGGGCCAGTAATCGCTCATCGATGCCGTCCTGCTCCCAGTTGCCGGCCTCGAAGTGCTCGCTGAGCACGCCCAGGTCCACGCTGCAGAAGCCCTGCCCGGCCAGGCTCGGCAGCAACGGCCGCCAGGCGGGTTGCGGCAACCGCTCGATCGCAACGCCAACCGCAGCGAGAATCGCCGCTTCCATCAACGCCATGGGCACCGAGGTGGCGACATCGAAAATCGCCCACTCGCCTTCCAGGTTGGCCTGGATGTAGTGGTTGCCCGGCTCGACGCTGGCCTGCTGTTCGCTGCTGAGCACCAGCACCGTGGCGCGGGCAACGATCAATGGCCACAGCGCTTTGAGCTCCTCGACCCGCAACGGGTTGAGCGCGTGATAGGCGCGGATTGCCGGCAGGATATACAGCGGGTCGCCTTCGGCATGGTGCAGCAGTGCCGCACAGGTCACTGACAGGTCGGCCACCCGCCAGGTCGTGAGCAGGTCGCCGAAGTCGATCAACCCCTGCATCTGCCAGTGGCGTTGCCCGTCACGCGCCCAGACCACATTGTGCTCGGTGATATCCAGATGCACCGCTTGCAGCGCCAGGGCCGGGATCAGCGGCGTCAGGCGCTGCCGGGCCTGCTCAACCGCCTCGCGCAGGCAGACCCGTTCGTCGCCGTCCTCGATCACCGGTAGCAGGTGGCGGGCCAGCGCGTTGGCATGCCGCGGGTCCCACTGCAGGATGCGCTCCAGGCCCGGATGGCTGAAGTCTTGCAAAGCCAGATCGACCCTGGCACACAGCTCGCCCAGCGCGGTGACCACCTCAAGCCCCAAATAACCGGCGTTGCCCAGCGACTGGCCGTCGATGAATTCCAGCAGCCGGACATGCACCGCCTGCCCGGCCAGTTCCAGCGACAGCAACTGCTCGCCATTGAGGGCGCTGATCACCGCTGGCACGCGCATGCCTGGACGGCCGCTCAGATGCTCCAGGGCGGCGTGCTGGGCAGCCAGCTCCAGGGTGCTGTAGTCGCCGTGGCAGATCTTCAGCACATAGCGCCGGGTGCCGGTGTCGAGCAGCAGGTTGCAGTCCTGCTGGCTGCCCAACGCCTTGAGCGAGCCACTGAGGCCGTAATGCGTCTGCAGCAATGACAGGGCCTGGTCGACACCCACTTGCGGGCAGGGCAGGCTTGAGCGGCGGATCAGGGTGGCAAGCGGCATGCAACAACCTCGGCAGACAGATTCCGGGACAAACGACAACGCAGCAATCGCACCACTATAGAGTGAGCGCAGGATACCGCCCAGCACCCTGCGGTTTGGCGACGGCAGATTTATGGCATGTCTGACCCGGATCATCGAATATTTTCATCACCCCTGGCTGCCATCTTGCCTGATCCTGCTTGCGCACATGGGCACACACCCACAAGCTATGCTGCATAAACGTTCAATCGCCCCTTCATTAAGGAAGAAAGGCCAGCACATGCGAATACTCGTCACCGGCGGCGCAGGTTTTATCGGGTCAGCCCTGATCCGGCATCTGATCGACAACACCGGACATGAAGTCCTGAACCTCGACAAGCTGACCTACGCCGGCAACCTCGAATCCCTGACCTCGATTGCCAACAACACCCGCTACGAGTTCGTCCAGGCCGATATCGGCGATCAGGCGACCGTCAGCGCCGTACTGGAACGCTTCGCGCCCCACGCCATCATGCACCTGGCCGCCGAGTCGCATGTCGACCGCTCCATCGATGGCCCGGCCGAGTTCATCCAGACCAACATCGTCGGCACCTACAGCCTGCTTGAAGCGACCCGCAACTACTGGCTCAAGCTGTCGACGGCCGAGCGTCAGGCGTTTCGCTTTCATCACATCTCCACCGACGAGGTGTACGGCGACCTGCATGGCGCCGATGACCTGTTCACTGAAACCACACCGTACGCGCCCAGCTCGCCCTATTCGGCGAGCAAGGCCGCCTCGGACCACCTGGTCCGCGCCTGGCAACGCACTTACGGCCTGCCGGTGATCGTCACCAACTGTTCGAACAACTACGGGCCGTTTCACTTCCCGGAAAAGCTCATCCCGCTGATGATTCTCAACGCGCTGGCAGGCAAGCCGCTGCCGGTGTATGGCAACGGCCAGCAAGTGCGCGACTGGCTGTACGTCGAGGACCACGCCAGGGCGCTGTACAAGGTGGTGACCGAGGGCGTGGTCGGCGAGACCTACAATATCGGCGGCCACAACGAGCAGAAGAACATCGATGTGGTACAGGGCATCTGTGCCCTGCTCGAAGAGCTGGCGCCGCAGCACCCCGCAGGCGTGACCCGCTATAGCGACCTGATCACCCATGTGGTGGACCGCCCAGGCCATGACCTGCGCTACGCCATCGACGCCAGCAAGATCGATAAACAACTGGGCTGGACCCCGGAAGAAACGTTCGAATCCGGCCTGCGCAAGACCGTCACTTGGTACCTGGACAACCTCGAATGGTGCCGCCGGGTGCAGGACGGCAGCTATCAGGGCCAGCGACTCGGCTTTACTGACCACAAGGATCTTATTGCATGACCAAGGGAATCGTACTTGCCGGAGGCTCCGGAACCCGTCTTCACCCGATCACCCTCGGCGTATCCAAGCAGTTGCTGCCGATCTACGACAAACCGATGATCTACTACCCGCTGTCGGTGCTGATGCTGGCCGGTATTCAAGACATTCTGATCATCTCCACGCCTCACGACCTGCCGCAGTACCGTAACCTGCTGGGTGACGGCAGCCAGTTCGGGGTCAATTTCCAGTACGCCGAACAAGCCAGGCCCGACGGGCTGGCCCAGGCCTTCCTGATTGGTGAGCAATTTATCGGCAACGACCCGGTGTGCCTGATCCTGGGCGACAACATTTTCCACGGCCAGCATTTCGGTGAGCAACTGCTCAAGGCCGCCGCACACACACAAGGCGCCACGGTGTTTGGCTACTGGGTCAATGACCCGGAGCGCTTCGGCGTGATCGACTTCGACGAAAGCGGCCGGGCCTTGTCCATCGAGGAAAAACCCAAGTCACCGAAATCCAGCTATGCCGTAACCGGCCTGTACTTCTACGACAACGACGTGATCCGCATCGCCAAGGCCGTCAAGCCGTCGCCACGCGGCGAGCTGGAGATCACCGACGTCAACAATGCCTACCTGCAACGCGGCGATCTGCGGGTCGAGCGTTTCGGCCGGGGTTTCGCCTGGCTCGACACCGGCACCCATGACAGCCTGCTCGACGCCTCGTCCTACGTACAGACGATCGAACACCGTCAGGGCCTGAAGGTCGCATGCCTTGAAGAGATCGCTTACCAGAACGGCTGGATCGACCGGACGCAGTTGCTTGAGCGTGCGCAGTACTTCGGCAAGACTGGTTACGGTCAATATCTGTTCAAGCTTGCAGGGGAAAACCAGTGAATGTGATTGCCACCCAGTTGCCCGAAGTGTTCATTCTCGAACCCAAGGTGTTCGGCGATGATCGGGGCTTCTTCTACGAGAGTTTCAATGCCAGAGCCTTTAGCGAAGCCACTGGCCTGAATCCGCAGTTCGTTCAGGACAATCATTCACGCTCGCAAAAGGGCGTGCTGCGCGGTCTGCATTATCAGATCGAGCACGCCCAGGGCAAACTGGTGCGCGTCACCGCAGGCGAGGTGCTCGATGTGGCGGTGGATATCCGCCGCAGTTCACCGACCTTTGGCCAGTGGGTTGCAGTACGCCTGTCGGCCAGCAATTTTCGCCAGTTGTGGATCCCTGAAGGCTTTGCCCACGGCTTCGTGGTGCTGAGCGAGTCGGCCGAGTTTCTGTATAAAACCACTGATTTTTATACCCCGGCGGCCGAGCGCTGCATTCGTTGGGACGATCCGGAGCTGGCCATCGACTGGCAACTGGAGGGTCTCAGCCCGCTGCTTTCTGCCAAGGATCAGCAGGGCAAGCGCCTGAGCGAGGCAGAACTGTTCGTATGAAAATTCTCATCATTGGCCAGCATGGTCAGGTTTCCCGGCACTTGCAGACCAGTCTGGCCGATGTCGGCACACTGCAAGTGCTGGGCCGCGACGCGCTGGACCTGAGCCAGCCGGATGATCTTGTGGCCAAGGTACTCGCCCGGCAGCCCGACCTGATCATCAATGCCGCAGCGCATACCGCCGTCGATCAGGCTGAAAGCGAAACCGATCTGGCCCACACCATCAACGCCACCGCCCCCGGCCTGCTCGCCGAAGCGGCCACGCAACTGGGCGTGCCGCTGATCCACTATTCCACCGACTATGTATTCGACGGCAGCCACACCGCGCCGTACACCGAGCAGGATGCGCCCAATCCGCTCAGTGTTTACGGTGCCAGTAAACTGGCTGGCGAGCAGGCGATCCTGGCGGTTGGCGGCCAGCATCTGATTTTGCGCACCAGTTGGGTGTATTCGCAGTACGGTCGCAACTTCCTGCTGACCATGCAGAAGCTGCTGCAAGAACGTGAAGAACTGCGGGTGGTGGCCGACCAGGTAGGCGCGCCCACCTGGGCCGGGACCATCGCCCACAGCACCCGGCAACTGATCAAACGCTGGCGCGACGGTCAGCCCGGCGCATGGGGTGTGTACCATCTGACCGCCAGTGGCGAAACCTCATGGTTCGGCTTTGCCCAGGCGATTGGCGCGCAACTGGCCGCTCAGGGCAAGCCCTGCGCCCGCCTGGAGCCGATCCCCACCAGCGCTTACCCGACCCCCGCCACCCGGCCACTGAACTCAAGGCTCGACTGCAGCAAGCTGCAGCGTGAATGGGGCGTCAGCCAGCCGGACTGGCAGCAGGCATTACTGGAGTGCCTGAGTCAGCCACGGCAGGCATAATACGGGCTGATGCACCCGGCCATGCGCAGGGTGCAAAACCAGCCTTAGAAGACGCCAGTAGACGATGACCCACACTCCCGCTCCCGCACGTCGCCCCCGCTGGCGCAGCCTCGCTCTTGTGGCGATATGCCTGGCGCCGCTGCTCTGGCCGCTGGAGCATCTGGCCGAGCGCTACTACCACAATGAGCTGACCAGCCAGAACCGTCAGACCCTGGCCCTATATGTGGCCAACCTGCTTGCCACCCTGCACCGCTACGAATCCCTGCCGCCAATCCTCGGCGATCTACCAGCGTTGCGCGCGGCCCTGAGCACCCCGGCCGACCTCAACGCCATCGACGGTGCCAACCATGCGCTGCGCGAGGTCACCCAGCAGACCGGTGCTGACGTCATCTATCTGATGAACAAGGACGGCCGTACCCTCGCTTCGTCGAACTTCGACCAGCGCGACAGCTTCGTCGGGCGCAACTTCTCGTTCCGGCCGTATTTCAATGAAGCCCTGGCGGGCAAGCTGGGGCGGTTTTTCGGGCTGGGCACCACGTCGGCCAAGCGCGGTTACTTCTTTGCCGCGCCAGTGCGTGAAGGCAGCGAAGTGGTGGGCGTCCTGGTGATCAAGGTAGACCTCGACTACACCGAGTCGCTGTGGGGCAAAACCCCGGTGCAACTGCTGCTCACTGACCAGAACGGCGTGGTGATTCTGACCTCCAACCCCGAGTGGCGCTTCCATGCCACCCGGCCGCTGAGCGAGCAGGAAAAAACCGCGATCGGCGCCATCCAGCCCTACCCGACCCGCGAACCACGCCCACTCAAGCTCGATGAACGGGCTTGGCTGACCCAGACTCAAGAGATCGAAGAAACCGGCTGGACCGCCAATGTACTGGCCCCAAAGGTGCTGATCGACCGTCCGGTGCGGACCTTTGTCGCGGTGGGCGGCGCGACGCTGCTGGTGCTGATGCTGCTGCTCAGCCTGATGATGCAGCGCCGCCGCCACTACCTGGATCGCCTGGCCTTCGAGAGCAAGGCGCGCCGTGAGCTGGAACAGCGGGTAATGGAGCGTACCAGTGATCTGGAAGGCCTCAACAGCCGCTTGCGTCAGGAAGTGCTGGAGCGCGAACAGGCCCAGCAGGAACTGGTTCGCGCCCAGGACGAACTGGTCCAGGCCGGCAAACTGTCAGCGTTGGGCACCATGTCAGCGAGTATCAGCCATGAGCTCAATCAGCCGCTGGCGGCAATCCGCACCTATGCCGACAACGCCGAAATCCTCCTTGACCATCAGCGCACCGATGACGCGCGCAGCAACCTCAAGCTGATCGGCGAGCTGACCGGGCGCATGGCCTCGATCATCGCCCACCTGCGCGCGTTCGCCCGGCGCGATGCCCACGCCCCGGAAAGCGTTGCCCTGCAACCGGCGCTGGAAGATGCCCTGGCCCTGCTGGCCAAGCGCAGGCGGGCCATGGACGTGGAACTGATTCGTGACCTGCCGGCCGCCACGCTGTGGGTCCAGGCCGGTGAAACCCGGTTGCGCCAGGTGCTCGGTAACCTGCTGGCCAATGCGCTGGACGCCCTGACCGAGAAAGGCCCGCCGCGCAAGCTGTGGATCAGTGCCGAGTCCACCGCCGAGGGCGTCAACCTGTACATTCGCGACAATGGCCCCGGTTTTTCCCAGGAAGCACTGGCCCGTGCCCGTGAGCCGTTCTTCACCACCAAGACCAGCACCCAGGGGCTGGGCCTGGGCCTGGCGATCTGCGATACCCTGATGCGTGCCCTGGGCGGTGAACTGCTGATGGCCAACCACACCACTGGCGGCGCGCTGATTACCCTGCGCCTGCGCTGCGGCGTCTCCGGCGCCAACCTTCAACCCCCCGAGGATCTTTCTGCATGAGTCCGGACACCGCCATCGACAGCCAGGTACAAGTGGTGCTGATCGACGACGACTCGTTTCTGCGCCAGGCCCTGAAGCAGACCCTGGACCTGGCCGGCCTGAAGGTGCTGAGCCTGTCCGAGGCCACCGGCCTGGCCAGCCGCATCAGCCGTGACTGGCCCGGCGTAGTCATCAGTGATATCCGCATGAGTGGCATGGACGGCATGGAACTGCTGGCCCAGTTGCATGAACAGGACCCCGAATTGCCGGTGCTGTTGATCACCGGTCACGGCGACGTGCCGCTGGCGGTCAAGGCCATGCGCGCCGGGGCCTATGACTTTCTCGAAAAGCCCTTCCCCAGCGATGCCATGCTCGACAGCGTGCGCCGCGCCCTGGCCCTGCGCCAACTGGTGCTGGACAACCGCAGCCTGCGCGTGGCCTTGAGCGACCGCCAGCAACTGAGCACCCGTCTGGTCGGCCAGTCGGCCTCGATGTTGCGCCTGCGCGAGCAGATCGGCGCCCTCGCCGCGACCCGTGCCGACGTCTTGATTCTTGGCGAGACCGGTGCGGGCAAGGAGGTCGTGGCGCGCGCCCTGCATGATTTGTCGAGCCGACGCAGCGGGCCTTTCGTGGCGATCAACGCCGGGGCGCTGGCCGAGTCGGTGGTCGAAAGCGAACTGTTCGGCCATGAAGCCGGTGCCTTTACCGGGGCGCAGAAGCGCCGCATCGGCAAGTTCGAGTTCGCCAATGGCGGCACGGTGTTTCTCGATGAAATCGAAAGCATGAGCATGGACGTGCAAGTCAAGCTGCTGCGCCTGCTACAAGAACGCGCCGTCGAGCGCATGGGCAGCAACCAGTTGATCCCGCTGGATATCCGGGTCATCGCTGCGACCAAAGAAGACCTGCGCCAGTCCGCCGATCAGGGGCGGTTTCGCGCTGACCTGTATTACCGGCTCAACGTGGCCTCATTGCGCATTCCACCGCTGCGTGAGCGCGGTGAAGACGTGCTGATGCTGTTCGAACACTTCGCCGACGGCGCCAGCCAGCGTCATGGCATTGCCAAGCGCGAACTGGGGCCGGGGCAACGCGCCTTGCTGCTGCGCCACAACTGGCCGGGCAATGTGCGCGAGCTGCAAAATGCTGCCGAGCGCTTTGCGTTGGGCCTGGAGCTGGAACTTGAAGGCATGACCCGCCAGCAGGAGCCGGTCAACAGCGGTGGCCTGAGCGAGCAGGTCGAGCATTTCGAGCGCACCCTGATCGCTGCCGAACTGACCCGCCCGCACAGCTCGGTGCGCAGCCTGGCCGAAGCGCTGGGCCTGCCGCGCAAGACCCTGCATGACAAACTGCGCAAGCATGGCCTGACCTTTGGCGACAGCCAGACCTCACAGGATGACCACGAATGAACCCGGCAGCGGCCCTGGCCCTGGAACAGCTTCTGCACCACGACATCCCGCTGACCCGCGACATGGGCGTCAAGGTCATCGACTGGCAGGCGCATCGTCTGCGCCTGCATTTGCCGCTGGCTCCCAACGTCAACCACAAGAGCACGCTGTTTGGCGGCAGCCTGTATTGCGGCGCGGTGCTGGCCGGCTGGGGCTGGCTGCACCTGCGCCTGCGCGAAGCCGGTATCGAGGATGGGCATATCGTGATTCAGGACGGCCAGATCAGTTATCCGCTACCGGTGCGCAGCGACGCCGTGGCCTGCTGCACCGCCCCCGAACAGGCTGCCTGGGCGCGGTTTCTGACGACCTACCAACGCCGCGGCCGCGCCCGGCTAGAGCTGCATACGTACATCAGCGAACAGGGGAGCGATGCACAGGCGGTGCGTTTTATCGGGCAATTTGTGGTGCATCGCTGAACGGCCGCTCAGCAAGCACGGAGCCTTGTAGGAGCAGCCGGGCGGCGATCCGTTTTAGCCGCGAAGGCTTCCCGGCTGAAGCCGGTCCTACGGGCGTGGCTTTAGCTGCGGGCCAGCTCCAGCAGGCGGGCGCGCCATGGGGCGTTGGCTGGCAGGGCGACGAAGAACGGGTTGAGCAGCGACTCGCGTGGCGGGTAGCTGAACGGCTCGCCATCAAGCTGCAGCACCACGCCGCCGGCACCTTCCAGCACGCCTTGTGCCGCAGCGGTGTCCCATTGCGAGGTCGGGGCCAGACGCGGGTAGCAGTCAGCGCTGCCTTCGGCCAGCAGGCAGAATTTCAGCGAGCTGCCGATATTGGTCAGTTGCAGCTCACCCAGCCCTTCGGCCAGACCATTGAGCAGTTGCTCCTGCTGCGCACTGGTGTGGCGGCGGCTGGCGACCACGGTGAACGGCTGGCCGGCGCCAGCGCTGTCACGGACCCCAATGGCCTCACACGGCCCGGCCACTTCGCTGCGCCACGCGCCAAGACCCGCACCGCCGAACCAGCAACGACCGTTGGTCGGCATCGACACCACCCCGAACACCACCCGGCCGCGTTCGATCAAGGCGACGTTGACGGTGAACTCTTCACTGCCGGCAATGAACTCCTTGGTGCCGTCCAGCGGATCGACCAGCCACCAGCGCTGCCAGTTGGCACGTTCAGCCTGGGGAATATCGGCATCTTCTTCGGACAACACATGAATGCTCGGGTCCAGAGCCTGCAAACCTTCGACCAGCACCTTGTGCGCCGCCAGATCGGCCACCGTGACCGGCGAATCATCAGCCTTGGCGGTGACCTCTACGCCGCTGCGCCAGTGTGGCAGGATCGCCTCACCGGCGCGCCGCGCCAGCTCCACGACCGGGGCCAACAGGGGATGGGGGAGGTTGTCAGGCAATTCGCTCATGGCAGGTAGAGTCCACGTTGGGTCAACAGATCACGGGCCAGGTACAGCGCGGCCAGGGCACGGCCTTCACTGAACCGGGGATTTTGCGCCAGGCTGGCCAGGTCACGCAGGTTGATTTTGTCGACGCGGATCGGCTCGGGCTCATCGCCCTCCAGACGCTCTTCATACAGATCGCTGGCCAGTACCACCTGAATTTTCTGGGTCATGTAGCCTGGCGACAGCGACAGTTCGGTCAGATGCTCCAGTTGCCGGGCACCAAAACCGGCTTCTTCCTTGAGCTCTCGGTTGGCAGCGGCCAATACATCTTCGCCGGGTTCGACCAGCCCTTTGGGCAGCGACAGTTCATACTCTTCAGTGCCGCCGCAGTATTCCTCGATCAGCAGCGCGTGATCGGCGTCGTACATCGCGACAATCATCACCGCGCCATGGCCGGTGCCGCGCCCTACCAGTCGCTCATAAGTTCGCTCGGCACCGTTGGCAAAACGCAACTGCACGGCTTCGACACGGAACAGACGGCTGCTGGCGACGATTTCTCGGGCAAGCACATCGGGTTTCTGGCGCATGACAGACTCCTTGGCAAGAGCGCAGTACTATACGTGGCTTTGCCCATGATCTGTGCCAGATCTTCCTTCAGTCGCCAACAGAGAAACCGGTATGCCTGACTTGCCCTGGAACGAGATCGACACCGTCCTGCTGGACATGGACGGCACGCTGCTGGACCTGCACTTCGACCAGCACTTCTGGATGCACCACCTGCCGCGGCGCTACGCCGAGCTGCATGGCATCAGCGAAGCCATGGCCTGGCTTGAGATCAAGCCGCTGTTTGTGGATAACGCCGGCACCCTGAACTGGTATTGCCTGGATTTCTGGAGCCGCGAGCTGAAACTGCCGATCCGTGAACTCAAGCTGGAGGTCGCCCACCTGATCGCGCTGCGCCCGGATGCGCAGACCTTTCTGGCCGCTATCCAGCGCGCCGGCAAACGGGTGATCATGATCACCAACGCCCACCGCGACTCGCTGTCGTTGAAGCTGGAGCGCATTGAGCTGGCGCCCTACTTCGAGCGCCTGATCAGCTCTCACGACTACGGCTTTCCCAAGGAAAACCCGCAATTCTGGGACGCCCTGCACGCCGACACAGCGTTCGACCCGGCGCGCAGCCTGTTCATCGACGACACCTTACCAATACTGCGCAGCGCCCGGGCCTACGGCGTAGCCCACTTGCTGGCAGTCAGTGAACCCGACAGCCAGCAGGGGCCGAAAAACACTGAAGAGTTCGCCGCCGTCGGTGATTACCTGGCACTGCTCGAAGGGCTCACAACGGCGTAGGAGCCGCTGCCCGGTCGGTCCCGACCCGATCCTGCCTTGAAATACAACGGGAACGACCCTGGTCGTGAAGGCAGCAGGACATTCAAAACAGTTCTACTGGTTGATGCCGCTCAGTTGGGGATCCGCAGAACCTGCCCCGGATAGATTTTATCCGGGTGGCTGAGCATGGGTTGGTTGGCTTCGAAGATCTTCTGGTACTGGTTCGGGTCACCATAGACGCGCTTGGCAATCTTGCTCAGGGTGTCGCCCGATACGACCGTCACGAAGTTCGCTTGAGCCCCTGGCGAGGGACTGCCGCTGACGGTGAGCTGGTCATCAACCTGCTCGATACCTGCGCAATTGCCCGCCGCCAGCGCGATCTTTTCTTTCTGTTCCTGATTCGCCACATTGCCGGTCAAAACGACCTTGCCATCTTGTACAGCGATATTAACGTTCGACTTATCCAGACCCAGTTCATCGAGGCGTTGTGCCAACTGCTCGGCAGTAGGCTGCTGGGCAGCGGCCTGGCCCGGCGTGATAAGGTCGACGAGTTTCTCGCCTGCACTTTTTACGAAATCAATAAGTCCCACGGGTCATCCTCCCTAACGGCTTGATTGACATCTGCCACAACAACGATAGTTGCCACAGGTGCCGGCAACCGTTGCGCCGACCAACGCAACCGGCTGTCTCAAAGCTGTTACGGATGCGTAGAATCGGTCGCCTGCCTGCCCACCGCCCGGAGTGAAGATGGACATCAAGCAACTGAAATTCCTGATTGCCCTCGACGAGACCCAGCACTTCGGACAGGCGGCTGCCCGCTGCAATATCACCCAGCCCACCCTGTCGATGCGCCTGCGCAATCTTGAGCAGGAACTGGAGCTGGAACTGGTCAAGCGCGGCCAGCGCTTCGAAGGCTTTACCGCGCCGGGCGAACGGGTGCTGGCCTGGGCGCGCACGGTGCTGGCCGCCTATGACGGCTTGCAGGCAGAAGCTGCCGCCTGCCGTGGGCATCTGGTCGGCACGCTGCGCCTGGGCGTAGTGCCGCTGTCGAGCTTCGACCCGCTGCCCTTGCTGCAACGCATGCACCAATTGCACCCCAACTTGCAGTTCGTCCTGTCGTCGCTCAGTTCCGAACAGATCCTTGAGCAGTTGTCGAGCAACCAGATCGACCTGGGCGTGTCGTATTTCGAGCGGCTGGACGCCACCCGCTTCCAGGCCCTGCCGCTCAACGAAACCCATATGGGCCTGCTGTATGATCAGCGCCATTTCCAGTTCGGCGAACACCCCCTGAGCTGGGCCGACCTGATGGATCTGCCACTGGGCCTGCTGACCGGCAGCATGCATTTTCGTCAATCCATCGATCACAACTTCCAGAGCCGTGGCCTGCAACCGCAGCCGCTGTTGCAAACCGACGCCGTTCATCAGTTGATGCAGGCCGTCCAGGGCGGGCTGTGCTGCGCAATCATGCCGCTGGCCGGGGGCCTGGAAGATCTGGGCGACACCTTGCGCCTGCACCCCATCGAAGACGCTCGCACCCTGGCCCGGCTGGGCCTGATCATGCGTAACACCGCACCGCATTCGCCCTTGGCGCAGGTGTGTTTCCAACTGATGAGCACCGGTCTCGACTTGAGCGAAAAATAACCGGCTGGCCAGGCTTGTGCGCCAGTGCACAGCCTGGCGCTGAGCAGAAATCCGGCGCAGGCGCATTGATCGACGTCATCTATCACGGCATCAGAACTAGCGATTAGACGCAGTCCGACAACCGGCCTAGTCTTAGAGCTATCAATCTGCCGGTATA